>NZ_JAUSNF010000053.1 GCF_030646255.1 Candidatus Burarchaeum sp. | reverse complement strand
GTGAGAAGGGCTGAAAGCGGGGATGCCTCGCTGCAGGGAACTGCGGTTCAGCTCTGCGACAAGATAAAGGGCAACACGGCGCTTAATGAAGAAGAGAGCGGCAACATGCTGCTGAGGGACCAGTGCTTCTACATGGTTGCGGTTGCACTGCAGGACGAGGCTATTTGCGATTACATAGATGTTGACTCAGTGAAAGAAGATGTGAAAAGGGACCCCGTTACATGGACGCCCATCTTAGATGCGGACGGAAACCCAAGCCCTGAAGAAGACAGGAAATTCAGGGATATATGCAAGCACGAAATCCTACCCTAGGCAGAAAGCTATGACGCCCGAGATTACGCCGAGGCATGCTTTACGCCGGCCTTGTGTTGTACTTCTGCATCGCCTGCCTTTTCTTCTTCTCGTAAATTCCCTTGCTCTTGCCGCAGCTCGGGCAGTAGTGCTCCTCGCGGGTGTCGAAGTATTTGACGTCATCGGCTGTGCGCAGGTCTGTGCTGAAGACCACGCGCCTTTCGTAGCTGACCGCCTTGCCGCGCGGCAGCGTCCTTCCGCAGCTAGTACATGTTATCAATCGATCTCTGCCTCTACTACCCATCCAATCACCCCTGATTCAAAATCGCAAATCTTTTACGCTGCCGACGCATGTGCCATCGAGCAGGTATACTTGCGCTTCATCTAATTTAAACATTTCATGCCTGAGCAAAGGCCCGCCGCTCCGCAAGCCTGCCATTTTCTTGCCGTTAACAGCCATGCAGCCGACGAGCTGGCTGAATGCCGGCATGACGATGACATTGAGCGAGCGCCAGTTGGGCACCTTGCCCTTTGCCTTCTCGCTCAACTTTCCTGCGAGCCAGCATGCCTGCCTCTTGCCGCCGAGCTCAACGCAGGGGTGCATGTGCGCCACTACAAGCGTTTTTGCGCCCTTCAGAAGTTCTTCTGCAGGCCAGCTATTGCCATGGAATATTGCAACTGTGCCAACGCGCAGGCCGCCCTGCTGCTCGATGCAGGCATCGTGTACATGCCGTTCAATGCCGCCGTCATGGTTGCCTTTTACGATGGCTGCCGGAACGCCGATGCCTTCAAAGAATTTTGATAGCTCGCGGCCTTCCTCGGGCGTCACGCCCGTTACGCTGTCCTTCACATCGCCATTCACTATGAGCTGCTTTGCGCCCGTCTGGTGCAAAAGCGCGCGCACGCGCGCGATGAGCTTGTCAGTAAAAAACATGTCGGTCTGCGGGAAGAGCTTCTGCTCGTAGCCTATGTGAAGCTCAGCTATAACGAGCGACTCGCCGACCAGGAGGGCTGCCTCATTTGCAACAAAACGCAGGCGCCCGGATTGCCGTGGCCGCGCAGATTGCTGAGCCGCAGGCGAGGGTCGCTTCATTTTATCCTTACGGCATACTTGCCGTTGGTCTTTGCGTTCAGCTTCTTCGCGAGCTCGGACTTCTCGGCGTCGAAGATGAGCACATAGCTGTCCCAGCGCTCGCTCAGTTCTGTTGAGCTGCACACGGGGCACGCGCTGCCCTCGCTGATTATGAAATGGCACGCCTTGCACGCTTTTTCAGTCATTTGTGTTCACCTTTGTTTGCCAGGCTCATCAGGGTTTCTTCTTGCTCTGCCTTTCCTTCTGCTCCTTGCGCTCGCGCCTTGGAGCGATAGGCTTGACCTCGCCCTTTGCCTCAGCATCCAGCCATTCGAGCTTGCCGAACCCCAGGGGCCGCATGGTCATGCCAATCTTGCTTTCAGGTATTGAGCCCTTCATGCTCACGGTGCTGACCTTTGCGCGCACCATGTCGCCCTTCTTCAAAGTTTTCTTGCTCTCGCGGCCCACGAAAGCCATGGACTTGCGGTCGAACGAGAGGAAGTCGTTGGTAATCTGAGAGAGGTGCACGAGCCCGTCGAGCGGGCCTATGCGCACGAACGCGCCGAACTCCACAACCTCGCTCACCTCGCCGTCAAACACCTCGTTGATGTCGGGCATGAAGCAAAGCACGTCGAACTTTAGGTCGTGGTACGAGGCGCCGTCGCCGGGTATTATCTTGCCCAGCCCTATGTTGCGCGCAGCTGTCACCGCGATTATGATGCCCAGGTCCTTGTCCATCTTGCGCTCGTACTTCTCGCGCAGCATCTGGACCACCGCGTCCTCTAGCTTGAGCGAGAACATGCTCGGCGGGATGCGCACGACGTCGTTTATTGTATACAGCATATATGCCATTATGCACCGCCTCCTGCAACTGTGGCGCTTGCCTTTATCAGGTTAAGCGAGTTGGCTACGAAAAAGCCTACGAACAATAGCGCCACCACGTTTAATATCTTTATCAGTGGGTTGAGCGCAGGACCTGAAGTGTCCTTGAGCGGGTCGCCCACGGTGTCTCCGACGACGGACGCCGCATGCGTCGGCGTTCCCTTGCCGCCATAGTTGCCGTCCTCGACGAACTTCTTGGCATTGTCCCACGCGCCGCCTGCATTGCACATGAACAGAGCAAGGAAGAGAGAGCACAGGATGGCGCCAGCGAGGAAGCCTCCCAGCGCCTCTACGCCGAGCAGATAGCCCACGAGAATCGGCGAGGCGACTGCGAGAATTGCGGGCGCGATGAGCTCGCGCAGCGCTGCGCCCGTGCTTATGTCAACGCACTTAGCATAGTCAGGGTCTTCCGTGCCCTTCAGTATGCCGGGATGCGCCTTGAACTGCCTGCGCACCTCCTCAATCATGCCATAGGCCGCAACGCTGACTGCGTTGATGGTGAGCGAGCTGAACAGGAAGGGCACGATGCCCCCGAGCAGCAGGCCCACGAACACGGGCGGCGTTACGAGGTTGAGCGAGAAGGAGTTTGCGAGAGCCGTGTTGCCCAGCGCCTTTGCGGTCGAAGTGACCTCGGAAACATAGGTCGCAAAGAGCGCGACTGCGGCCACTGCGGCCGAAGTGATTGCAAAGCCCTTTGTCAGCGCCTTCGTGGTGTTGCCCACAGCGTCCATGGCAGACATGACCTTGCGCGCCTTCTTGTCGAGCTTGGCCATCTCGCCTATGCCGTTCGCGTTGTCGGCTATCGGGCCGTAGGTGTCCATCGAAACTATGATGCCTGTTGTAGCGAGCATGCCCATGCCTGCGAGCGCTATGCCATAGGAGCCTGCAAAGTTGTACGAGATTACGATTGTGAGCGCCACTGTTATGACGCTCAGGACCGTGCTCTGCATGCCATATGCCAGGCCGCTTATGATTGTGGTGGCCGCACCCGTTGTCGCGGCCTTTGCAATTTCTTTCACCGGCTTGTACCGCGAGTCAGTGTAGTACTCGGTCAGCCTGCCTATGACCACTGTTGCAACCATGCCCACGACAGCGGCATAGAAGAGGTTCATCCTGTCGAACGCCTGCCCGTTTATGGTAACGTTTGACTGGAAAATCATTGATATTAGGAAATACCAGAAGATAACTGCAGAAAGCGCGGCGAGCCAGAAGCCGCGGTTTATCGGGCCCATGGGGTTCTGCTCGTTCTTTAAGGCCTTCACAAACAGCGTGCCGATGATTGCTGCGATTATGCCCACGCCGCGCGCAAGGAGCGGGAATGCCACGCCAGCCACGCCGAAGAGCATGTCGCCCAGAATCATTGCAGCTACAATAGTCACTGCATAGGATTCAAAAATGTCCGCGCCCATGCCTGCGCAGTCGCCCACATTGTCGCCCACGTTGTCCGCTATTACTGCCGGGTTCCTTGGATCGTCCTCAGGCATGCCCTTCTCGATCTTGCCCACGAGGTCAGCGCCCACATCAGCGCCCTTTGTGTAGATGCCTCCGCCGACCCTCATGAAGAGCGCCATTAGGTTGGCGCCGAAGCCGAAGCCCACGAGTATTTTGAGTGCTTCAGCCGCCACCCGCTCCTGTCCATAGCCGATGTACATGAAGTAGTTTACAACGTAAATCAGGCTCACGCCAAGAAGACAAAGGCCGACTATAAGCATGCCGTTGACCGTGCCTGCCGAGAATGCGGTGTCAAGCGCCTCGCGCAGGCTTCGTCTTGCGGCTGATGCGGCCCTTACATTGCCCCTTACGGCCATATACATCCCGTAATAGCCTGCGAGGCCAGACAGGAATGCGCCGAGAAGGAAGGTCAGGGCAGTGCCGATGCCGAGCGCATACCAAAGCAGAAGTGCGATTATGATGGTGAATGGCAGGATTGTCTTGAACTGGCGGTTGATGTAAGCTACCGAGCCCCGCTGTATTGCGCCCGCTATTTTCTGCATTGCGGGCGTGCCGGTGTCGCGCGCGAGCACTTTCTTCGAGAGGTAGAAACCGTAGAGAAGCGCGAGAATCGAGACTGCGGGCGCGAAATAGAGCGCCAGGGTGGTGATGTCAAAAGCCTGCGAAAGCAACTGCAGGCCTATTACCACTATTACTATTGCTATGACGAAAGGCAGCAGAGTAGTTCTTGCTAGTTCTCCCCAGTCCATCAGAATCACCTCAGATTTTCAGCATGAATTTCAGGCATAACCGAGCCGCGAATTGTGCAGCACTGAAATGACCTTCAGCCCTGCCGCCCGCGCCCGCATCCTTACGCCCGCATCATTCGTGCAGATTATTGCGCCGAGTTCCCTGCCCCTTGCAAGGAGCCAGCCATCAACATTACCCTTGTTTTCCTCGACGATAACGCACACGCGCGTTGCGCCTTCCCGCGCCACGTTGCCCGCCGAGCCTTCCCGCGCCGCATTGCCTTCGCGCCCCGCGCGGCTTGCATCGCCTTCACGCGTTGCATTGCCTTCCGCGCATTTCCCGCGCCATGCCGCGAGCATTGCGAGCGCAAGCCTTGCCTCGGCGCCCTTCGGCCCGCGTATGCGCGCCTTTGCGTTCAGTTCCCTTATCACGCCTTCGGATATGCGCGCCTCCCAGGCGCTTTCCATCAGCCCGTCTAGCCCGGCGAATATGTCGATTTTCCTCTTCGCACAGTCGAGCATGAGGCTGGTATCTATGAGCACTGCTTGCATGGAGTGCTAGCATATGAATCAAAATTAATTTA
>NZ_JAUSNF010000047.1 GCF_030646255.1 Candidatus Burarchaeum sp. | reverse complement strand
TGAAGAGCAACCTATCGGCCCAGGATGCGGCAAAGATAGGCGCATTGACGGGCCTTGTGGGCGCGCTTGTTTCGCTTGTTGTGAGTTTCATAGCCATAGTTTTCATAGGCGATGCGGTGATAGGGGTTGCGGGCGCAAAGGAATCGCAGGTGAGCATGCTGGCGCTCAACCTGATGGGCCTGGCCACCTACACCAACCTCGACGTGCTCTTCGTCCTCTTCACGCTCGTCTCGCGCCTCGTGCTGTTCCCGCTCTTCGGCGCGCTGGGCGCGGTGCTCTACGTCAAGTATGGAAGGAAGTGAACAGAAGTAGTAGCCGCACGACAACCGGGAAAGCTTTAATACACTTGTGTGAGCAATAGTGTCATAAGTATCGAGGTAAAATTGACTAGAGTAGGGTGGGAAATATGCGCGTTTACCATGGAAGGGGAATCCGGAAGATGGGCGGCACTGGCGGGAAGAGAAGGCTCTCGCACGACAAGCTCAGGTGCCATGTGGGCGGCGAGTTCACGGCAACCAAGGCGGGCGAAAAAGACGTGCGCCAGCTGAAGGGCACGCGCGGAGGCGGGTTCAAGACAAGGCTTAAGCACGCAGCCTATGCCAACGTCGTAAAGGAAGGCAAGGTTGTGAATGCCAAGATAAGGACCGTGCTCGAGACCCCGGACAACAAGCACTACGCAAGGCAGAACATCATAACAAAGGGCGCGATTATAGACACCGATCTGGGCAAGGTGAAGGTTACCAACAGGGTAGGGCAGGACGGCGTTGTGAATGGCATATTGCTGAAGTGATTGGTTGAAGCCAATCGAACTGAGCCGCACAAATGCAAAGAAGATGCTTAGGCCGCGCGCTCCAGATGCCCACAAGGGCCAGAATGGCAAGCTGCTTGTTGTTGGAGGAAGCTGGCTGTACTACGGCTCGCCGGCCCTCGTGGCGCGCGCTGCATATAGGGCGGGCGCTGACCTCGTCTATCTCCTTGTGCCTGAAAGGATTGCGCATACAGTTGCATCCTATTCACCGGACTTCATAGTGTGGGGCTACGAAGGCGACTCGCTGAATGAAAAGGCGTTTGAGCTGTTCGACGAGCTTTCGGAAAAGACCGATGCGCTCGTAATAGGCAACGGGCTTCTGAAGGATGCCGGGGTGCTGAAAACTGCGGCTGAGCTTGTGGCAAGGTGGAAAAAGCCGCTCGTCATAGATGCCGACTGCATAGGCCGCGTATGGAAGCCGGGCGCCATCTACACCCCGCACGTGGTCGAGTTCGAACGCATGAGCGGCAAGAGGCCGGACGAGGACTTGGAAGAGCGGTGCAGGCAGGTGCGGAAAGAGGCGGAAAATAGGGGCGGAACAGTGCTTCTGAAAGGAACTATAGATGTGATTTCGAATTCCAAGAAATGCGCGCTGAATAAGACGGGCAATGCAGGCATGACATGCGGCGGCACAGGCGATACGCTGGCAGGCGTTGCGGGTGCGATGCTGGCTGCAGGCCATGGGCCTTTCGATTCGGCCTGCCTTGCAGCTTATTTGAACGGGCTGGCGGGAGACACTGCTTTTGAGGAGCTAGGCTATTCGCTGATGGCCTCGGACATCGTGGAAAAACTTCCTGCGGCCATCCGCCTACTCCGCGCCTAGTGCCGTTGCAGCACGTGCAAGGGCCTCTGAATTGCAGGTATCCTTTTCAGTTGCATTCCCTATTTTTTCGCAGTAGGGCGGATAGATGAGGCTGACGCCGTAAATGAAATAGCAGAAGTCGCGGTCTTTCGGAGTCTGCACGAACTGGCAATAGTCCTCGTTTTTGCCGTGCCTGCCGCGGTCTGCGGTGTCAAATATGCATTCGTCCTTTCTTGTGGCGGAGGAGATGCCGAAGCAGCAGGCGGCATTCTTGTCTGTAGAGTAGGCTATTGTGTATAGGCACTCATTGTATTGCTCTGCTTCAGTCATGTTGGCGCATAGGTAGGCTGGCGCGCAGTTTTCGAAAATCTGCGCGGCTGTGAGGTTTGCAACATTAGCTGTCGCATTCGGATTCACTTCGGGAAGCGTGATGTTGGCAGTCTCTTCGATGGTTTCGAAAGACAGCGCACAGTTCCCGCCATAGTATTTGTTGGTTGCGATGGATGCATGGTCTCGGTAGAGCGTTGTGGAGGCAGTGCCATAGGTAACTATCAGGGCATAGGTTTTGTTAATTTCCTGTTCGCATTCAGAAACGGTTTTTTCCGCGCCCGTGTAAGTAAAGCAGATGTCCCCATCAGAATAGGCGTAATTGCTGACGTTCTTGCCGATTGTACCGAGGCTGCTCGCAAGGTTCACGCTGCATGACTGGACAGCCTGCTTTGATTCGGCGTCAGGGACATTCCTGAGATCCTGCACGACAGAGATTAGCGATGCGCCCTGCAAAGTTGCCTTGAACTGGTCGAGCGTTATCTGCGCCTCCTCTTTCGGGGGCTGCGGCTTCGCGGCCTGCATCCCGGGCAGGACGTAGAGCATCACAATGAAAACTGCAAGCAGGACTATGGCTATCCCTATCCAATACCTGTTCGTGCCTGGACTCTTCTCAGCATCCATGATATCACCTTACGTCAGCGAATTACGTCGTAGGAATTGGGAGGGGCGAACTTAAAGCACTTTCGCTATGTCGCATTGCTTTATGTAGGCCGCATCGCCCTCAACGAGCGCAGCATACTCGTAGAAGGTCCTGAAGGAGGTGCTGTTCCTCACATTGTACCTGAGCGTGAAGTGCGGAACCTGCGAGAGCGCGGTATTGCAGTCCTCGAGGCTCTTGCTGTCGGTGCCTACCTTGCAGGAGGAGCCGCTCAGCATATAGGTGTCCATTGCAATGCCCTGCGCCTTCATCTTGGCATTTATCTCCTTTGTGCAGGCCTGCAGGGCCAGTATCTGCGACTGCGTGAGGTTTGCAGTGTCATAGCTCACGGCCGACACGTTGGAGGCCTCAAGGCCGCTGTAGAATAGTCCGAGGGTCGTAGGCTGCTCTGACTGCGCCTGCACGAGCTGGTGGATTCCGAGCGAGGCCGCGCCCACTATTGCGAAGAGCACCAGGAAGATTGCTGCCCACGTCATGGTCACGTCCTTGCGCCACACTATGCGCTTGTTTATGAAGGCAAACAGGAAGAATGCCACCAGGGAGAGGAGAACCACCACCAGGTCGGCCGCGCCTATGAGAACGGCGGGCATCATGCGCGCATTCTCGCGCATCTGCGCAGGCGTCATGGGCGAGATGCCGTTCCAGAGCGAAAGGCTGTTCATCATGGCGCCCCTTGTCGTGCCGCTTAGTATTGTAGTCACTTGGGAGGCGTGGAGGCTGTCGAGGTTGTCGTTGAAGCCCTCGAGCGTTGTGCTGAGCTCGGTGTAGTTCACCTCGAGAACCGCGAAGTCGTTGAGCGAGGATGTGCCTGCGAACTTGGAGTCGAGCTGGTATTTCGCGTCCTTATAGTCGTGAAGCTTTTCCAGCGCATCGGTTTCCCCCTGGACGGTGTTGAACTCTGCCCTGATGAGCTCGCGCTCTGCGCTTAGCTTTGCCTGCTCGGCCTTGGTGTAGGTGGGCACAAGCTTTGAAAGACGCGCCTCGAGCGAGTCTGCGCGCTCCCTGAACTGCGTGACGAGCTGTTCCGTAAGCTCGAAGTTCTTCAGCTCTATGGAGCTGTTTATCTGATTTGAGAGCACCTCGAGCGTGTTGAGGTCGTTGTAGACCGCATTCCTGAGCGCGCTCACATTCGTGAGCCTGTGCACGTTGTCGAGCCTAGTATTCAGGCCCGAGTAAGTGAGCAGGTATTCTCCCCGCTTCTCGGAGTTAAGCTGGTACGTCTTGCGCTCAGTTGTCCTCGCGAGAAGGTCTGAAACTTCCTGGTCGAGGTTGGCAAGAGGCATTGCCTTCTCGAAGAGCGCCTCGGCCTTTGCAGCCAGGTCGTCGGCCATGCTTTCATTTATCATCACGTTGGGGCAGACGCCCATGCAAGCAGGTATCGGGTAAAGGGCGAGCAGCGCATCCCTGCTTGGGTCTTCAGAAGCCGCAGCTTGAATCGCTTCTAGATATTCAGGATCGATATTACTTTCATCGCAAGGGCCGCCCATATTACCCGGGTTCTGGAGCACGCTTGCTTTGAGGAACTTCGCTGATTTCTTCATTCCCGCGATGTTGTTCATCACGGTCTGCAGGTTGGTGGCCGCATTCTCGGGCGTCAGCTCGCGCAGGCTTGCCTCAAACTCGCTCATATTATTGTCAAGGGCAAAAAGCGTCACGCCGTGGACAACTTTGGCCTCGATGAACCAATATATCTGATTCAGCCCCTGTATATATTCTATGGGCGGCAATTGCTCGCAACTTTTATAGTTGTAGCAGAAATTCGAGGGGGTGTTGGCGCCATACATGGTTAACTTGAACGAATTGAGAAAGGCAGTGTGGTACACGCAGGCCGTTTCAGAGCCCTTGCTTAGGTCATGCTCCGCAGCAAGGTTGCGCGTTGAATTGAATTCCTTTGCCAGAAGAATGAGCTCGCTTATTTCAGCTTGTGAAGGCAGTGCAGTCGCGGCGTAATGGTCGTTCAAGGCGCTCCGCATTATGCCAGAATCGTCAACAATAT
This sequence comes from Candidatus Burarchaeum sp., assembly GCF_030646255.1. Classification (GTDB taxonomy): domain Archaea; phylum Micrarchaeota; class Micrarchaeia; order Burarchaeales; family Burarchaeaceae; genus Burarchaeum. The sequence goes on along the minus strand of NZ_JAUSNF010000047.1, from coordinate 8,121 downwards.
TATTCTCTAGCAGCAGGAAGGATTTCTGGCCGCTTATTGAAACCAGGTCATAGCCGCTTGTGAGCCGCTCCACGCTTACTGAGCTTGCATCTTCACCCTCGTAGAGATAGGGCTCGAAGCTGAATTCCGCAGCAAAAGAGAGCGCCATAAGTAGAACTAAGGCAAAACAAACTGCCAATGGTCGCCCGCTCATGCGACTATTTATGCCGCCCGTGGTTTAAAAACGTTTCTCTTTCGCATTTGTTGAAAAAAATAGGCGCACAGCTAGGGGTTGTAAAAATAAAAAGAAAAAGGAAAGAAAGCAGCCCTATTTCTAGGACTGCTTCAAGGCGGCAATGAAGTCATTGCCTGCTCTCACGGTGTCGGCTGCTGATCCACCAGCGATGACGATGTTCGTGCCCACCACCTTAACTGTAGGCGGCGAGGAAGCGGTTATAGGTACGTCGCTTCCCTGTAGCACTCTCTCCGTCACGCTGTTGACCAACGGTCCACCGACCGAGATCAAGGTCCCGGAACCAGCGGCGCTGTCAAGCACGACCATTGGCTGTGAGTTTGTCGCAAGTGCGTAAGGCACGGATGCCTGCACTGATGCGCCACCGGTGCTGAGCACTGCGCTCACACCACTCTGGTCTACGGTGCACGAAGCCGTGCCCGGAGCTGCAGAGCATGCGCCCACATCCTCGGTTATGCTTGCCACCTTTATCTTCACTCCTCCTGCGAGCGAAGCCTCCTCACCCTCGGCGAGTGTTACCTCGACAGGGGCGTTCGGAGTTGCAGAGGTCGTCTTCACATAATACTGTGCTTCTGCGACCTTCTTCGCCATCTTCAGAGAGAGTGAAGTCGTGGTCAGAGACTCGAACTTGGAGCCTCTTGCAGATACCCTCTGCTCGTCGACTTCAGCTGCTGTGCCTCCGAGGCCGGTCACTGCATTCGAGCCGCCATATACGACGTCGGTGTAGTTGATCCTCTTGAGGCCGCTTGCTGTGCCGAATGTGTACGTTCCGGAAGTCGAGGTGTTGCCGAATATCGACGCGTTCCAGTAGTCGTACGCACTTGCGCTCGGGGTCCTGCCCGCCGGGTTGTTGCCAGGGTCTTCGCGGATTCCGACTGTAACCCACTCATTGGCAGTTCCTACAATTCCGATGTTCCAGAAGATCATTGGCTGGTCTCCGTCTCCCGCGTTGTACTGCACGGTCACACCACCCGCCGCGTTGAGCAACGTAGTGGAGAGACGCGCATAGCACGAACCGGTGTTCGCGAAGATTGTGCCTGCGTTCTGGACAGCAGTCGTGTTCGATGCGTTCCTCGAAGGAAGCTCGAGCCAGAAGCTGCTGACGGTGTTTCCGCCGATCGTGAAGGCGTTGCTGGTGCTCGACTGGACCTGCATGAGCAGTGGTCCTGCGTCGTAGTCAGTAGCCGTTGTGCAGCTTGCGTCCTTAGTCGGGATTGAGTCCCTTACAAGGCTGAATATGAGGCTGTCATAGTCAGAGTCTTGCAGAGTAAGGCCGTCATACTGCAGCTGTACGACCGGGTTCTTCTTCGGAACGTCGTAGGTTGCGCCTTTGTCGAGTTTCAGCGTGGTTATCAGTGAGTCCTGTGTGTTGTAGACCTCAAGGGCCCAGAGTGCGTCAACGTTGGTGTTCAGCCCACCTGTGTCATAGTCCTTGTTCTTCCACAAGACCTTGGCATACCAGTTGGTGTTGTCAACGTCGAGCCTCTCATCATCCTTGAGCTCGATTTCCTGTGCATACACGGCCATTTCAGCCCACTTGGCGCTCAGGGTGTAACCGGGTGTAGACTTGTACACCTTCACCTTGATCGGAGTGCCGTCTGGTGCTGTCCAGGTCATTGTAGCGCCCGAGGCAATGCGTGTGTCGTACACCTTCTGTCCGTTGGCGTCGTATATCTCGAGTACAGCTGCGCCGTAAGGCAGTGTGGACGACGGGACAGTGATATCTACGAGCTTCACAATGTAGTTGCCCGCAGAGAGGTTCTGTCCGATGTTCACGAAGCCGTACGAGCTCTCCTTGGCCAGCTTAACTGAGCCGCCTGCGGAGAAGTTGTACGCTGGGTTTATCCAAACGTCCTTGGCTCCACCTATTGTCGAGTTTGTGCCGTCCGGCAGATTCAACTCGCTGATTATCCAGTCCTCGCCCAACCACTTGATTGAAATGCGGTGGCGGTCAGACCGGTCATCCTCAGTCGTCGAGCCGTAGATGGTGGCGTTAGTGCTTGTGCACGAGCCCCACCAACCGGATGCGCCTGAGCCGAGTGTGGTACACATAGGTATTCCGTATGTGTCGCCTGACTGCGAGAAGGAGGCCCTGTATGCTATATAGGGTTTCTTGGCTATGACCTTCTTCAGCGTGTCGTCCCACAATGTTTCAGTGTACAGATACAGCGTCTGCGCCTCACTGTACGATTTGCCAGCTTTGTTGTCCTTGGTGTTGAAGGTCGCGAATGTACCGAATTCGTTTCCGCCGATCTTCTTCACCGCCTGCCTGGCTACTTGGCCGGGTGTTCCACCGGTTCCTGCAGGGTACGAAATCTTGTTCAGGTTCGATGCAAGGCCTCCCCAGTAGTTGCTCTTGGTCGGCACATCGAATCCGCTGATGTCGATGGTTGTGTTGTATATATCTTCCTGCGTGGACGAGTTCCTGTTCTGCAGGTACTTGTCCGAATAGTCCTGTATAAGGGTCTTCCATCCATAGGCACCAGTCATCACGCCCGGGAGGGTCACTTGTAGCTTGACCTTCTCGTTGCTGATGGCACATGTGCCGCCGGAGGCAGCCCCACCGCCTACACTGCATGTTGCTTCGCCGGCTGTGCTCGCGGTTAAGGTCTGCGCCTTGTACGCGAGGTTGCCGAGCATAGCCGCAATGTTTGCAGCGACTACACCGTCGCTCGCAGCTGCATTTGATCCTACGACAACCTGCGCTGTGGGTTGGCCGTTCTGGTTGACCAGCTGTACGTTACTATACGTAACTTCAGCGGCTACCAAGGCTGAACCCAGCAACGCGGCTCCCGCAGCGAGCGCAGCCACGCGCCTTACGTTCAAACTCTTCACAATCTCACCTCACTTTTTTTGTCGCCTGTTAAACGGGGCTTTTACATACCAAAGTTATCGGCGACAAAGCCCCATAGTTGCCCGGATAGCCTCCTGTTTACCAGCGAGGTCACCTCGGGATCAAGGTCTTATGAGAGGGTATATTTAAAAACGTTTCTAGAAAGCGTAAACTGTGGTTTAAATGATGTATTTCTAAGTTCGACGCAAAGCGATGTGGGCATCGCTTCACGGGCAGAATTTACGTCGTAGATGCACATGAAAAATCCGCCTTGAAATTCCTGCCGCCATGTTCGTCTAAACGCGAACAGCGGCGTCGAAAATCTTTTCAACCTCTCGCCATTTGACGATGTTCCAGAAGTTGTCTACATAGTCGGCCCGCTTGTTCTGGTACTTAATATAGTAGGCATGCTCCCACACGTCCAGCACGAACATCGGCACTGCGCCCTGTACCATGAGCTTCTGGTGGTTCTCAACCTGCAGCACTATGAGCTTCTTCGCCATGGGCTCCCAGGCCAGCATGCCCCAGCCCGAGCCCTCGACTGCCTTCGAGGCTGCTGAGAGCTGCTTCTTCAGGAGCTCGAGGGAGCCGAAGTCCTTGTTGACCTGCTCGAGGAATGCTCCCGACGTGGGCTCCTTGCTTTCCGAGTGCGGGCACATGACGGTCCAGAAGAGAGAGTGCAGCGCATGGCCCGAGGCATGGAAGGAGAGTGCAGTCGAGAGCGCCCGGATAGAGTCGAAGTTGCCGCTCTTCCTTGCATCGTCGAGCTTGGCGAGCGCGCTGTTGGCGCCTGCGACGTAGGCTGCATGGTGCTTGTCATGATGCAGCCGCACAGTAGCCTCATCCATATAGGGCTCGAGGGCATTGTAGGCATAAGGAAGGTCGGGAAGAACATATACGTCGGGCATTGGAATCACCACTACTGCATTACCTTAACGTTATTTTATTTCTTTTTGGCCAGCAGCGGCCCGTAGTTCTGCAGCCCGAGCGCAGACATCGAATTCCACAGGGTTATGCGCCAGAGCCCGTCTTCATATACTAGTATAGAGAGGCTGGCATTGCCCAGCTTGAATGCGCGCCAGCGCTGAAGGGGCATGTCAAGGAACTTGCAGGCGAAAACTACGAGCGGAGTGTGGTGCGAGAGCACGAGCACCTTTTCCTCCTCGGCACAGAAAACCTCCTGCTCAAAGAAATTCCACACGCGCTTCTGCACGTCCTCAGGGCTCTCGCCGTCCGGAGGGCGCGCGCAGGGGTCCATGTGGTGCTTTTTCTTGAGAGGGTCGTCATTCCACCTCGTGCCCTCGAGCTTGCCATAGCTCCTTTCTCGTAGCGCCTTTGAGAAGTCTACAGGGCATTGCAGTTCGAGAAGCTCTAGCGTCTGCTTCGCGCGCCTGAGGTCTGAGCAGAAAACCTTCCCAATCTTCTCATGGTCCATCCTCTTCTTCAGCGCGGTCGCCTGCTGCAGGCCGAGGGGCGTGAGCGCGGTGTCGTGCCATCCGTCGTAGGTTTCGTTGATGTTGGCCTCCGCCTCGGCGTGGCGGACAAGGAAGATTGTGGAGACCATGTGCTGGCATTGAATGAAAAAATTTAAAACTGCGCCATGACGAGATGCCTGGCAGAGCACTGCGCAAAGGCTCGGATTGTCTTACCTAGTCGCTCTGGCTATAGGATTCCCAATCTGCTTTACGCCACGAGGCCTCATCAGTTGCTTAGCCATATTTGTCAGCATAGGATCAATGCGCTCAAGGAGGCGCATGAATGGGTGCGTATTAATAAGCGTCACTAAATCGGCCCGCTTTCCCAACTCAGCCATACTTTTGGCAGAATGATTGCAGCTGTTTTTCTTGTTCGGGTCCGCGCCTGCTTCAAGAAACAGTTCCGCCATTTTGTAAGAGGCGTTTTTATCGCTGATTTGGCTGCATACAAGCATCAGATAAGTCCAGCCTTCGTCTAACCCGTGTGCGGTTGTTGAGTTTGGATCCACCTGTTTGTTGACCAGAATGGACCTTATCATTCCAAGATCTTTTCTGTAAATTGCCTTGTATAACTCTCTTTCAGGGCCGTTATCACTGAAGCTAACATCATCTCCAATCCCGGCAAACCCCATAATCCAGCACCTCCAAAACTAGTTATGCTGTATGGGTTAAGAAGCATATAAAGCTATCCTGAACGGGCGCGAGTATGGGCGGATGAGGCATTCATCGGGGCGCCCATCAATCGCCCATATCCTGGCAGTATGCGGCCTGGCACACAGTATGCGGCTAGCTAATGGTCGTATCTCCCTTCGTTGAAGCTCCTCACTGCTGCCAATTCTTCCGGAGTCATGTCCGGCGTGATTGGTCGGACGTGCAGCGTGGTGCTTTCCGGGATTCCGCAGATTTTCAGGTAATATTCTGTCGACAACTCCCTCAGTTCACTGCTCGGATGAGTCAGCGGGGAAGGCAACGCCGTGAAATCAAGCGCCTGGAACGCCTCCGGGTTGGCAATCAATGACGCTACGGCACCCGCGTTCAGCGGGTCGTCCCATCCATTATTTCCGGGAATGAAGCTCTTGGAGACGTGGGGGCGCGGAACCGCGCCATGCAGCCGGACCATGCCGAGAGTGAACTCGTAGGCCAGGGTCAGCGACGCTTCCGTATCCGCGCCCACGTGCCCGAAGACCATCAGTATTTCCGGCGTAATGCCGAAATCTTCCCGCGAAGACCTTATTGCCTCCAGGCACTTGTCCTCGCTGTTTATGCCCTTGTTGACTGCCTTCCAAACCTCGGCAGTCATGCCGTCAACGCCAAACCCGACGCTGTGGAAGCCTGCCTTGGCCATTTCCCCTATAACGCCATTCCCGTTGTCCCGTGCCTGCAGGAAAGATTCCACCGTCGCCAGCCCGCGCAGGTTTATCCCGAAGCCGGGGTTTTCCGCCCTTATAGCCTGAACGGCATGGGCGAATTCGAGCAGCTTGGCCGGAGTCTGGAATACGTCGAGGTTGGACATGTAGATCTGCAGCTCGCTGATGCCGAGGCGCTTTGCCCGGTTTACCAGGTATGACAAGTCTGCCCCGATGGTTTCAATATCCCTGTAAGTTTCGCGCACTTTTCTCACTACTTTGCTAGTGCGGGGGTCGCGAACTGTCCGTACGGCTGCGCAGAAATTGCATGCAAACTTGCAGCCTTGCGACACGTAGAGGCTGAACTCCCGTGAAAGGTACTCCTTCATCACGTCATCCGGTATTTTCTCATACGCCGGAATCAGGGATGTTTTTTCAGGAGGAATCAGCTTTGCCGGGTCGATGCCCAATACGCTTGATAGAACTACGTCTACGTTCCCGTTGTACGCGGACTCTCCGAATAAAGCAGTGAACTGTTCCTGCGTCAGGCCGGAAATCACCTGCCCGCCGAGCAGATAGGTAGTGTTTCCGGTCTCGGAACCTATTTTTTCCATCAGCCTTATCGCTTCCGGGATGTAGGGCGCGCCGAGAAGGTTTATCCCCACGCACTTGGCGGAAGGCTCGTCCGGATTGGCAGAAGGCCTGTACGGCATTATGTTCTCGTCGTGAAACGACACGTCCACGCCGGCCTCCAAAAGCCTTGCGCCCGCCGTTAGCAAGGAAGTGGGCATATAGACCTGGCCGAGCGGTTCGATGCTAGGATCGCGGGCATGGTTGTGCCTGGGCTGGATAAGGTCTATGCTCGGCAGGTTTCTTCTATCAAATCCACGTTCTGGCTTCCTTCCTGTCTCGTTTCCAGTTATGACCGAAGATATAGCAATACTTTTCAGCTGGCCGCCCATGCTTCCACCCCGGTGAAAAATAGCTCATTTTGAGAATATCCAAGTTGGCAGGAAAAATTGAGCAACTATCATGATATTGTCTTGATTTTTAGCTAAAGTGCCAAAAAAGTGAGGGGTTTTTAAACATCCTCGCCGTAAGGAATGCCAAGGGCGACCATGGGCAGCAAAGAATTGGTTAGACTGGACAAGGCAGACCGCGTCATCCTAGCCGAGCTCGACAGGGACTGCCGCGTGCCCATCAAGAGGCTGGCGCGGATGGCGCGCAAGTCGCGGCAGGCCGTTGAATACAGGATAGCGCGGCTCGTCGACGAGGGCGTCATAACGGGCTTCCACGTTTCGATCAACCCGCACAGGATGGGCTACAAGCTGTACAAGATCTACCTGCAGCTGCGCAATGTGCCTGCAGAGAGGAAGAAGCTTCTGGACTACCTGCGCACTTCGGGCATAGTGTACTGGATGGGCGAGTGCGACGGCGTGTGGGACCTCATATTCGCGGTCTTTACGAGGTCGGACTATGATTTCTACGCGCTCAAGAACGACCTCATCTCGCGCTTCGGCAGGATAATTGTGAAGCGGGAGTGGGGCATGCTTGTCGACGTAAAGCAGTACCCAAAGATGTACTTTACGGGCAAGCTTGTGCAACCGACGGAGTTTGCGGGTGAGGTGGTGCGGAGCGAAATGGACGAGCTAGATTACGCCATACTGCGCGAGATTGTGAATGACGCGCGCATGCCGATTACGGCACTGGCAGGCAGGGTGAAGGCGACGCCGATGACAGTGGCGGCGAGGCTGAAGAAAATGGAGCGGGAGGGCGTGATTATACAGTACAGGATTGGCGTGGATTTGGGCAAGCTCGGGCTGGAGTATTACAAGACCATAATCCACGTCGACAGGTACACTGAGGAAGATGCGAGGAAGCTGCTGGCCCATGTGTCAAGCCTGCCGCAAATTCAATACTTCATCCGGGATATATGGAACCTGGAGCCCGAGCTGGTGGTGCGCAACTACCAGGAGTACGGCGAGATAATGGACAGGATGCGTGCGGAATTCCCGCAGGTAATAAGAAATGTCGAGTCGGTGCTTATGAGGACCGACGAGTGGACGCCGGGCTTTAGGAACATGATGAAGCAAAGCCGCTAGGCGCGCCTCATCTCCAGCTTGAACAGGATGCTGTAGCGGCTGGCCTTGGCATTGAAACCCGCCTTTCTCGCAAACTCCAGGGCCTCCGCCTTGGAGTAGATGAACGGCTGCAGGTAGTAGTGCAGGAAAATGG
>NZ_JAUSNF010000043.1 GCF_030646255.1 Candidatus Burarchaeum sp. | reverse complement strand
CAGTAAATAGTGTGGCTTGAACTTTTTGAGTGCCTCTGCAGCAGTCTGCAGTTCCAAACTCAGCCTGAAGAGCGACTGGTGCCATGCAAACTCCCGTAAATCCAGCCCGCCCAGCGCATTGGGCGAAGGCTCGGGCGAGGCTGAAGGATGGTAGGCGTGCGATGCAAGCTTGCCATCAGCATAAGTAAAATTAACCGCCACTGCGCGGCCCAGTAGCAAATCAAAACCGTGGAACTCCTGGGCCAGCAGCCCGCCGTCAATAGCGCACACGCCACCCGTGGGCGCCCGCTCCTCGACTGCATAAATAAGCTCCTTCTCAAGCGCGTGCGTATACTGCGCCTTGCTCGCGCGCAGCTCGCCGGCAAGCTTCTTGCGCTCGTCCTCGGCAGACCGTATTCTCTCGGCTATGCCCTCCATTCCCTCGGCCCGCTGTTCGCGCCCGCTTCCGTGCCCGCCTTCCTGTGCGCCCGCGCCGCTCCCGGGCCGCACAGAATCTCCGTCCATTCCTTCGCCGCTTCCCGATTCCATAAGCTTAATAAAACGCGCAAGGCATTTAAAGCCGCGGAGAGTGGGGAGCGGTTGACATGAAACAAGTTATCGTCGTGCGTTCTGATTTGAAGATTGGTAAGGGCAAGCTCAGCGCCCATGTAGCCCATGCCTCGCTCGAGGGCTACAAGATTGCGAAGGCAAAGGACGCGGATGTTGTAAGCGAGTGGGAAGGCCAGGGGCAGAAGAAAGTAGTGGTGAAGGTCAAGGACGAGGCCGAAATGCTCGAAGTCTACGAGCAGGCCAAGCGGGCCCGCGTGCCCTGCGCGCTAATCCGGGACGCGGGCCTCACGCAGATTGCGCCCGGCACTATTACGGCCCTCTCAGTCGGGCCATGGAACGAGGAAGAGGTAGGCAGGCTGACCGGGCATCTCAAGCTGCTCTGATTTTGCCCTGCGCCCGCAGTTCTAACCTTTTTAAAGCTCAAATGAGCAATAAATATGGGAGTTCAGTTCTTATGGTGGATTTGGCAGTTCAAAAAGCACCGGTCAAGCCTTCTGCTAAACCTACTTCTCGCAGGTCTTTTCCCTTATTGAATATGGGGCCTCCCAATTCTGGCGCACGTTTTCCGATTCTTTACCTGCGAGATCTCAAACCGTTTTTCGAACGGCCTAAAGTAGAAGAAACTGCAGGCCCTTTGGCAGAAATTCGCGATATTGCTTACACTGCGCAGAAGCAACGGCGGACTCTGGACCGCTTAGAAGAGCAAGTGACCCTGCTATCGGCCGCATTAATTGAAAAAGAATTTGCCCATAAGAAGTTGGAAAATCAGAAAGACACGCTAAACTGGGACATCACCGCGTTGCAGGACACAATAATGTCGCCAGGTGCCTCGACAAAGAAAAATGCAATGGAAGTGGACAAGCTTAAGAAAAAGCTCGGCGATGCAAAGGGGCAGCTTGCAAACGTCCAGGGGCAGCTAGATAAAATCACGGAACTCCAGCAAGCGCGCGACCAGGCTCAAAAGGACTATTCTGAACTAAAGCCCAAATATGACGCCAACATGCGCCGCCTCCAAGCCATGCTGAACGATGAAAGCCTGCAGGAATTCCACGGCACCATCATAAATGCGCTAGGCGAGATTTTGCCTCCATCCAGCATCACATATTCCCTGGCGCATTCCGCAATTTCAGCGCCGCCTGAAACAAAACGGCTTATTTTTGACCTGCTTTCGCTGAGCTTCAAGACGAATCGGGCAAATGCGGAGGCCGGGCTTCTCGACCGTTTCCTCGTGCCCCACGACCCCGATATGGCCGCATTCTTTCTGCTGAAAATAGCGGAAGAGTCCCCGCGCACGCCCGAGCCCGGCGGCATAACTGCTGCACAGCGCACCAGGTTCGAGAACAAGGTGCTGGACCATCTGCTTCGGGAAACATGGCACGGGAATGCGCATGCCGCGGAGATGCTAGTCAGGCGCATGATTCTGCCCCGGGAAACTAAATCGGGATCCAGGAAACCCGAGTCCGAGTCTTTCAGGAGGGGCGCGCTGCGGAGCATAACCGCCTTGCTCTCGGAAACCCACATCGATGCGGAAGACAGGAATAACCTGCTCGCGGCAGTCGTGAATGCAATGCTGCGGGTCTTGGAACACGACAAGCTGGTGCGCAATGGGGGCGAGTTGACGCTTGCAGCGCATAGACGAGATACTGACACGGCCTGCAAGAAATTTATTGAGGCGGTGTTGAAACAGGGCAGGGCGGTGAGCGCTTCGACCAAAAATCCAGGGCCGCTTTCGCTCGCAGTTGAGGCATGCAGAATGCTTTACCAGTGCGAGGCCCTGCCTTTGAAGTACGCAGTCAAAGAGAAAATGAACTCTTCGTATCGGAAGGATTTCGGGGGTGCCTTGCTTTCGGTTTTCACGGTTCCTGAGTGGGGTTCTTCCTAAAAACTAGAAACCTTTTCCACGCCCTCTCAGTCGGGCCATGGAACGAGGAAGAGGTAGGCAGGCTGACCGGGCATCTGAAGCTGCTTTAGGGAAAGCAATAATATCTTTGTGGTTGAATTTTAGTTCCATGGAAATCTCGTTAAGGCCCATCGGCCATGTGAAGAACAGGGAAAGAAAACAGCACTTCGGCGGATGGGACAAGACTGTTTCTGACGTAGTTGTAAACAAAAGGTTCGAACCTGCGCTTGACGGGCTTGAAAAATATTCGCATGCAATGATAGTTTACTGGATGCACCAGGTCAAGGGCCACGTGATAAAGCATCACCCACAAGGAACAGCGCCGCTTGTCGGCATATTCGCATGCAGGTGCCAGGCAAGGCCGAACCCAATAGGCATCTCCTCGGTAAAAATTGTGAGGCGCAGGAAGAATGTACTGACCGTCAGGGGCCTGGACACAGTCAACGGCACGCCTGTTCTCGACATAAAACCCTATACGCCTCAGTATGATTTAGTAAAGAATGCCAAGGTCCCTGCATGGACAAAGAAGCTGAAGTACTAGTTCTCTGAAGCTGCTCTAATTCTTTATCGCATTCCGCGTAATCTCGATGTTGCAGGTATGGTGCTTCAGGCACCATGCTTCGCACTTCTCGGCCCATCTCTTTTCCTCATACCACAACTTGCAGTCCGCGCACTGGTACTTCCCATCTTTTTCATTGACCATCGAATACCACACGCTGCTTTAGCTTTTTAAGGTTTGCAGGGCATAAATAAGCGTATGCAGCTATTCGCCAGCAACCCGTTTCAAAAACCTGGAGAACGCAGGCCGCCCTACCGCCCGCAGATGCGACATCAAGAACTTCTTACCTCGCGTGCTGGAAAGCGCGAGTCCTTGCCAGCATCCGTCGAACGAAAAAGCGAGTTTTTGGAAACTGCAGTCCAAGCTAAAGCTGAGAGGAAAAAAACTGGCAGATTGTTGTGGGATGAACATGGCAAAACCATTTTACCGGCTATTGGTATTACAATGGGTTCTTCAGTACTTATAACCGGTCTTCTCCTAATGTTAACTCGTTTAGGCACGTCCGAAACGTCTCCCTTTATAAACTTCCTTCAAGGCGCAGGTTCCGGATTTATTTTAGGCATTCCTGCAATGTTCCTTGTAGGCCTGCTAAGTAATCCAAACATAAAGGGCGAACCCCCAATCATTAATCCATTCGTGGGCGCGATATTTTTGGGTTTGATCGGCTCGGGCCTCGCACCCATATCCGGCACGCTAATCGGAATGGGTATCGGAGCCATTTTAGGAACAATCTCAGCCATAGGGCAGTACTATCACGACAAAAAAGAAGAAGCCGAAAGCAAGGCAGCTGCGCAATATCAAGAGCAGGAAGAAGCAAGACGAATAGATGTAGCGAGGCAGGCCGCAGAGCAAGCAAAACAAAGAGCAAAAGAACGTGAAAAAGAAGCAGTCTCTACTAATCAAACCACAAATAACGCGCATAAACGAAAGACGCACAAGACGCCAGAATCTAAACCCAAATCAGAATCTGTACCTGATTTTTCCTTCATTTTCCGCATGCCTGACGGACGGGAGGTCGGAAGGGTTTATAGTCGCTTTTCAGATCTCAAAGACATTTTACAAACTGCACCAATTCAAAGTCTCGTCTATCATGCAAATCGTGGCGATTTTTCACGTTGGTGCGAAGGCGTTGATCGCACCCGTTGTTCGATGGAGTCGGATTTCAATGACCCCGAATACGGGCCTCAAATTACTCAATTTGCGCAGGCTATCAAAAAGTTCGAGCGTAGAAATTATACATATAATGATGAAGGCGTCCGACGTGTTATATTGGACACGTTTAATGCCTGTTTTCCCTCCGGTCGGTTTATTTTCTGGACACCGAATGGAACAGAAGTAGGCAGAGCAAAAAATTTATTGGAGTGGCGGAACCTAATCAGAACTGCGCCAATCGAAAGCGTTGTCTATCATGCAAATCGTGGCGATTTCTCAGGTTGGCTGGACGTAGTCAATCCCGCTAACTTTTCTCCATCTGCCTACACCAAACTTACTCAACTTGGACGTTTGATCGAAAATAGTATAGAGGTAAAAGGCCGAAAGTATAACTATGCTGATGAAAGTGTTAGAACTGCGTTATTAAATGCAATTAATCCGGTGTTTGATGCGATATTGGCACAAGATGCACGCTCTAAACGCTCTACATCTACTTACACACCTAGGACAAACGTTTCATCTACCTACATACCTCCTATCGATTACGATAAACAATACCGCGAAACACGAGCCAGATCATGGATTGCTGATCAAAATAGGCATCCTCCGCACAGGCCGCATCTTCCACACGGCCCGCGCTAAATTATCGTCTCATACAGCTCAATCGTCTGTTTCGCAATTCTTTTCCAAGTGAATACTTTCTCAACGCGCTCGCGCGCCTTCCTGCCCATTTGCTTCGCAAGCTTTTCATCCTTCAGTATGCGCAGAAGCTTGTCCGTAATGTCCTGCGGGTTGTTGGGGTCGCAGAAGAAGCCCTGCTCGCCGTCAACCACGCTCTCGCGCATGCCGCCCACGCCAACTACAACGGGCTTGCCCATCGACATGGCCTCGAGCGGCACGATGCCAAAGGGCTCGTAGCGCGAGGGCGAGCACATCACATCGCAGCAGGCATAAAGCAGGAGCCGCTCCTTCTCGTCCACCCACCTGTCAACCATTATTACCCTGTCCGTTATACCCATCTGCGACGCGAGCATCTTGATTTCATCAGCCATCTCGCCCCGGCCGAGCACGACCAGCTTCGCGCTCTTCTGCTGCGCCGCCACAGTGCCCATCGCGCGCACGAGCGTGTCAATTCCCTTTACAAACGTCAGCCTGCCCGTAAACAGTATCATCTTGTCATTCTCGCCCACGCCGAGCGATTTCCTGTGGGCATCCAGGTCCGCCTGCTTGAAATTCTTTATGTTATATTTCTCTTCATCTACGCCATTCCACATCACGCGTATCTTGTCAGCAGGGAAGTTCAGCTTCTGTATCTCCTCCTGCATTGCATAGCTTACGGTCACAATCATGTTGGCCTGCCGCGCGGTTGAATATTCAAGGTCTTTAATGGTGCTCGAGCCGCCTCCAGCGCTCCTCCCATATTCTGTTGAGTGCACATGGAAGACCATCGGAATTTTCGTATTTGCCTTGGACACCACACCGCCCATTGCCGAGAGCCAGTCATGGCACGCTATCAAATCAAACTTCTTGTCCTTGGAGGTGCGGTTGATGAACTTATGCGCCGAGAGAATGTTGTAGTTCAGAACATCTGAGAAAAAGTGCAGCCCATCGCCCCACCTGCGCAGTTCCTCATCAACGAACACGGGAATTATGCTGCTGGAATCAACAATCACCGGCCTGTGTATTGATATCCTGCCCTTCTCCTCATTCGTTGGCAGCTTCCCGCCATCATTCATCGTGAAGACTGTGAGCTCGTGCCCCATCTCGGCGTACTGCTTGGTAATCTCATCTGCATATGTGCCGAGCCCGCCCACTAGCCGCGGCGGATACTCCCATACGAAGTAGGCAATGTTCATGAGGCCGACCCATCTTGCACGCAACTATGCGCCGAGCATCTTCAGCAGGGACTGCCTCGTCTCCTCATTATTGCCCTTCACTCCCTTGAGTGAGAACGCAAGGCTCTTCATGCCGATCATGTCCAGCCAAGGCGAGAAGTGCGCACCATTTGTGTGGTAGAGCACGCTCTCGAGCGGCGCCTTCCTTACAAGAAGCGAAAGCTCGGTCAGGCTCGCCGCCTTGCCCACGACCCTGCCGTCGGGCATCTTGAAAACGAACTCCTTTCCAAGGGAGCACCTTACACTCCCGGTTCCAGCTGCCTTTGCCATCCCACCACCTCTTGCGTCTGTTTTTTTTCTGTTTGCCATATTCTCAAATCTCTCAAATGTATGCATATCTCCGGGCACAATAATGACTGCGTCAGCCAGATGTGCGGTCCTGCCCCGCATCTCCTGTTCCATCATTACGGCCGTAAGGCCTATGCTTTCCACCAGCTTCCCGTCTTTCCGCAGTTCCCGGACCGTAAACGTCACGGAGCGTTCCTTTGGCACCAGCCGGCCTGCGCCGTCGAAAAATCCCATAATCTTGTTCATGCTGATCGCCCAATTTTCTCTCTGAAGTCCTGTAATATATTCATGAAGTTTATAAATCCATCATAGGGGTTCTGATACGGCGAGAAATATTTGTGCACATCGCCGTCCGCGAGCGATTTTGTGCACAGGTAGTAGAGGTGGTCGCTGTTCTGCAGCAGCCTCCATGCGTGCTGCGCCGCGTCATCCCCGCTCGCCTTCACCTGCTCAGCCGCATTCTCGAGCATCCTGAAGCATTCCCTCTGCATGTCATTGCCCAGCCACGCGCTCGTGTCGCGTTCCATGTCCGCCCACGTGAGCGCGTGCGGTATGTCCACCTCATCCGCAGGCGCATGCTTTCCAACCACTTCGCTCGGCAGGGAGAACTCGAGGTTCTTATGCTTCAGCACCTCGCCCGGCATGTGCCGCAGGAATTCGAAAATGCCGGTGTCGGCCCACTGGTGCTCGCCAAAAGTCTCGTAGTCCATGAAAAGGTTGACGCACTGGCCCTGTGCAGCTGCCAGCCAGCTTGCGTACTTGTCCGCAGTGAGCGGATACTCAGGCCACCAGCGCGCCGAGAAGCGGTAGGACAAGTCATCGCTCAGCTTGTAGTTGCGCAGCAGAAGTTTGAGGTTGCGTTTTCCTTCTTCTCCTTTTGCACGATAAACAAAATTGGGCGAGCGCCAGCCCAGGTAATGGTCCCAGCCCTCGCTAATTGCAGCCTCGTAGCCCATGCTCTCAATCAGCCGGCCGATCTCGTTCGAGTAAAGCGCCTCGGTGTTCCTGAAAACGCGCGAGGGCTCGATGCCCGCATCGCGCAAAGACTTGGCATGCATTTTCACCTGCTCCGCAAACTCTTGCTTGTCCGCAAAGAGCGAGGCGAGTGAATGATAGTAAGTCTCGCTTAGAAACTCGACAGAGCCTGTCTTGTAAAGCTCTGCAAAGCTCTCGAGCACATCGGGCGCGTACTCGCGGCACTGCTCCATGAAAACGCCGGTGAGCGAGAAGCTCACCCTGAACGCGCCGTTATATTTGTCGATAAGCTCGAGCAGCAGCCTGTTTGTAGGCCTGTAGCACTTCTCAGCCACCTTCTCCATTATCTGCCTGTTCTTCGCGGCATCAAAATAGCGCTCATGCCATGCCTCCTCATTATGGCCGAAAATAGCGAACTTGCGCAGCCTCATTGGCTGGTGCACTTGGAAATACATGCAGATATCGGGCATGGTTCAACACCAATATTATCTCGCAACTTCCTTATAAACTTCTAGCGTCTTGGCCGCAGTAGTGGACCACGTGAACTTCCTAACTTCCTTCAGCTCCTCCTTGCTCATCTCGCGCCTGAGCGCAGGATATTTCAGCAGCGCAATCAGTTTCGCAGACAGCTCGTCCACATCCCAGAAGTCCACCTGCAGGACATTCTTCACAATCTCGCCCACGCCGCTGCTCTTTGAGATTATGAGCGGCGTGCCGCTTGCCATGGCCTCGAGCGCGGTTATGCCAAAGGGCTCGCTCACCGATGGCATGACATACACATCGCTGCCTGCATACGCCTTCCTCTGCTCGTCCTCGCTCAAATAGCCCGTAAAGATGACCTTGTCCTGCAAGCCAAGCTCGATGCTCTTTGAAATCAGCTGCGGCAGCATGTCGCCAGTGCCTGCCATTACGAACCTCGCCTCGGGCACGCGCCCGCTCACCTTCTTTGCGGCATAGAGGAACTGCATCGGGCCCTTTTGCTCGACCATCCTGCCCAGGAAAAGCACAATCTTGCGGTTCTTCTCGCGCCACGCATCGTACTTGTCGTAAAGCTCGCCGTTCACTGCATTGTAAATAACGCGCACCTTCCAGTCAGGCGCGCCCATCTGCATGAGGCGCTCGCGCATCCTGTTGCTCACGGTAATCACGCGGTCGGCCTGTGCAATGCCCTGCCGCTCCACAGAGAGCAGCCTGTCCCACGGTACGGACGCCCGGTCATATTCTGTTGAATGTACTGTGAAAACAAGCGGAAGCCCCTGCCGCATCTTGAGCTCGCCCGCGGCCGCCACTGTCAGCCAGTCGTGGTTGTGCACGACGTTGTAGTAAGCGCCCTTCTCGATTTCGGCCAGCACGCACTCAACTGCCAGCCGGTTGTAAGAGGCCACGGCATCGAACAGGCTCCAGCCATAGGTCTCACGCAACTGCTGCGTTTTGGCTCCAGAGTACGGGTTGACTGTAGTAGCATCAACCTCAATAATGCGGAGGTTCGGATGGAGCGAACGCGGCCTCTCGCGGCAGCGCGGCATGTAGAAGTCTATCTGAACGCCCATTTCCGCAAGCTTCCTTGTGAGCTCGTAGCAGTGGACGCCAAGGCCTCCGCTTGCAAAAGGAGGGAATTCCCAGCCGAGCATTGCAACGCGCATTTTTCTTCTATCCGCGTAGTTCAGCCAGCTGCCTCTGGTTAGGCGCGCGATTTCGTTGACATAACTTAACGTCGTATTCGCGCCTGGCAACGGCCGTTCTCCCGCATAAGCCCATTGCCGTCAGCTTTTAAAAACCCCCTACACGCTTCCACTTCAGCCCTTTAGGTCATGCGTCCTTGCATAGGCCCTCAACACCTCGCCCACGCTCCAGGCCTGCGAGATGCACCCGTCGGGCATCATTGAGGCAGGCTCAACAATCTCGCCCACAGTGCCCAGCCCGCCGCGCCTCAAATGCTTGCGGAAGCCGCTCAGCAGAAGCGCGCCGCCCCTGCCGCCGGTCTTAGTATAAGCATCAATGTAAGGTCCAATTAGCCACGGCCAGATTATGCCGTTGTGGTACGCCTTATCCCTCTCGGGCTGGCTGCCCGCATAAGTTCCAATGAAGCGCGCATCAAGGGGCGAAAGGGTCCTAAGGCCGAGCGGCGTGAGCAGTTCCTTGCGCACCTTCTCAACAACCTTCCTGGCCTTCCGGTCATCGAGCAGGGGCGCGGGCAGCGAGACTGCAAATATCTGGTTCGGCCTTACGCTCGGGTCATCGGGGTCGAGCACGTCAAAAAGGCATTCCTCTGCATCATTCCAGTAGCGCCCGAAGCTCCGCAGGGTCTTCTCAGCCTTTGCCTTCATCTTCTCCGCATGCTTTTTGTCGCCAATCTTCATGGCCAGCAGCTGCGCAATGCGCAGGCAGTTGTACCAGAGCGCGTTAATCTCAACGGGCTTGCCTGCGCGCGGCGTGTAAGGCCGCTCGTCAGTGCCGGCATCCATCCATGTGAGCCGCGGCCCGCACACTATTAAGCCATCCTTGTCCTCGACAATAGACTTGTGCTCCCCGCCCGTATAGCCCTCGATTATCGCATGCACATAATCGCCCATCTCGCCAGCTGCAAACTTCTCGTCATGCGTTGCCTCAAGGTAGCGGTAGAGCGCGAGCACGAACCAGAGCGATGCATCCGCAGAGTTGTATGCCGCACCGCCCTTTTCATCTACAAAGTTTGGCACAAAACCGTGCTTCATGCTCTTTGCGAGCGTAATCAGAATGCGCCGCGCTGCATCAAACCTTCCAGTTGCAAGCGCAATGCCCGGCAGCGCAATTGCAGTATCGCGGCCCCACACGCCGAACCACGGGTAGCCTGCTATTATGCCGCGGCCTTCCTCTGTTTCCTCTTCCCTGCCTTTGCCCGCGCCCGTCCCTTCCTCTCCCCTGGCCAATCCCTGCCCGCTCCCTGCCCTGCGGCCGCCCGCAATGCCTACAATGAACTGGTCAGCTGCAATTGCAAGGTGGTCGGCAAACCGTTCCTTTTTCAGCCTATTGGCCAGGTAAAATTCATCCACCACATTCGCAAGCCGGTCAAGCTCCTGCATGTACCTGCGCTCAAAATCAACATGCACAAATGGCCTGTCAGCCAGCAGCACGTAGAATTTCGCCTTTCCATTCACCGCAATCTCAAATGAGCCGGGCACAAAGTGGTGCTCCCTGTCTGCCTCGCCCCTGCGCGCCTCCCAGTCATAAACCATATCATAATGCCAGTTCTCCTCGCGCCTGTAGCCAGCGGCATCTGAAAGCATGAAAATCTTAGAGTGCGGACCATGCAGCAGCACCCCGCGGCCGTGAGCCTGCACTTCCTGCTCAAAAGGCAGAACCTCGCCCGTGAGCGCGTACAGGTCCCGGTCGTTCACGAGCGGCGCAATCTTTATGCGCACAGGCGCCTGCGAGTGCACGACATACCTTACGATGGTGGCATTCACGCCATGCACCATGAAAATTTTCTTCTTCACGCTGCACGAGCCCGCGCGGTAGTGGAATGTGGGCAAAGGGTTGAGCCTGAAATCCTGTTGCTGCTGCCAGCCTGTAGGGAAAATAGTGTTATCCGGATACTTGTTGGTTGAGAGCGGGAACTGGCCCTCGGGGGTGCTCACAGTCTCCTCAAGTTTTGTAACGAGCAGCCTCCTGCCAGCCGGCGGGTGCTCTGCAGCCACGAGCAAGCCGTGGTACTTCCTGCTGTTCGCCCCTATTACGGTTGACGAGGCATAGCCGCCTATTCCATTAGCCAATAGCCATTCAGCCTGCCACGCCTTCTCGTACTTCAGCGAACCCTTTTTCACGCGCATCATGAAGGGACTTAGTAGACCGGCGTGAGCCAGCGCTTGTACCTCACATTCTGTCCGGTCAGCACATCGCGGAACGCGCGCTGCAGCTCAATAGTAACAGTTCCCACCCTGCCGCCCCCGATCCTCGTGCCGTCAATGTTCACAACGGGCGTAATGTCGCTTGCAGTGCCTGTCACAAACACCTCTTCAGCCTTGAGCAGTTCAGTGTGCGTAATGTCCCGCTCCTCAAGCACAAGGTTCTCGTCCTTGGCAAGCGACATCACCGTGTCGCGCGTAATGCCGCCCAAAATGGAGGCGTGCATTGGTGGTGTGACCAGCCTGCCCTCGCTCATGACGAAAATATTGGAGGCGAGCCCCTCGCTCACATAGCCCCGGTGGTCCAGTAAAATGGCATAGTCATAGCCCTTCCTCTCAGCCTCGAGCGCCGCCAAATACGAAGTGGCATAATTTGCGGAGCACTTCACATCAGATGGCAGCGAGTCGGGCGATGGCTTGCGGCGCGAGGAGACCATGCACGAAATGCCCTTTGATGCCTTCCACTTCTCCAAATTCTCGCTCGCAGGCACTCCGAAAATCACGAACTCCGCGTTCAGCTGCCTCTTGGTGGGCGCCGGGCTGCTCCACTGGCCGAAGTATAGGATGGGCCGTATGTACGCACTCTTCAGCTTGTTCTTATGCAGCATCATAAGGACGGCCTTCTCAATCTCCTTGCGGTTGTACTTGAGCGGAATCTCATAGGCCTTGGCCCCCCGCTCAAGCCGCCTCACATGGTCTGCCAGCCTGAATACAAATGCATTCTCCTTGCCATCCATCTTGAGCGCGTGGCTCCTGATGCCCTCGAAGATGGCGAGCGAATAGTGCAGGCTCCAGGTGGTTATATGCACGTTGGCCTCCTTCCACTTCACGAACTTGCCGTCCCACCACACCCAGTCGCACTTCTGCTGCGCCATCATAGAACCTAGTTTAACCATATGACCACTGCCGAGAAATCGGAAACCTGGTTAATAAAGATAGTGGTGCTACGGCGGCAGTCCATTACCGCGCGGCAGCCAATGTGAATCCGCCCCAAAACTAGCGCACAAGCTCGAGCACATCGAAAACCGTGAATTTGCCTTCAGCGTCGAGGCGCGCGACGTCCCCGGCAGAAAGCCTGTCGATGTACTTATCTTCGCGTACGGTATTCATGACTTCCGAAATATTCTCTGGCTTAAGCGGCACCTGGTATATTCTGCCCTCCTTAAATTCCTCCATGAAGCCCGTGTGCATCCAGCGCGCAAACTCCTCGCTTACTAGTATCATGTAATGCTCCGAGCCTATCTTCTGAACAGCAGTTCCTTCCTTCCGCACCCACCAGACAGTCTCCTCCTTCTTCTCCCCATTCTCCATTTTCTCCTCCTTCCTTTTCTCCCTCCTGAATCCAAATCCCAAAAGCATCATCTCGACAGCTTCGGCAGCTTTCATGACCGGCACCGACGTCATGGGGGCATTCACGTCCCACTCTATGACCCCATTTTCATAGGCATGCCGGAGGGCCGCCCTGGTAAGCTGCTCGTTCTTCAGGAAAATCTTTTCAAAGTCTTTATAGGCATTTGACTTTTTTTCAACGCCTAGCACACCCATGTAGTGCTTGAAAAGATCTGCGTTTGCAAGCGGCCCAAGATAGTCGCCCGTAAACAGCCTTTTCATGTTCTCTGCCAGGAAACGCCGGGCATTTAGTATTTCGCGTCTCTCTTCCCAATCTTTGCCTTTCCCTCTTTTCTCCGCTATCCGCTGCAGCATTTCCTCTCCTAGCTGGTGCAGGCTTAAGACCGTGGTCAGGTAGCCGCATTTAAGGTGCGGAACTATCTGCCTTTCCTTATTATTTACATTTACTCTAGTTGCAGCCAGTACGTTATGCTGCTCCTGCACGGCACCCAGGGATTTGGCGTTGCATCCGCACTGCCTGCTGTCCACGCACCCGTGCTTCGTTTTGTGACGCATGAACTTTCTCAGCCACACGGAGTCGCTGCTTTCCTCCTCCCTCATGACAATGTTTTCTGCCTGCCGTGTAATCACTTCGTATGAATGCGCCAACTGCGCATGTGCCGGGTCTGCGGCCATCTTTTTCTCCCAGATCTTTCCAAGAAGATCCGGGAACACGTCTTTCCTCAGCTTTTCGAATTCTTTTTGGCCTATGCCCAGCATCTTTGCAATATTTGCAGGATTTGAAAGCCAGCCAACCGCGTCTACGGGGGCGCGGTCCTCCTTTCCAAGCTCAAGCACATGGAATCTGTTGTTCTGTTCTTCATATATGATTCCCAGTATGGGGATCGTTACGGGCTTCTCTGTTTTTGGGTTCCATATCATCATGCAGTTCCGGTTGTTGAACTCACATACGTTATCTGGTGTTTTTTCAGAATCAGCCACAAATTTCCTGAACCTGTTGCGCACCTGTTCTACCGTTGCCTCAAGCGTGGCGTCGGAATCCTCAGACTCCGCGGGCTTGCTCCTCCCAGCAAACAATATGTATGCCGGCAGCGGGTTGCCCTTCTGCGCACCGTGGTTGAGTATGTAGAGCGTCTGCGTCAGGTCGTCCACGCAATCTACCTCTTCTGGATTGCGTACGCTCTCCCAATTCCCAAACACACCGTTGTAGAGTTTTCCCTCTGAGATTAACGGCTTCCCGCCTTCGAGCACATCAAACCAGTCCACAGTCGTAGTATTGGAGCACACGATGACTGATGGCGCCTGGTCCTTGCTAGTGTCCAGCCATATCCTGAGCCGGTTCGCATACTTGAGGGCCCGCAAATCCAGCCATATTTCTGCATCGGAATAGCCCTCTCCCTGCGCCTTTTTTATGAACTCCACGAGGAAAGACGCCAGCTCGTCCCTGGACAGGCTGAAAATATCGAGAAGAGACTTCATCTGGCTAAATTTTTCGTCAGTAGTTTGGCGGCTTCTAAAAAGCTCAAGCAGTACAGTTGTGGGTGCATTGCGAGTGGTTAGGGTCTGCGTGCCTATAATTTGCGGTCGGGAGCCACCACCCAAACCATAATGGCGGTCGACCTTGAACATATGCAGCACCGTTCTGGCATACTCGAATTAGTATTATTCTATGCCAAAACAGGTATTTAAGGCTTTTCATTGTAAGACTGTCGGGTTATGCTCATGGCGGAAAAAACTGGCAAAACTAGCCTATTTGATGGGTTGCTCAAGGGCAACTCAGCATATGCTTCAAAGGCCAACAAGGCCAAGCTTAAGGAGCTCCTGAAGGGCCAGCATCCCTATGCCGCAGTGCTCAGCTGCTCAGACTCGCGCGTGCCTGCCGAGGCCGTCCTGGGCGCAAAGGGGCCGGGCGAGATTTTTGTCATCCGCGTAGCAGGCAATGTCGCAGCCGATGCATCTGTTCTGGGCAGCATTGAATATGCAGTTGAACATTTGCACGTGCCTCTTCTTCTTGTAATGGGGCACAGCGAGTGCGGTGCAATAAAGGGCGCAATGAAAGGCGGCGAGCAGGGCCACATAGCTGCATTGCTCTCGCACCTCGAGCCAGTGTGCGACAAGGCGCATGGGGACCTGCCCAAGGCAGTCGAGCTCAACGTGCGCGAGCAGATAAGGGTAATTCTTGACTCGAGCGATGTCGTAAGGCTGGCGCGCGAGAAGGGCAGCCTTGAGGTCGCAGGCGCGGTCTACTTCCTCGACACGGGCAAGATTGCGCGCGTCTTCTGACACGGGTTTATTAATGCTGGACGAGCCTACAATAGGTGATAGGCAAGTGAAAATTATGGCAATGGAAAAAGACGAGAAGCTCAGATACGAGATGAGGAAAAGACTGCGCGAGCTGCGGGAGCTCCGGGGCAGTGGAACCGAGCTCATCAGCGTCTACATCCCGCCCGGCTCGCAGATATCCGACACGAGCAATAAGTTGAAGGAGGAGTACGGGCAGGCTAGCAACATCAAGAGCAAGGGCACGCGCAAGAATGTGCAGGAGGCCCTTGAGAAGATAATCGGCTACCTGAAAATGTTCCGCTCGCCGCCCGAGAATGGCATTGCAATCTTCTGCGGAAACACATCGAAAGTCGAGGGCAGGCCGGACATACAGCTCATCAGCATAGTTCCGCCCGAGCCCGTGAAGGTGCAGATGTACCGCTGCGACTCGGTATTCATGCTCGACCCCCTTAGCGGAATGCTCGAGACAAACCAGGCATATGGCCTGATAGTGATGGACGGCCGCGATGCCACTTTGGCAACCCTGCGCGGCAAGCAGACCCAAATAGTGCGGAGATTGCACTCGCTCGCGCACTCGAAAATTCATAAGGGCGGCCAATCAGCTCGGCGCTTTCAGAGGCTGATTGAAGAAGGCATTGAGGAATACTACAAGCGCACAGGCGAGGCAATGGACGAGGCCTTCCTTGCGAGCGGCATACACAACATAATCGTGGGCGGGCCCGGGCCTGCCAAGGAGAACTTTTTGAAGTCGAAGCCCTTCAACTACCAGTTCAAAATACTGGGCTGCGTGAATATCGGCTACACTGATGAATACGGCGTGCGCGAGCTGCTCGACAATGCGGGCGGAATAATCAGCGAGCAGGAGGCTGTGAAGGAAAAGGAGCTCATCGAGAAATTCATGAAGGAGATTGGGAAGGGCGGGCTTGTGGCCTATGGCTACGAGAACGTGATGGCTGCCCTTGCAACATCAAAAGTCGCCCAGGTCTTAATCTCAGAATCCCTTGAGCTCTGGCGCATAAGCTTCAAGTGCACTGCGTGCGGCAAGGAGTTTGACGTACTGAGCGAAAAGGAGCTTGCGGAGCAGGAATGCCCTGGCTGCGGCCGCAAGGCCCGCGCAGTCGGCAAGGCGGATGCTATCAACGAGCTCATCACGCTGGCTGAGAAGAACAGTGCGCATCTTGCCTTCATTTCGGGCGAGACGACCTATGGCCAGCAGTTCCGCTCGGGCTTCGGCGGCGTGGGCGCCTTCCTGCGCTACCGCTAGGCGCATCGTCATCATTTTCAAGAGGATGCTTTGTACGGAACTGCAACTCTTCAGTGTCTTGCCCGGTCTGCGTCTCCGGGTATGAGGCCGTTTCAGTGCCCTTCTCGTCATTCTCAGGTGCAGGCTCTTCCTCCTTTCTGCGCCTTTCAAGAATTCTCTCAATTGACGCCATCTTCTTCTGAGCTTCTTCCTTCGTCGCCTTGCTCACAGATTTCTTTTCAAGCAGCTCATGTATCCTGTGCAGCTCCTGCAGCATGAATGACTCGGTTTCATAATCATGCGGGATTACCAGCCCTTCCAGCCCTGCCCCCGCCTTCCTGTGCATGATTCGCGACATTATGATGTCTTCTACAAGCGTGCGCCTATTGGTGTATGTAATTCCGGGAAGCACCACACTGCACCCAGTCTTGTCAGTGCCCGCTTGTGAGGCAGTGTCCACGCAAAGAGTCGAAAGTGAAAGCATCCTTTCAGCAAGGCTCCTCCCAACCTTTATTTCCTGTATCCTTTCATAAGGCAGGACTATCTTTTCCCTTGTTATTATGCCATTCCTGATTACGAGGCCATCAGGCTCAAACGCATATGTAAACGCCCTGTACCTGAGCTCCATCAATAGCAGTGAAGGCACAACTATAATCAGCTCGAGAAAGATTACGGCAGCCATGATTACCAAGCCGTTCGTCATGGAGGGAATGATGGCCGACGGTTCCCCTGCGGGCAGGGCAATGAAAGCAGCCATGCCCAGTAAGAATATGATGGCAGCAATGGCAAAGGTGGGCAAGAGCCAGGCTATCTTGATTCTGCTGTCCAGATGCTTCTCGACTGCTTCAGGCACATTTTTTGATTCTGCCATATGCCTCTCTTCCCCATATTCGTCTTAGCCGCACGTTATTTATATCTTGCTTACCAGTTATATTTCATGTTCGGCGCCATACTCACGATATTCATAATCATGGCTTTCGGATTCATCACGCGCCATGCAAAAATCCTTAAGGATGGCGACTACAAAGTGATGAACAATTTCATCTATTATGCTGCCCTTCCTGCGCTCATTTTCATAAGCCTCTATGACAACGGCACAAGTGCGTTCAGCGACTGGACACTCATAACTGCGAATGCAGCCGCCATTTTGGTGATGATAGCGCTGGTCCTGCTAGTTTCCGCGCTCATAAAACTTCCGCGCAAGCTCATCGCAGTTTTCCTGCTTGCCGCATTCTACGGCAACATTTTGTACATGGGCTACCAGGTCAATGTGCTCGAGTTTGGCGAGGTTAGCGCGCCCATCGTGGTCATGGTAGTGACCGTCTACAACCTGATAATCTTCTCGCTAGGCCTTGCGCTGCTGCAGGCATATTCAGACGGCCTAAATACACCTGACATAGTGAAGAGAATCTCCACCAACCCGCTGCTGCTCAGCTCCGCCATCGGCCTCATCTACATCTATGCCGGCCTGCCCGCGCTTCCCGCCTCGCTTGCGGAGGCCATTCGTCTGGTAGGCCACGTCACCTCGCCAGTTGCCATATTCGCGATGGGCGTTTTCATGTACGGAAGGAATCCCTTTGCCCAGCTCAAGCTCAACCTTGCCATTTCTGCAACCAAGATGTTCTTCTTCCCGCTGCTATTCGTGGCTATAGCCCGCGCATTCTCGCTTACTGGCTTGGGATACGAAGTCTCGCTTTTCGAGGCCGCTATGCCGCTTGCAGTCTCAAACTTCGTTCTCGCAGACCACTACAAGCTCGACACCGAGCTGGTCTCATCGGCAATTGTTCTTACAACATTGCTCTCGCTCATCTCGCTGCCGATACTGAGTTCTTTGTAACTGCCGCATCAGCCGCTGAAAGCAATATAAAGAATTTGCCAGATATCCCTTGCGATGGAAATCACATTCAGGAAGGACGGGATTATCTTCAACCGAGAGCTTTCCAGCCTCGACAAGCTTGCCATATCTTTCGCTTCAAAACTCAACAAGCTCCGCATAAAGTACGTAATCGTGGCGGGCTACGTTGCAATCGTTTTCGGGCGCAGCCGCACCAGCGAGGACATAGATATTATTATAGAGCCGCTGGACTACGTTCGTTTTGAGAAGCTCTTCCGCCTTCTTTCCAACACATTCGAATGCCATCAAGCACCTAATGCCAAGCTGGGGTTTGAGTACCTCACCAGTGCCACCGCCCTTCGTTTTTCTCCTGCCGAAATGTATGTGCCCAACATCGAGCTCAAATTCGCAAAAACCGAAATTGACGCGTTTTCCATAGCTCATCGCATTAAAGTATCTGTCAATTCAAACAAGCTTTTCATAGCTCCGCTGGAGCCGCAGATATGCTACAAGCTTTACATGGGCTCCGAAAAGGACGTGGAAGACGCCCTTTACTTATATGACCTCTTTAAAAAGAGATTGAATGAAAGTCATTTGCGTAATTTCGCCAAGCGTCTCGGAGTTGAGAAGGAATTGCAGCGCATGAAGTGGTATGTATGAAAACCCGAAAGGCCGGCAGGCGTGCAAAAGTGCGGAAGTTCGATTTAAAAGCGCTAGCTGAAGAGAAAAAGAGGAATTTTGAGCAGCGCCTGCGCTTTGTCGTAGCATATGCGGAATGGGTCAAGAAAACCCCCAACAAGGTCTGGTCAAGGCAGCAGAATGCGATAATAGGCCGGCGGTAAAGCTTTTTATATTAGCGGCACCATAACTTCTTGCAGGAGCGTGATATAATGCCCTGCAATCAAGGACCAGCACTTAAGCTTTTTAAACCACCCTCC
The DNA here is from genome assembly GCF_030646255.1 of Candidatus Burarchaeum sp. Classification (GTDB taxonomy): domain Archaea; phylum Micrarchaeota; class Micrarchaeia; order Burarchaeales; family Burarchaeaceae; genus Burarchaeum. The sequence continues at coordinate 3,093 of NZ_JAUSNF010000043.1, read as the reverse complement.
AAGCAGAACCACATATACGAAATTGTACGCACGGCAAACGAAAATTTCTGGACTCTGGCACGCCTTCCGCTCGTGTCTGGTATTCTTACATCTATTGATAAGAAATCTAGTCATGATGGGAAACTAAGCGACGTGGAGTCTCAAGTGGAAACTAAAAATCCAAAATTGCTTGGTGGCGGGACATTCGTTATAACAGATACAACACTTCGTGAGAGCTGTGAAGATAATAGCCCCCTATGGGTGCTTGAAAACCTGCCCAAAGATATGCAAATAGACCTGCACTGCAAGAATATGCAGGGATTCATAAACCACGGCTTTGTGGAAAAGAAGGGCAAAAACAGCACGACTATTCTCGTTCCTAATTTGACCATCTCCAAGTACGAAGACAAAAAACACGGAATAGTTTATGTAGTCAATTTCCTCAATCCGGAAACGGATATTAAGATGCTCCACTTTGTGAATAACTGGAACTCTCAGTTTGGCCACAGATTTGGATATGCTGAGGAACCCTTTGGGGTGTATATGCAATCGGCTTTTACCGATCCCAGGAAGTTTGATCCCGCGTTGCGATATACTGTGATTAGCTGGTATCCTGGCTTTGGGGTTCTATGCAACACAGAAGGGGGTCATCTAGTGAATATCACCCATGCTGATGGGTTCATATATTCTAAAAATAAACCCCAGGCCAAGGTTGCAATGGCCGCACCGGCCGGCAAACAAGGCTAGCGCGTAGCGCACCGTGAAAAGAAATATGTTATGAGTTAACCACTATTTCTCTCGCGCCGGAGCAGGCAAATCCCGCTTCAGCGGGCACTTTTCGCACAGCGGCCTTTCCTTCTTGCAGTAGTTTTTGCCCAGCTCCACTATTAGTGCGTGCAGCTCGTTGAACAGCTTGGTATTGTTCGGTATATTCTCCTCGAATAACTGTTTGTAATCGCAGTATTTCCTCTTGCCGCTTGCACCGCCCGCACCATTCAACAGTTTATGCCTATCACACAGCCTCCGCGTATATGCATCCACCACAAACTCCGGCTTCTCCAGCGCGTATAGCATGATCGAGTCCGCAGTCTCCTCACCTACGCCATTGATGGCCAGCAGGTCAGCCCTCAGGAATTCATCCTCGAGAAACTTCCACTTCTCGCACAGATACCAGCGCGCAACCTCGCGCAGCCTCTTGGCCTTCTGCTTGTAAAAGCCGCTCGGCCTGATGAGCTTCTGCAGCTTGCGCAGGTCAGCCCGCGCAATCTTTCGTGCATCCAGCATCTTCGCCTTCTTCAAATTAGCAATCGCCTTCTCCACATTCTTCCAATTCGTATTCTGCGTGAGCACCGCGCCCACCACAACCTCAAAAGGCGAGTCGGCCGGCCACCAGTTCCTGTCCCCGAAGTGCGCGTGAAGGGATTTGAAAATGTCCATCAATCTTCTTTGCATGATGCCGCGCCTCTTGTCAATCACATCCATCTTTTTTCAAAGCTTAAATACTTGAAATCGCATACGTACTAGCTGTTTCTATGTGCGCCAATATGCAGCGGCAGTCTGACTCAAGGCCCCCAAGGTTCGGCATAGGGAAAATACGCGATTGGTTCCAGCGCAAACTGCACGCTACAGATGAACTTGCCCTTACGGCATCTCTTATGCTCAACTGCATAAAGTATGATGTTTCTGAGCGCGGGATTGCACGCATTGCCCTCGAAGCGCCAAGGGCGAACGCCCTCAACTGCGAGCTGCTGAAAGAGCTTATTGCAGTGTTGAAAGACATCCAGGAACGGTCCAACGTGCGCGCCATAGTGATTGAGAGCCATGAAAAAGCTTTCTGCTCAGGCGCGGACATCAACTGGCTCTGGGCGCTATCCAAGCTAACAAAGCGCGAGAGAATCAAACAGCTGTCGCTTATTGACACGTGCCTGCATGCCCTTCATTCCTTGCCCATTCCTTCTATGGCCATAGTGGATGGCGCGGTCAAGGGCGGCGGCATGGGCCCGATGGCCGCATGCGATATTGTTATTGTTTCTGAAGAAAATGCCTCGTTCCAGCTGCCAGAGGTGAAATTAGGCCTCTTCCCATGGATAATATCTCCCTATGTAATCGCGCGCATAGGGTCCGCAGCGTTCAAACGGCTTGCCCAGACCGGGGAAAAGTTAGATGCCAAAACCGCGCAGGAGCTTGGGCTTGTCGACGTTGTCGTGAGCTCGGACAAGTTGCCGTCCACAGTGGATGAATATACTGCCAGGTTCGAATCCAACAGCCCCGGGGCAGTGAGGGCCATAGCGGGATTAACTAGAAGATATGATCTGCCTGCCATCAATAAACGCGAGAGGCGAAAAAATGTCCGGCTGCTTGCCGAAGCAATTGCCGGCGCGGATGCGCAAAATGCCATGCGGAAATTCTTGGAAAGGCAGAAATCCTCGGAATCTTAATGCGCAAGCTTTGCGCTCATTGCGCTGCATGCCCTACTGTTTTTCTTCCACTTCCTTAGCCACGCGCGCAATGAATTCCTCAACCTTCTCATCGCTCATCGCGCCCTTGCGGTCGCGCACCTGCAGCGAGCCTGTCTGCTTCTCCTTGTCGCCTATAACTAGCATATACGGAACTTTGGCCATCTGAGCCTCCCTTATTTTGTAATTAATCGTCTTCGAACTCTCGTCAACCTCAGCCCGCAGGCCGGCCTTCTTCATGCGTGTGCACAGCTCCTGCGCAAAAGGCGCATGGCCGTCGTTCACGGGCAGAAGCGCAACCTGCACGGGCGAGAGCCACACAGGGAATGCGCCGGCATAGTGCTCTATAATTATGCCCATAAAGCGCTCAATGCTCCCGAGAAGCGCGCGGTGAATCATTATGGGCGTATGCTTCGTCCCATCCGCACCCTCATAGGTGGCGCCGAAGCGGCCGGGCATCTGGAAGTCCAATTGAATTGTGGCGCACTGCCACTTCCTGCCCAGTGCGTCCTTTATGTGCATGTCGATCTTAGGTCCATAGAACGCGCCTTCACCAGCTTTCACCTCATACTTGAGCCCCTTGGCCTCAAGCGCATCTGCAAGCGCCTTCTCCGCATGCTTCCACTGCTCGTCAGTGCCCATTGCCTTCGCGGGTTTT
>NZ_JAUSNF010000031.1 GCF_030646255.1 Candidatus Burarchaeum sp. | reverse complement strand
CCGCGCGAGCTCATAGTGGTGGGCGGCGGCTACATTGCGCTAGAGATGGGCACGCTTTTTGCAAAGCTTGGCAGCAAGGTCACGATTGTGCACCGGAGCGGGAGGATTTTGAAGGGCGTTGATGCCGAAGCTGTTGATGTTGTTCTGAAGAGGCTGCCTGCGCTCGGCATTGAGCTTATGCTGAACAGCGAGGTTGATGGGGTTGAGGAAGGGGCAGGAGGAAAATTGAAGGTGAGCGTGCGCGAGAAGGGAAAGGAGGCTGTGCAGTTTGGCGCTGACAAGGTGCTGGTTGCGATTGGCAATGAGGCAAGCACTTCCGGATTGGGGCTTGAGAATACTTCGGTGCAGCTGGATGAGAAGGGTTTTGTGAAGGTGGATGAGAAGATGCGCACTCATGACCACAAGATTTTCGCAGTGGGCGATTGCGTGGGCGCACCCATGCTGGCGCATAAGGCCAGCAGGCAGGGCAAGGTGGCTGCGGAAGTTATTGGAGGGCTTGACAGTAAGTTTAGCAATAAGGTTGTGCCGTCGGTTGTATTTTGTGAGCCCGAGGTTGCAAGCGCGGGGCTGGGCGAGGAGGAGGCTGCTGCGCAGGGCAAACAAGTTGTGATTGGAAAGTTCCCGTTCCGTGCATTGGGACGAGCGCTTACGATGAATAGCAGTGAAGGATTTGTGAAAATAGTGAGCGAGAAGGACAGCGGGCTTGTGCTGGGCGTGCACATTGTGGGGTCCGATGCTGGCGAGCTCATAAGCGAGGCTGCGCTTGCAATTGAGATGGGCGCAGTGCTCGAGGATTTGGCCTTCACTATTCATCCGCACCCGACGCTGAGCGAGGCAGTGAATGAAGCGGCAGAGGCCGCGCTTGGCAAGGCAATTCATATTTTCCAGGGTGAGTTGAGGAAGTAAAAGGCAGCAGAATAGCATCTATTTTTATATACCCGGTCTCCGAATAGCCGCATATGGCGGGAAAAAAGACGGCAGGAGCTGTAGCTGGCACTGTGAAGAAAAAAGTAAAGGATGTAAAGCTTCCTAAGGCCAAGCCCAAAGCGGCAGCGCAGGAGCGACAGGCCAGTACGCAGCAGACAGCTGACTCCGCAGGCACGCAGCAGGCGGGAGCGCTTCCTTCCTTTGTATTCCAGGCGCCGCAGGAAACTGAAACCAGCGCCAAGGCAGTGCCGGAATCCGCATCCTTGCCCCAGCAGCAGGCTTCGAACGGAACTGAGAAGCTTGACCCCAACAGGGTGCCGACAGGCATACCGGGCTTCGACGGCCTTATTGAGGGCGGGCTCGAACGTGAGGGAGTTGTGCTCATTGGCGGAGATTCGGGTGCAGGCAAGACTATTTTCAGCCTTCAGTATCTCTATAACGGAATAACGAAGTTCAACGAGCCGGGCGTGTACCTCAGCTTTGCAGAGCCGCGCGAGGCCATAATGAACCATGGCAAGCGGTTCGGCTGGGATTTTGAGAAGCTTGAGAAGGAGAAGAAGTTCGCGTTCATAAGGTACGAGCCGCACGAGGTTGCAAACATAGTGAAGGAGGGCGGCGGGCTTATAAGGGACACTATTGATGATATTGGCGCGAAGCGCATTGTCGTTGACTCGGTCACTGCCTATTCGATGTTCTTCAAGACCAGCTACGAGGCGAGCGAGTCGCTGCTCTCGCTTTTCGAGCTCGTGCGGGGCTGGCACTGCACCACACTGCTGATTTCAGAGGAGCTCGTCTCGCTCGAAAAGTCAAGGACTGACAGGACCGAGTTTCTTGCGGACGGAATAATTTATTTGTACCACTTCAGGCGGGGAGATGTAAGGACGAGGGCCATTGAGGTGCTGAAGATGCGGGACACGAACATAATGGAGAAGCTCTGCCCGTTCAGAATTGTAGAGGATGGCATAATGGTGTTCCCGGACACAGGAATTTTCGATGAACTGAAGCAGCAGTTCTGATGCGACGGGAAAGCCGTGCAGGTTTAAATAGCTTTTCAAAGAACTCTTCCTGATGCGTTCACGAATGAGGGGGCAGGCCAGCTTCGAGATGCTCGTTATTCTCGCCATGATGTTAGTTGTCCTAATCGTCGTCATAGGCGTTACGAAGCAGGGAACTGCGGATGTGGGCAATTCGCGCGATGCGCTGGATGCGCGGCGCGCCGTCGATGACATTGCGAAGGCGGCCGACTCGGTCTATTTCCAGGGCGCAGGGGCGCGGAGGCAGATATATATGAAGCTTCCGTCTGCCTATGATGCCGGCGGGTCGAATATAACCAATGATACGATTGTGCTGCGCGTGGGCGACAGCGATTATGCCGCAACGAGCAAGGCACAGCTGCATGGCCAGCTTCCCACAGTTCCTGGCGGCCACTGGATTTGGATTATTTCAGAGGGCAACTCGGTCAAGATAGGCAATGCATACCTATACCTCGGGAATTCGGGCGTGTATGTGACAATGGCGCAGAACTCGACTGCGGGCGCAGCTGTGAGCATGAGCAATGTGGGCAATGACTCGATAAACATCACGCTCGTGCAGTATTGGGCGCATTCCGATGTGACGCTCAATCTCTCGGACTATGCCTTCTCACTTTCACCTTCTCAAGAAACCAGCGTGTCGCTCACATTCCAGTCCAACGGCGTTGCAGCAGGGCTTTACAGCGGCACGATTGATGTGATTGCAGATTATCCGGGCGGAAGCGAGACTGCATATGTTTCCGTGACTGCCGAGGTTGTGCCGCCCACGCCAGGGCCAGGCGGAGGAGGAGCTAAAGAACTCACAGTCACCCCGCATACGTGGAGCGTTACGCTCAGTGCGGGCAATTCGACTTTCAAGAGCTTCACGGTTTGCACCAACAATGAGACCACGGTGGCAACAGTCACTTTCACGCCAACGCCCGGCGCGCCTGGCGCATGGGTTGGGAATACCGCGCCGATAGGGCCGCTGGACGCGGACTCGTGCGATCAAAAAGTTCTCACGCTTTCGGTGCCCGGTGCAACCTCGCCCGGAACTTACACGGGCAGCATTGCAGTCTCGGGCGACGGGCGCTATAATGACACGATTTCACTGAGTGTGATTGTAAGCTCAGGGACAGATACGCAGGGCCCACTCTTGTTCAGCCCATCGCACATGCCAAACCCGGCTTACAATACGAGCGCGATAACGATTAATGCAACCGGCGATGACAGCACGACTGGCGGAAGCAAGGTTACAGGATGCGAGATAAAGATAGATTCTGCGGCGGGCTGGAGTGCCATGGGTGCAGTTGATGGAGTGTTTGACGCTCCGACTGAGAATATTTACTACAATGCAGGCAACTTCTCCGCAGGCCCGCATGGCGCGCAGATGAGGTGCACTGACTCCAAGCTGAATATTGGTAATGTGACTGTGTACAACTTTACAGTGTATGCGAATGATACGCAGGGCCCGCTTGTGCTCAATGCATCGCACACGCCGAATCCGGCATACAAGAACAGCGCGATAACGATTAATGCAACCGGCGATGACAGCACGACTGGCGGAAGCAATGTTACAGGATGCGAGATAAAAGTAGATGCTGCGGTCTCCTGGGCCGCGATGAGCGCTGTTGACGGCACGTTCAATTCCGTTACTGAGAAGATTAGCTATAATGTAGGTACGCTCACGGCTGGCCCGCATGGCGCGCAGATGAGGTGCGCTGACTCCAAGCTGAATATTGGTAATGTGACTGTGTACAACTTTACAGTGTACAGCCGGAAGATGGCATTCGTCAGACTTGGTGCTGTTCTGACTGCAAGGGAGAGCGGCTGGCAGAACTGGATAAACACTCACGGCTCTGGCGCGGGCTATAACTGGAGCTATGATACTGTGCAATGGTCCAATGTGCTCGCAGGCACTGTCAACCTGTCCAATTACACGATTGTGATTTTTGCAGAGTACGCGCTGGGTGCGGGCATGGCCGCGAAGTTAAGCGCATATGCTACCGGCGGAGGCGCTGTTGTGTTCCTCGCGCGCGCGGCAGGAAACGGGCCGCGGGATGTGGGCCTGGCAGGAGGTGCGAGCAACAATAACAACAATCGGGTCAACGTGACTACAAACGCGCACTACATTACGAGCCCGTTCGCGACTGGACAGCTTAGAATATACACCAGCAACTTAAGGCAGAATTATCCCACCACATATACGGGCACTGTGCTCGCGAATTTGTGGAACGTCGCAACAAGGCCGAGCCTTGGTGATGCGAGTGCGAATTACATACACTGGGGAATAGATGTGCCGCTCAGCATGAATGCAAACGGCGATACGATTTCGCAGAGAACCATAGACTATGCGCTTGCAAGCTCCGCGATTGGCTGATGATTTCATGAAAAGGGCGCAGGTTTCGACTGAATTCCTTCTCGTAGTCATCGCGCTTCTTGCCATGCTCGGAGTGGGCGTGCTGATTTTCGAGGGCCAGCAGAATATTTTGGCATATCAGGCAGACCTGGACCATGCCACGCTCGTGGCGCAGGGGCTGGCTGGCACAATAAATGCCGTTCATCACGGGGGCAATGGGACGAGCATGCAGTTTGCACTGGAATCCAGAGGGGACATGGAGGTGACATTCCAGCGCAACTATGTGCAGGTTAGGAAGAACAATGCGATTGCACAGGCGCCCATGGTGACAATGAGGCTGAACACGACGTCCATGGCAAGCGGAGAGTATCCAATCATGAATTCTGAAGGGGTGATTATGATTGGCTAAGGCAGGGCGTGAGTGCTGTCAGCGGGGCACCCGATGGAGCCGGGGCGCGGGCGGGAATGAAGGAGGCTCGCAGGAGGGCAGAAGGATTGCGCGATTCGCGAGGGGACAGGCGTACTCGTTCGAGCTCATGATTTCGATTACTGCCTTCGCGTTGATACTCACATTCATAGCGCTTGCGTGGAGCGACCTTGAGATAAGGCGCGTGGATGCAAAGAATGCGCAGGAGATGGATTTCGCGGGCCGCAATGCAGTGTGGCAGCTTACGCAGGAGACCGGCAGGCCTGCGAACTGGGATTTGGCGGGCGTGTTCAATGACACGTATCCGTACAGCATCGGGCTGGCCGACACCCCTGGCGAGCTGAACAGGCGCAAGCTGCAGAACCTGTCTTTCTTCAACAGCAGCAATTACGAGGAGCTGAAGTCAAGGCTCGGCATAGGCAAGCAGGACTTCTACCTGCAGGTGCAGAACCTGGCCGACAATGTAACGCTTTACAGCACGGGCATTGCGGCGCCTGCGGAGAAGGAGAGTTCTGTCTTTGAGAATTTTGCAGTGCTTGACGACGAGGTAGTGATTGTGAGGGTTTCGGTGTGGAAGTGAGGGGATGAGAGAGTAAGGAATGAAATGGAAGTGAGGCTACAAAAATGAAAAAAATGCGCGGAATTGCAATTTCACTGGATGCCGTGATGGCAGTAACTATACTGCTAGTTATTATGGCAGTCATGAGCTCGTTTGCGCGGCCCAATGCCAATGAGGCTGCGCCGCTCATGGACATGCGGCATAGCGAGATGAGCGCGCTCGAGGCAATGGAGAAGACTGGAAGGCTGGCGCAGGCACTTACGGGCAATGATACAGCTGTGCGCGAGGTGCTGGCTGCTTCGGAGGAGAGCGAGTGCTATACGCTGACGGTTGTAAGGTATGCGACGAATGCAACGGCACTTACGACAGTAAAGCCAGACTGCGGGATTGCGAGCGGCCAGCTCGTTTATGCATACAGGAGCTTTGCAGTTGCGAATGAGACCTACCTTGCCAGGATGGCAGGGTGGCGGAAGGCGTGAGTAATATGGATTCGAGAAAAGGATTTTTCGTAAGCATTGTAACGCTTGCACTTGCGCTCTCCCTGGTGTCATTCAGCATGGGCGTCAATTCGGTGCAGAATTCACTCGACAGGCAGATGGTGGACGGCCTGCCTGCAGAGACTGCGGCTTATGCGTTTGATGATGTTGGAAGCGACATTGACTCGTTCACAGGAATAAACTTCGGGCTTGCGCGCAATGCATCGCAGATTAATGCAAGCTTTGGCGGCACGATTGGCATGCAGAGGAACATGTCGCAGGAAATTGCGGTGTATGGAACTTATGCAGCAGACTACTACGCGAGATGGACTGGCGCGAACCTGTCGCTCGACCTCTCGAACCTGACAGACGGGGCGATTGAGGTAAGCCTCTCGAATGGGCTGCAGTTTGTGCTGAGCAATCAGAGCGCGGTGTTCCAGACAGTTGCCGCGAACGGCGCCACAAACGTGACGCGCTACGAAATTTCGGTGAATGTGGACAGGCATAGGCGGCTTGCCACACCCTGGATTCCGAGCGGCGGAGACATACAGGTCGTGCTGCGCTATTCGGACAGGAACGGCAGCATAACAGACACGGTCTCGCTCAGCTCGACAGGCATAAACAACTATGTAATTGACTACAGCCCGCTGGATTCCATAACTATAAGCGTTGGGCAGAATGGCGGGAGGACTGGCGTGCTTTCCATCAGCCAGGGAGTTAATGTGACTGCGCTCGTGCGCGTGAATGCCAGCATCAACTACACAAACGCGGATGAGGTGCAGTCCTACTACTCGGCATTCATGAACTACTCGCAGGGAGGGGTTGAAAGGAGGGCGTTTATTGAGGGCGACAGGGTATAAGTATTTGGCATGTATGCGAAAGAGTGCGGATAGCTTTTTGTTGTTTCAGCCTGGCGCGTTTAGGCTTTTATATCTTCTCTGACGAGATTGTGCCAGGGAGAAGATATTTATGAAAATTAATAGGAGCGACGCCTTTTTTAGCGTTTTCAATAGCCTTCTTTGCCCTCATTTTCCATATGCCTATTAATTTGCCCGCAGTCTACGATATTTTCTTCTCAATCTTTCTCTTTAAACAACACATAAACGCCCAGAATAGGGACGGAAAGCGCCAAAAGGACATCCACATATACTGCAAGATGCCCGACACGATTAAGCACGTCGTCGAACCAGCCACGAATTTCATAGAAGTCAATGGCCTCTTTCGGTTCCCCGAGGCTCTGGCCGAAAAAGAACGTGAGTTTCAGCTCATGGGCAGGGATTGCTATGCTTGTATCAAGCGCGTAAACCCTATAAACGAGCTCACCCCCCTCGTAAATATCCTTCACGTTTTCAGCCGGGAGCTGCCTTGTTTGTTCCCAAAACGCCGTCACATCCTTTATTTCTGCGAGGGATTCATCCCATCCGCAGATGCTACTTTCACACGATACGGTGTAAGTCGCCAGATTCAAAGCTCCATTGCCCCAGATGGCAGGGTTATCTCCCTGAGAATATAATTGCAGGAGCGCCAAATAGGGGAGCGCCCGCACCTCCTGCTGCGCGAAAACCTGCCCAAATGTCGTATAATGGATTTTCGGATCAGTCAGCATGACAGCATCATGCGGCAACTGGGAGGCAAAATCCATCAGCTGCTGGTCCGCAGACGGCCCTGAAGAGGCTGCGGCAAGCAAGTACAGCTCAACTGCAAGAAATACAAGCATAAGGCCTGACAGCGCAATGGGCCTGCTGGCCGGTTTCACAAATGAGGCGGCCTTTTCCATTCCTCCTGCAGCCAAAATGGCCATGGGCGCAGCCAGCGAGACGACGTAATACTCATGGAAGACATAGGTGAAATACAGTAAAAGCGGCACTGCCAGCCAGGTGACGAGGAACACGTCTTCCGGCTTTCGGCGGCGGGAGGCGACTACACCTAATCCAATCAGTGCCAACAACCAAATAGGCAGTGTAAAGGAACCGAGAATTTCATTTAGCCTGTAACT
>NZ_JAUSNF010000024.1 GCF_030646255.1 Candidatus Burarchaeum sp. | reverse complement strand
ACCAGCCGGGCTGAATTTGAAATATTTATTAACATTGATGCCAATTCCTACCCATGCGTAGCGTACATCTGCTGGCACTCCTCGCGCTTTTTCTCCTCCTAGCCGGTTGCACCAATGCGCCAACGCGCTACGACCCGTTGGGGCCAGGCGTTACTTTGAAATCAAGCCCGCCCGAAGAAGTCGACATCTGCAGCTGCATGGTGTGCAACTACGAAGACACTGACAATGCATGGTATCTCAAGATTTGGAACTGGATTACGGGGCATGAGCCTGAAACGCGCCTTGTAGGCGGCAGCTGCAAGTTCGTAGATTGCTACTCGGATGGTTTCAAGAACGCAAAGAATGCGGCTGCAGCTGCAAAGACGCCGCCCGACCCTGCGTGGGATCCTGGCAGTGCAGTGAACATCCAGGATCTTGCAAAGCCGCCCACAGGAACCAGCCAGGACTTCATTAAATTCTTCATGCTCGGCCAGGGCCCGACCTTCAGCGACTTTGACTATGCCAACAGCTACTGCAACAACCAGATGGGTCTTGCGGTGCGCTGGTACACTCCGGACGCAAACACCAACGTGCCGGAATTCGCGCCGACAAAAGACAGGCCTCTATGCTATCTCAAGAACGACATCATGCCCGTTTACATATACAAGCCGGACCGCAGCACCGCTAACGCCCTCACGCCGACCGAGAGGACTGACTTGCTGACAACGCTCGCAACGAACATGGGTTCAAGCACTGATTTTCCCGATGGCATCGGGCCAGTCATAATAGCCCCTGAGCCGGAATTCACGGTCGCCATGGTTCCCGAGATAGCCGATCAGATAAACATAATACGCACCAATTGCCCGAAGTGCATGATAGCCGTAATACCCGACCAGACCGTCACTCCTGATGGCGAGGAGTTTGACCCGGCGACTGGCGCACCTACGGGCGCCTACTATCCTCCCAACTCCGCCCTGCGCGCCCTTCACGACAACTATCCATCGCAGTTTGCCAAAGTCGACCTCATCGGCCTCCACTTCTTCCTCAACGACTACTCGCCCGAATGCAGGAAAGACGAGGCGCTTTACAGGCTCACAAATTACTCCCAGAAAACCCTTGAGACTTATGGCAAGTCTTCCATTCTCCTCTATTACGGCGCTGCAAACTACGTCGACCCCGCCGACCCCGCAATCGGCTGCACTCCGGACCAGGCCACCGAAGCAAACGATTACCTAATAACAAACATACCCTCGCTTTCAGGCGCAGGCATCATAGGTGCGGCGCAATATCAGTTTGAGGATGGCGGCACCAACCCTGCATTCAGGAGCGTTTCAGCCACTACGCCTGACTGCGCAGGCGATGAATACTGCAACCAGCTCGGCCTTCTTGACTCCGGCGGAAACCAGAAGTCGCCCGAGTTTGCCATCTGGTTCAACAGGTGCCAGTTCTACTACAACACGACTCCCGACCCGAATGCCGCAACCATCACATACTATCCTGGCAGCACGCCGACTTCAACTTCCAATCAATTCCGGGGCCTCTACACCCAGCCAGCCCTCACCTTCCCTGCAAAGGGCGAAGACTCCTCGCTCTGCTCGTTCCAGACTTACATAGACCTTTACAAGCTCGCAATATCCTCTTCCGATCCAACAGCCTATTCGGGCATCTTGACGACGGAACAGGGGCCGGTTTACGGATGCGATGAATGCATAGGCGGCGAGCCCGACCCGCTTTTCTACAGCGGCCAGACTCCGCCATACTTGGACCCCTTTGACTGCAGCCAGTACGACCTCGAGGCAAGGCGCGAGTCCGAGAAGTGCAACTTCGACCCGCTCATGACAAAGGCAGTCATCTGGCAGGAGAGCGGCTTCGATCCGAGTGAGGTTTCTTTCAAGGATGATGCTGTGTTAAAGTGCCGTAGCACACTTCCAGGCCTTCCAGGCCCATTGGGCTGCTGGAAGTCAACCCCTCCAAAAGATCCAGTTCCCCCGAGCGAGCCAAACTCAGAGAGGCGCGACTCCCTAATTCCTCCTCTTGGCTACACTGTGGATGACCAGTGCGCCTGCGGCCTCATGCAAACCATAAACGACTGGCATTCAATAGCCGCCTGCCCGAACTTCAACCCCTTCGTGCCTGCGAGCAGCATCTGCGGCGGAACCTATAAGCTGTGCAAGTTCGAGGGCGATGTCTTGGCGTGGTTAACTCCGGGCCATGACATCTATGATGTACTAACCGACTCGGTTTATACAGACCTCGACCTTTCAGATCCTGATAGCCAAGAATACAAATGGACCCTTATGTGGCTCACGTTGCTGGCCTACAATGCGGGTCCCTCTAATATTTGGACAGCCGACCCCTCCAATCCTTCCTATGGCCACACCTATTATGACAACTGGATTTTCGATGCCGTTTCAACTGACTCATGCAACCCCGGCTACCAGCGGCCTCTCGGCTGTGAATGGTGGCAGGATTACAAGAGCGCAAGCGATCCGCCCACATATGAATATTCGGGCTATGACGCCGCAACCGATTTGTGGTGGATACACGACCACGCAGACCCGTGCTGCGCATGGGACGACACAAGGAATACGCACAGCTTCATAAAATATGTCAACGAATGCAAAGATCCTTATGCGAATGCGCCCTTGTCCGGCTGTAAAGTTGAATGGTACGGCAACCCCTACGCCGCGCAGACGATTGCGAAATACGACAGGGTATTGAAAACCTGCCCGAGCAACTGCGCGGACGGTGTGTCTGAACTGCCAGACGACCCTGATGAAGGGGCCGGCGGAGGCGGAACGCCCCCCGATAGTGCGTGCGACTATCTGGCCAATAATCCGTATCTGTTGTATCCTGAATATGAATATACTGCCATACCTCCCGAGCTTACCCGACCTTTGGCAAGCGGCACGTGCACTGACAACTTCTGCACAGACCGGGGCTATTGGCATGCAGGCATAGATATAGGCGTACCAGTCGGGACTCCAATACTGGCAGCCCATGATGGTGTTGTCCAGAATCTCTATCAGCCCGATGGAGCAGGCAACTACATTAAACTAAGCGGCAGCGAAGTCACGACACTCTATATGCACCTAAAATGTGATGGCTATCTAAAACAGAGTGGAACCACCGTAATCGCAGGGGAGGTGATAGGCTTAAGCGGGGGAGATCCTGCACAAGATCCGCCTAATCGGAACTGTGCAGGCAGCAGCAAAGGCCCGCACCTGCACTTCGAGGTGCGCACCCCAGGTGGCGCTAAGATGGATCCCGGCTACTTCGTGGACTTCTGCAATCCGATACCGCAGAGCGATTACCCCTAGAGTCCCATTGCAAACTGCACAAGCGCCAGCAGCCCCGCATGCCCCTACAGCCCAAGCGCAAAAGGAATTAGGGCCAGCAATCCCAGCGCAATGCAGAACATTCCGAAGTTAATCCTTCTTGCAACTGCCATGAGCGCGGAAATCGACGCAATGCCTGCTATGAATGCGACTGCGAGCATCACGCACGCTTCCGTCAGCCCTACAGATGGCAGCCCCTCAATAAGCGAAAAGCCAACCTCGGCAGCAGCCACGGTCGGAATGCTCATCATGAATGAGAGCCTCAGCGCGTCCTCCTGCGAGAAGCCGCGCCAGAGTAAAGCAGCAGTAGTCGTGCCGCTGCGCGAAACGCCTGGCAGCACTGACAGGCCCTGCGCCATGCCCACAAGTGCAGCATCCTTCAGCCCCGCTTCCCCCTCCCTTCTCACACCTGCAGTACCTCTAGACCAAAGCAAAATCAACCCAGTTGCAACCAGCCCAACGCCTATAAGCGCGACAAACAGCGCGCCATTCGAGAAGTCAAAACTCTTCCTGAAAAGCAAAAAGAGCGGCAGGCCGATGAGGCCCGTGAAACCTGTCGAGAGCACCAAATAGTTCCTCTGCACGCCAAGCCCGCTCCCGGTAATCATCCGCGCAATCTCGCGCCTAAAATATACCAGCGCAGCCAGAAGCGTGCCGATGTGCATGAAAAGCGCGTACGAAAGCGCCTCCTCGGGCGCAATGCCGAGCGCGCCGGCCACAAGCACAACCTGGCTCTTGCTGCTTATCGGGAGCCATTCCGCAAGCCCCTGCACTGCGCCGAGTATGACTGCCTGAATCAAGTCGAGCGGCATGGCTGGAGCTGGGAAGCTAAAGTATAAAAAATAAAAAAAGCCAGGGCCGAGATTTGTTCAACCCTTTTTCCGTTAACGCTTTTTCGGATCGCCGAAAAAGGGTTATTGAACTCGGAATCCCTTGCGGGAACCAGTTATCTTGAGGTCTCGAAGGAGGCGAATTATCGTGCCTCCTTCGTTTGCTTCAAGACTGGCGCAATAACCGGGTTCTGCCACCCTGGCGCATCATCACTTGTGCAGTCGCGGCTTAAAAACCTAAGCGGCAAAATGTGGTCCGAGTGCGCGCAGCAAAGAGCTTAAAAACCTAATCGCCGAAAGCGCCCCTATGGCAAAAACAGAAAAAAAGAAAACCGAACTCATACGAACATGTCCCATGTGCGGCAACCCTGACCTGAAGTGGGTGGGCGGCGGTGAAAATGCCGCATATGACCTTATCGGTGAAACTTCCCTCTCTGGCGAACTCTTCTGCGAAAGGTGCGGAAAGAAAGTCCTTCCGATAGAATTCGACTCGGAAAAGGCCTACATTAAGTTTATGGCTGAAAAGAAGGGAAAAGCGAAGAAAACAACTAAACGGCGCTGAGAAGAGGGCGCTTTCGATGGCTGAAACCACAATACGTGCCTGTCCCCTCTGCGGAAATGACAATCTCAAATGGCTGGGAGGCGGCGAGAATGCAATCTTCGACTATATTGGCAGAACTGCTCTTTCCAACCAGATGTTGTGCGAGAAATGCCAAGAACGTGTTTTTCCCATAGAGTTTGATTCAAAGGTAGAATACCAAAAATTCCTCAAGGCACTGGAAAGCGGCGAGAGCGGTAAAAACTCCCTCCTTTCAGAAGAGGAAAAAGAACTGCAAACGGAAGAAGAAAAACTTGAGGCGGCGCCATCCCCCTGGTTCGTAAAGCTCGGCGGCTGGCTTTTGGGCATAGGTTTGATGGGCGTACTTCTTGCCGTTGGCCTAACTTTCATCTTCGGCGGCTTAGCTTTTTTGATACTAGTCTTCCTAGTAGTTTTCCTGGCAGGCCATCTTATCCTATATGTATCGGCCCTCTACCTCCTAGTTCTTCCTTCCAATAAAAATCCGCTTGAGAAACTGGTCTGGGCGTTCTTCCTCCTACTGGTACTGGAATTCTATTACATAATGGGCTATAAATTCACCCCAAAATCGCGGCCTGAAAAAAATTAGAGCAACTATTCGAGGCTTATCTCAATATGCACTGTGTCAGGAACCTTCACGCGCATAATCTGCCTGAGCGTCCTTTCATCGCCTGCAACATCAATAATACGCTTGTAAATGCGCATCTCCCAGCTCTCGTAGGTGTCCGAACCGTCTCCACAGGGGGTCCTGCGGCAGGCGACCTTCAATCTTTTGGTGGGAAGCGGGACTGGGCCCCGCACTTCGACGCCGGTGCTCTTCGCGATTTCACGAATCTGCCTGCACACGTCGTCCAGCTCCTGGGAATTCTTTCCGACGAGCTTTATGCGAGCTTTGCCCATATATATCAACATCCTATTCTATTCCCGTCTCGAGGGCGGGAACCGCTTCCCTGTTTCGTGAGAAACCAAACAAAGGATCTACGCAGCCTTTTTCACCACGTCCAATACGATTCCGGCAGCAACAGTCTGCCCCATGTCGCGGATGGCAAACCTTCCGAGCTGCGGGAATTCGCTGAATTTCTCTATAACTATTGGCCTTGTCGGCTTGACCTTGACAATGGCCACATCGCCGGTCTTGATGAAATCCGGGCTCTTCTGGAGCGTTCCGCCCGTCTTCGGGTCCTTCTTCTCGAGTATGTCAATGATGGTGCACGCAATCTGCGCCGTGTGTATGTGGAACACGGGAGTGTACGAGCCCTTCGGGATGGCGGTCGGGTGGTCGAGCACGACAATCTGGGCAGTGAATTCCTGCACGACTGTCGGCGGGTTGGCTGTAGTGCCCACCACTTCACCCCTGCGCACATCCTTCTTGTCAACGCCCTTCACGTTGAAGCCTACGTTGTCGCCGGGCACTGCCTGCGTGAGCTGCTGGTGGTGCATCTCAATGCTCTTGACTTCTCCCTTTGCACCCGAGGGCATGAAAACTACGCTGTCACCCACCTTGAGGATTCCAGTCTCGACCCTGCCGACTGGCACGGTGCCGTGGCCGGTAATCGTGAACACATCTTGTATCGGCAGCCTGAGTGGCTTGTCGGTTGGCTTCTTCGGGACCGTGAATGTATCGAATGCCTCGACAAGGGTCGGACCGGTGTACCATGGAGTCTTGTCGCTCTTCTTCGCAATGTTTACGCCATCATAGGCGGAAATCGGGACAAAAGGCACGGTGTCCATCTTGAAGCCCACGTTCTTCAGCACTGTCGTGAGCTGCGCCTTCAAATCTTCATACTTCACGCGGTCATAGTTCACGGCATCCATCTTGTTGACTGCAATTATGAGCTGCTGAATGCCCAGCACTTTCGCAAGGAAGGCGTGCTCCTTTGTCTGGGGCTGTATGCCTTCTTTCACAGAGCACACAAGCACCGCGGCATCGGCCTGGCTTGCGCCGGTAATCATGTTCTTGACAAAGTCCTTGTGGCCGGGCGCATCAATTATGGTAAAGTAGTATTTGGCGGTCTGGAAGTCCTTGTGCGAGATGTCGATGGTCACTCCGCGCTCCCTCTCCTCTTTGAGCGTGTCCATTGTGAATGCGAATTCAAAGGTCGCCTTGCCCAAGCTCTCGGCCTCTTCCTTGAGCTTCCTGAGCTCCTGCTCGCTCAGTGCGCCAGTATCGTATAGTATTCTTCCTACGGTTGTCGACTTGCCGTGGTCGACGTGACCTATGAAAATCATGTTCAAGTGCTCTTTTGCTGCCATTCCCATCACCTCAAAATTCCAAGATTTTATTCCAATATTTTACGATACAGATAACTCCGCCTAAGCAAGAGTGGCCTATATAGACATGTTCTCTTTTTTAAGCCTTTCCCCTGTCTCCCACTTCCCATCCTTATCTCGACAAATACTTATAAACATTTGCCGACGTCGTTGCGTCAGCGGAATTCGCCGGCCTTGGCCTGCGAAGGTTTATTAACGTCGAAAGGCATAATTCATGCGTGGGAAAATGGGTGGAATACTATTAAGCACCATGCTTCAAGGGCCTGCGCTCCTGGCGCGCGATGCATACCTCCAGCTCAAAACAGTCCGCCCAATCTCGCCAAGCGCAGGAGCCAAAAACAACACTCGCTTCAGCTCCGGAACCGATTTTGGCCTTCAAAATAAGGAAAAGAAGGCGCCTAATGCCTTTGTTACTGCAAAAGACGGGCTAAAAGCACCCAAACTAGGCATGTTCGTTGACGTTTATGCCTAGCGGCCGTATTACTCGTTGAGCCCGTACAGGCCCACTCTTATATGCGGCCCCTTCGGTTCTACATGAGGACGCTGCGCACAATATGCCCGGTTATCCCGTTTTCCAGGTAGCATCATCAGCGGCTCTGAAGCCGGTTCAATGATAGCAATATCCCGAACGGGAATTCCTTCACGCTTATTGTAATCATACACGTACTGTGCTATCTGGTTCTCATCCAGATGCTTCAACTCCAGTGCTTTTTCGACAAGCGCTTGAGCAGCTACGGCTTCTTTCCAGCCCTTATCTCCCTCTGCTCCGTCTTTCAATCCGTTATGGCCGGCTTGCCAGGGGCCATTTTTGTCAGCTTCCCCTTCTTTCCTGCCTGTCCAGTTTGTATTGCCAGTTACCAGGTCTTTCCAACCAAAAAACGAATCATTCGGATTCCCTACAATCATTTTTCCATTACGGTCTCGAATCGGAAGGTTCAACCTGGCCACTGTTCTCAGAGCTTCCTGAAACCGTGCCGGAATATTTTGTATATTAGTCGGATTTCCTGTTTGCGTTGCCATATTAACTACCATTTTCTCTCCACCTCTCGCCTCCATTCGCGCGCGCTGCGTATTTAAATATTGCGCGATAAATGCAACAGATATAACGCAAACTGTCCCAAATAGGACAAACAGAAAACAAACGGGCTTCGAGGCGCGAAAAACACTGCGGAGGCGGTCGCATGGCAAAGGAATCAATAGCAAAGCAGGTTTCGGCCCTGCTCGACACGGACTACTACACAAAGCGCGCCCTTTTGATGGGCATAGCCAATGCGAGCGCGGTGGCGCAGATGATACGGCGCGAGCACATGCCGCGCGCAAGCTTCGTGGCCATCAAGGCGGCAGTCATACGCTACGTGGATGCGCAGGAGGAATACGAGGCCTCTCCAGACCTGCGCAAGCTGCTCGAGAAGACGAAGACCAGCATACGGAGCGGCGTCTCTGTAATCCACGTCAGCCCGCGCTACAAATACCTTCTCAAGCTCGCGGCAATCTACGACAAGGCGAGCGAGTTTGCAGTCATCAATTCGAACAATGCGATTACGGTGATGGTGGACGACGAGCTGGCCGACGAGGTGCTGAAACTCGTGGGCAAGGCCAACGTGCTGAGCGCGGAGCACGATAGCAGCATAGTTTCGCTCACCTCGCCTGCAAAAATCGAGACCACTCTGGGCTTCGTAGCATTTGTAACCGATCTTCTCTCGCGCCACGGAATAAACATCCGTGAATATTACTCATGCTACACCGACACAATCTTCGTGCTCTCAAAGCAGGATGCAATAAGGGCCTACGAGCTGCTGGAAAGCTTTGGCTAAAAACTAATCTTACTGCCCTGGCATTTTCCCTCAGACTCGGAAACCTTCAGCCGGTCCTTGCCGAATGACAGCGAGAAGCATTTCGACTCCTTCGTAGTGAGCACATGCAGGCACTGGCCCTCGAACTTTGCAACAGAATCCATCGAGAGCGCCAGGGCCGTGCGCGCCCTCTCATCATATTCTCCCTCTATGTAGCCGGCAAAAAGCGCGAACTTCTTCTCAAAGGCGCGCGCCACAAGCACGCGGATGAATTCGAGCGCGCGCGGCAGCTCGTTGTAAATCAGAAGGCT
Source organism: Candidatus Burarchaeum sp. (assembly GCF_030646255.1). Classification (GTDB taxonomy): domain Archaea; phylum Micrarchaeota; class Micrarchaeia; order Burarchaeales; family Burarchaeaceae; genus Burarchaeum. The sequence continues at coordinate 21,045 of NZ_JAUSNF010000024.1, read as the reverse complement.
GTTCATTATGTAGAGCACCACCATGCTGGTCTTCCCGCCCTCCATATGCTCGCTTATCGCAAGCGAGAGCTCAGTAAGGTTGCCCGGGTCCTGCACGTACTTCACGCACTTATTCTCCTTGGTCTCGGCGCCCGACTTCAGGCTTATGAGGTCGATGAAGCAGAAGCGGCCGAGGTAGGGTCTTATGTTGTAGCCATACTCTGCGAACCTTTCAATTACCTTGTCATAGGGGTCATCAGTGGCAATCCACACGGCCTTGCCGCTCTTGGTGCTCTTGAAGAAATTATAGACTGAATAGCAGCAGAGCCTCTCGACCGGGCTCGAGATGTCGCCTGCAAGAAGCAGCCCATTGCCTGCGAAGGCCTCATGGAGCCTGTTGAAATCCTCGGGCTTCAGGTCCATGAATGCCTATCGGCCTGCCGCTTTAAATAAATATGCATCTCATGCATCTTCATGTCTCTCCGCTTCGGCCTCTTCACGGTCTTCGCCCTTTTCATACTCGGCATCCTGGTGGGTGCGGGCTTCATAATGTTCATAGCCAGATACTCGCCCGCCACAACCCAACTTCCATTCCTTTCCGAACAGCAATCGCCCCCGCCCGCCTCCTGCCCGCAGGTCACGCCCATCTTCTCGCCTAACGGGGAAGACGAAGTAATCTCGCTCATTTCCTCGGCCTCCTCCACACTCGACCTCGAGGTCTACGCATTCAGCTACGAGCTTCTTGCAGATGAGCTGATAAAAGCCAAGGAAAGGGGAATTGCCGTCCGCGTTTTGCTCGAGCCCAGCCTCTCCGGCAACAATCCAAACCTTGCGACAGCCGAAACCCTGCGCGACGGCGGAGTCGAAGTGCGCTGGGCAGACCCCTCGCGCACCAACCACGCCAAGTTCCTTATTATCGACGGCAGGCGCGTGCTCGTGGGCTCGCACAACTGGAGCTGGCACGCCATGAACACAAACCGCGAGGCCAGCCTCCTAGTCGAGGACTCCGCAACCGTGCGCGAGTTCGAGGATGCTTTTGAGAAGGACTGGATGGCGGCCTACTCCTAAAACTAAAAACCGTGAATAGCCCCGGGCGGATTCGAACCGCCGCTAACAGGTCCAAAGCCTGCTGTGCTTGGCCACTACACTACGGGGCTGCAGATGAAGCACTACGAACACGGCTCAGCTGCCAAGCTTAATTTAACGGCGCCCTAATATAAATACGCAACTTTATTTGTCGAGGTGCACAATGCTCGTCGGGTACGGAATCGTAATCTCGTGCTTCTTGAAAGCCTTCCCAATGGCCTTCACGAGCGCGCCCCGCGCAGGATACTGCGCCATGTACTCGTTGACCTGCACGACAATCGCATACTCAATACCCGAGTCAAGGAATGAGTTGGCGCGCACTATGGGTGCAAAGCTCTTATCGAAAATCTCATCGTTCTTCATGACTTCCTTCACAGCCTCGCCCAGCGCCTTCTCAACCTTCTCCACTGCATCCGCATAGGAAGCGCTGACTTTCATTACAACTACCATGGGGCCGGACGGATGGCTCGTATTCACAACCTCGCTCTCGGCCAGCTTGGCATTCGGTATTATCAGCACGTTGTTGTTCGGCAGCAGTATGCGCGTTGTGCGCCAGCCTATCTCGTCCACAACGCCCGCCTTTTCCGGGTCATTTCCCACGATAATGAACTGCCCTGTGCGGAACGGCTTGTCCGCGAGTATGTGTATGCCCGCGAAAAGGTTGCTGAGCGTACCTTGCAGCGCGAGCGCAACTGCCAGGCCCGCGACTCCCAGCCCCGCAATCAGCGGCGCAATCTGGATGCCCGCCCTGTCGAGCATTATTATTAGCGCTATTGAATATATGAGAACTCCTATCATCTTCCTGACAAACGAGAACAGCTCCTTCCTCTTGCCCTTGTGCACTGCCTGCAGGTCCAGGTCATACCACTCCACAATGCGCCCTATCACCCGGTTGCAAGCCCATGCGCCAAGCATTATTCCGATATAGACCAGCAGCTCGCTCAGCGGGTAATCCATGACTAGCGCAGTCGGGAAGAAGTTGATGCTCGTAAGCGCAAAAGAAAAGAAGAGCACGAGCGGCGTTAAGACTGACTTGACTGCTTCAACAACTGCATCATCCAACGTGTTCGCGGTTCTGCTCGTTATCCTAATTCCTACTCTAAGCGCAAGGTCGAGTATTATGCGCAGGCCCAAGGCGAGGAGCACGAAATAAATTATTCCCTCTATAACGAGGACAGTGAAATTGTCATACGGCACTATGCTTTTGATTAACTGATTCAACATCGCACCACCTCAGTAGGCCTTGGCCGCCCAGACCGCATCCCCTGCCTTGCCGCACGCCACGCACTTCAAGCTCTCGAGCTTCCCATGCTCAGTTCCCATTATGTCTGCGCAGCCCTCCTTCTCGACCTTCTCGGCGCACTTTTCCTCGCCGCACCAGCCAATTTTCACGAACCCGCCCTTCTTGGTTATGGTTTCCGCCAGTTTTTTGAGGCTGTCTGCAGTATGCTGGCCCTCCTGCAAATGCTTTCGCGCCCTCTCGAGCAGCCTCGCATCCTGCGCAGCGAGCATTGCGCGCGCCTCCTCAACTGCCTTCTCCTCGTCAACAGTCCTCTTCTCGCCGTCCCTTGTAACCAGCACAAGCTTTTTCGCAGCCAGCTCCCTGGGCCCCAGCTCAATATGCATCGGCACGCCGCGCGCCTCCCAGTAATAATACTTCTCGCCGGGACGCAGCTCGCGCGCATCAACCCGCGCCCTGATGCCCTGCGAGTCCAACACATCTGCAAGGCTCTTGCACTTCGTAAGCAGCGCCTCTTTCGCATCGCCGAAAAGTATAGGCACAATAACGGCCTGCACAGGCGCGACGAGCGAGGGCAGCACCAACCCCTTGTCATCCCCATGTACAGCTATCACGCTTGCGAGGCACCTCATGCTTATGCCATAGCAGGTCTGGTGAACATCATGCTTCGCGCCATGCGCGTCGGTATATGTTATGTCATAGACCTTTGAGAACTTGCTTCCAAGATTGTGCACAGTGCCTGCCTGCAGAGTTTTCCCATCAGGCATCAGCAAGTCAAACGCAATCGAATAGTTGGCGCCCGGGAACGTGTCATGGGCCGGCCTTTTCAGAATCATCGCAGGAATGCCGAGAAGCTCGAAGAACTTCTTGTAGATGCGCACAGCCTCGCCTATCTGCATCTCGCAGTCCTCTTCAGTAGCATGCACGGTATGCGCCTCGTTCCAGTAAACCTCCCTGCCCCGCATGAGCGGTTTAGTGGCCTTTGTCTCATGCCTGTAAACGCAAACAGTCTGATGGACCCTGAGCGGCAGGTCTGCATGCGAGCGGATCCACAGTGAAAACATCGGATACATGATGGTCTCGGATGTAGGCCTCATGGCAAGCTTCCTCTCGAGCAGCTCATTGCCCCCGTGCGTGACCCACAGCACATCATCTCCAAATCCCTTGATGTGCTCGGCCTCCTTGCCGAACTGGTCGTCAGGGACGAGGATCGGGAAATATGCCTGCTCATGGCCGCTCTCATCAAGCAGCCTTTCGAGCTGCTCAAAGCACCTTTTCATTATGCCGAAGCCCCAGGGCCTGTAGACTGGCATGCCTTTCACAGGATACCTAATGTCAATTATGTCGCAGGCCTCGAGCACCTCGTTGTACCACTCCGAGAAGTTGGACTTTGGTATTTTCATGGCGTTAAACTCTGCGCGGCACACTTTTATTCCTATCGGTAGAAGCTTACGCATGGCAGGCACGGAATGGTACACTGACTTCGTGGACCTTGGCTACCGGCCCTCTTCTTCAGACCTCCTCGCGCTCTTCTACTTCGAACCCGCAGCCGGCATGAGCAAGGAGGAAGCCGTCGGCCGCATTGCATCCGAAAGCTCGACCGGCACGTGGACAACGCTCTTCAAGCTCCCTCCGCGCATGAAAAAACTGATGGCAAAGGCGTACGAAATACGCGGCAACTGCGTGAAAATCGCCTACCCGCTTGACCTCTGGGAAGAGGGCAACGCGCCGCAGCTCCTGAGCGGAATCGCAGGCAACATCTTCGGCATGAAGGCGCTCAACAACTTGCGCCTTCTCGACGTGAGTCTGCCACCCGCATACACAAAGCACTTCAAAGGCCCGCGCCACGGCATGAGTGGAATACGCAGCATGATGCGCGTGCCAAAGCGGCCCCTCTTCGGCGCAGTGCCCAAGCCCAAGGTCGGCTTCACTGCAGCCGAGCACGCGCAAATCGGATACGAAACCTGGATGGGCGGTTTTGACTTGGTGAAGGATGACGAGAACCTCACCTCGCAGAACTTCAATCGCTTCAGCGAGCGCGTAAAGTTAATGACGCGGCTGCGCGACAAGGCAGAGCGCGAGACAGGCGAGCGCAAGGACGCGCTCATCAACATCACGGCAGAAACCAACGAAATGCAGAAGCGCGCCAAGCTCCTGCACGACAACGGCTGGCGCTTTGCCATGATTGACGTAGTGGTAGCCGGCACAGCATCAGTCCAAACCCTGCGCGAAGTTCTCGGAGACTACGGCATGGCAATTCATGCCCACAGGGCAATGCACGCCTCGTTCGACCGCAACCCGAAGCACGGCATGACAATGCACTTCCTTGCAAAGCTCATGCGCCTCATAGGCGTTGACCAAATACATGCAGGCACTGCAGTGGGCAAGCTGGTGGGCGGCGTGAGCGAAGTTCAGCTCAACGCGGCAGTGCTGCGCGAGCGCCAGGTCAAGCCAGTTGCAAACAAGCTCCTTGCGCAGGACTGGGGCAGCATCAAGCCCGTCTTCCCAGTTTCCTCTGGCGGCCTTCATCCCGGCCTCGTGCCCGAAGTCATGCATATACTTGGAAACGAGTGCGTAATACTGGTGAGTGGCGGAATACACGGCCACCCCAAAGGCACGCGCGCAGGCGCGATTGCAAGCATGCAGGCGTGCGACGCGGCCATGCAGCGCATTCCGCTGCCTGAATACGCAAAGAAGCACCGCGAGCTTGCGCAGGCGCTCGAGAAGTGGGGCGCCATGAGGCCGAGATGATGTGCGAGTAGCGTGTAAACTGTGAGTATACGCTCGTATACCGCTGATATATGTCCCATTTGTAACACTATTTGTCCTTTCTGTAACATTCATCGCACAACATTTATATTCAAAGCCCGCAGCACACAAAGGGCATGGACAAAAAGAAAGGAAAGCCAAAGCTCCTCTGGGGCTCGGGCTACAAAAATATAGGCCAGCAGGCCATAGGCTTCTGCTCAGCAGGCGACTGGGAAGCCGACCTGGCGCTCTTTGGCGCCGAGCTCGCAGCGAGCAAGGCGCACGTGAAGATGCTGCAAGCGCAGAAGCTGATTTCAGCTAAAGAAGCCAAAGGAATGCTTTCCGCTCTCGCAAAGCTCGAAAAAACCGGCACAAGCGCGCTCGATCCCGCCGAGGACATCCACACTTCCTTCGACATCTTCCTCAACAAGCACGCCGAAGCTGGTAACTTCAGACTTGCACTCAGCCGCAATGACCAGGTCGTAACGGCGGAGCATATTTATCTGAACGGAAAGGCAAAGGAATTTTCGGCTGCCCTGAACACCCTTGCAAAGACTCTCGCCAAGAAGGCGCTCAAGACAAAGGGCGCAATAATGGCGGGGTACACACACCACCAGCAGGCGCTCCCGACAACCTTCGGCCACCTGATGCTCGCATTCGCATACGCCTTCCAGCGGGATGCCAAGAAGTTTGATGCGTGGCTCGCCTTGCATAATGCCTGCCCGCTAGGCGCAGGCACAAGCTTCGGCACAACCCTGCCCATTGATGCAAACAAAACCGCACATCTTCTCGGTTTTGCAAAAGCGCACCCAAACTCGCTCGACGCAATCAGCAGCAGATGGGAGCTCGAGGCCGATTTCACCCATTGCCTCGCGTCAATCATGACGCACCTCAGCATCCTCGCACAAACTCTGATACTCTTCTCAACCAGCGAGTTCGGCTACATTTCACTAGGCGATGCGCACAGCACCGGCAGCTCCGCAATGCCGCAGAAGAAAAACCCCGACGTGCTCGAAGCCATAAAGGGCAAGACTGCGGAAGTTCAGGCCTCTTTGCTTTCAATCCTCTCGCTCGCAAAATGCAACATGGCGGGCTACAACAAGGAGAGCCAATGGGGCAAGCACGAAGTTTTGGAGGCAATTGCGCATGCGCAGCCATCCATTGCAATCATGCACGAGCTCATTCCAGCACTCCACCTGAACGAAAAGAAAATGCTTGCCTCCCTCTCTCCGCTTACAACTTCCCTCAGCCTGGCCGAGAATTACTCGCAAAAATACGGCGTTCCTTTCAAGCAGGCAAAAATGCAGGTCGAGAAGGCGATTGCAAAAGGCAGTTTCAAAGGCCTCAAAATCCCGCAGTCCGACCTTGCGCTCTGGCAGAACCCTGCCTGGATTGTCGCGCACGCAAGTGCTAGCGGACCGAACTCGAAAGAGGTTGAGAAAAAGGCGAAAGAAATTCTTGCAGGAGATGGATGAAATGCACCTTCTATCAATAACCGACATTGACGTACCGACTGCACTAGCGCTAGCCGCGAAAGCAAAGGCGAAGCCGCAGCAGTTTTCGCACTCCCTTAATGGCAAAACGCTCGCCGCAATCTTCGAGAAGCCGAGCACCCGCACCAAGCTGTCATTTCAGGTGGCCATAACCCAACTCGGCGGCCATTTCGCGGAAATCACAGGCGCACACTTGCTAAACGGCCACGAGGATGCGCATGACACTGCAAACACGATAGGGCAGTACGCAGACTTCCTGCTCGCGCGCGTTCACAGCCACGGCCAGCTCGAGGAGCTCGCGGCCCACAGTCCGATACCGGTAATAAACGGCCTCAGTGATGCTGAGCATCCGTGCCAAGCGCTTGCGGATTTGCTCACGATAGGCGAGCTGAAAGGCAAAAAAGGCGTGAAGGTAGCATTCGTTGGCGACTGCAACAACGTATGCAACTCGCTCCTGCTCGGCTGCGCGCTGACAGGCATCGACATTTCGGTAGCCTCGCCGCAGGGCTTCGGGCCAAAAGGCGAAATAATAGCAAAGGCAGCTGCCTATGCAAAGGACAGCGGCTCGATTATCGACTACACTTGCAGCCCGGAACTGGCCGTCAAAGATGCTGATGCGGTTTACACCGACGTGTGGGTGAGCATGGGCGAGGAGCAAAAGGCAGAGGAGAAAGCCAGCGCATTCGCAGGCTTTCAAATCACGCAGGAGCTAATGGCGCTCGCAAAGCCCGACGCAATCTTCATGCACTGCCTGCCAGCTCAGAAGGGCAAGGAAGTTGCCAAGGAAGTAATCGAAGGCCCGCAGTCAGCTATCTTCCAGCAGGCAGCCAACAGGCTGCACGTGCAGAAGGCCGTGCTTCTCATGCTCGCCAATCACAAAGCAGAGGTGAATGCATGAAAAACGAAGTAAAGAAATTCAACAAGGTCGTGCTGCTCTACTCGGGCGGCCTCGACACGAGCGTGCTGCTCAAATGGATTCAGGAGAATTACGGAGCGAAGTTGGTCACACTCACTGCCGATCTGGGCCAGCCGGACATCGAGCTTGCGGCGATAAAGAAAAAGGCACTCGCACTCGGAGCCGAGAAGGCCTACGTGGTGGATGTGAAGAAAGAATTTGCCTACGAGTACGTAGCTAAGGCAATCAAGGCAAACGCGCTTTACGAGGGCACCTACCCGCTTAGCACTGCCATAGGCAGACCTTTGATAGCAAAGCTCGCGGTCGAAGTCGCGGAAAAGGAAGGGGCGGATGCAATAGCACATGGATGCACGGGCAAGGGCAACGACCAGGTGCGTCTCGAGGTCGGCATTGCGTGCCTGAACCCGGCGCTCAAAGTTCTTGCACCAGTGCGGGAATGGGGCCTTTCACGGGAAGAGGAACTTGCATACGCAAAAAAGCACGGCATCCCTGTGCCTGCCGAGAACAAGAGCTATTCCACGGACGAGAACTTGTGGGGCAAGAGCACCGAGGGCGGCATATTGGAGGATCCTGCCCAGGCGCCTCCTGACGAAGTTTACTCCCTTGTCTCGCTGCCCGAGAACGCACCTGACACTGCTGAGATTGTGGAACTGCAGTTCGAGGCAGGCCTTCCAACAGCGCTCAACGGCAAGAAGCTCGAGCTGCACGAGTTCATACTCGCACTCAACCCTATAGCTGCAAAGCACGGTGTTGGCATCTACGAGCATATGGAAGACAGAATTGTCGGCCTGAAAACGCGGGAATTCTACGAGTGCCCTGCGGCAGAGTGCATACTCAAGGCGCACAAGGAGCTCGAGAAATATGTGCACACGATACACGAGAACACGTTCAAGCAGGTGCTCGAAGACAAATGGTCATACATGGCCTACGCGGGCCTCTGGCACGACCCGCTAATGGCTTCGCTCAACGCATTCATGGACAAGTCAAACGAGAATGTGGAGGGCACTGCGAAGCTCAAGCTCTACAAGGGCAGCTGCCGCGTTGCCTCGCTCTCCTCGCCCTACGCGCTCTACAACCTGAATCTTGCGACCTATGGCAAGGGCAGCACCTTTGACCAGAATGCGTCGAAGGGGTTCATAGAGCTGTGGGGCCTGCAGTCCAAGCTTGCCAACCACATAGCGAAAAGCGCGAAAAATATTGCGAAGAATCCGAAAGCAAAAACAGAGGTGGAAATATGAACGCAACATGCCCGGAATGCGCGGGCGAAGTGAAACTGAAAGAAACTTGCGAGCTGGGCGAGATTGTGCCCTGCCCTGACTGCGGTTCAAGGCTCGAGGTTATGGGCATGCAGCCGCTCAAGCTCGAGCCAGCTCCAAAGCTCGAGGAGGACTGGGGCGAGTAAATGGAGTTAGCGTAAGGGATTCAAATGAAACTCGGCCTAGTTTTTTCTTTCCTCAACCCGGAGAACCGGATGCTGCTCGAAGCAGCGGAGGCAGGGGGCGTGCAGGTCGAGAAAATAATTGACGCATCGCTAATGCCTGTCTTGAACAGCAATAGCCTGCCAAAAATGGACATTATTCTTCAGCGCTCAGCCTCCTTCTCGCGCAGCCTCTACATTACAAAATGCTTCGAGGTTGCAGGCGTGCCGGTATTGAACAGCCACGCGGTGCAGAGCATCTGCGGGGACAAGGCACTCACTACCCTCGCCCTCGCAAGCGCTGGCCTGCCCGTGCCGCAAACCGTCATCGCATTCACTCCCGAGGAAGCGCTCAAGGCGATTGAGCAAGTAGGCTATCCTGCAGTGCTCAAGCCGGTTGTCGGAAGCTGGGGCCGCCTGCTGGCGAAAGTGAATGATCGGGAGGCTGCGGAAGCTGTGCTCGAGCACAAGGACGAGTTGGGCTCGTACATGCACAAGGTCTATTATGTGCAAGAATATGTCGAGAAACTAAAACAGCGGGACATACGTGCAATAGTGGTGGGGGATGAGGTTGTGTGCGCAATGTACCGCAAGAACGGTGAAAGCTGGCGCACCAACGTAGCCCTTGGCGCGATTGGCGAGAAGTGCGAAGTTACCAGCGAGCTGGGCGAGCTCTGCCTTAATGCGGCCAAAGCCGTGGGCAGCGGAGTGCTCGGCATCGACATTTTCGAAAGCGAAAGAGGCCTGCTCGTGAACGAAATCAACCACGCGGTCGAGTTCAAGGGCATGGTGGCTGCTACGGGTGTAGATGTGGCGGGAAAGATAGTCGATTATGCAATCGGCCTCGCACATGCGTAGGATTAAATATCTGAAATGAGGAATAATATCATGGTAAATGTAGTTGTAAGTGAAAAAGGGCGTTCAACGGCGCTAGTTGCCGCAGGTAATGTAAATCTGTTCGCCAAGCAGCGGGATCATACGTCAATGTTTTTCAAGCCCAACGTGCCTGCACTGCCAAAGTTCGCTCCGTCCAAACCGCTCTTAGGCGGCCCAATGCCCAATTTATCCGGTGGCCCGATTCCCGCAGCACCCAGCCCGGCGGGCGGCCTGCTTTCAGCCCTCTTCCCATTGGCTATTCTTGCCATGCTCGCAACCGCGCTGCGTAAGATGGTAGGAAAAATAATCAAGCCGAATAAGCAGATTGCCCCCCAGCCCGCGCACTAGCGGCTAAATATCCAACAGAACTCGCACAACCGCCTTTCCCTTCTTCTGCTCAACAGAAACCTCATGATAGGTTACGGCCTTCACAACATCCTTTACTTTTCCCTGCCCCGCTCCAATCCTTACTTTTATTTTCTTCTCCTTGCCCTTCGCATCAAGCTCAAGCACCTTGAACGAGTGCGGCTGGAGCTCGCGGCTCTCGCATCCCGTAAGGATGTAGGATAAAGAATAGACTATAAGCTCATCCAGGCTTTCCGCATGCTCTTCGAACTCAAACGACTCGTCCTCCTTGTCAGCGCGCCCAATCCTCTCAATAATGCCTGCAGCCGTCTCCTCAATGGCCTCGGCCAAAGTCCTGCCGTCCCCTTCCACTATGATGTCAGCCGTGTGCCCTATGTAGCGGTAAGCCATGCAAAGCTCTCGGCGGCGCAGGTTTATTAATTTAGGGCAGCCTCAATTGCTTGATGGGCGTTTCAAGCATAGATTCCATTTCTTCCGACGGCAGCGTTTCAATAGCGGGCAAGATAATGCGCATACGCGAGGCGCAGGGGCTTTACCGCTACACCATTGCGGACGAAACCGGCCACGTCGAGGTTGCGAGCTACTCGCCTTTCGAGCTCGGCGACGTCGTAAAAGTTTCGGGCGATGTGAAGAAGCATGCAGGGCATTTCGATATTTACGCCACTGAAATGGACAGGCTGCTGGACCCTGCGCGCGGGCTGGTGGAAAAGGCGATCGAACTTTCAATAGAAAAGGAGAGCATGCCGCGCAAGTGCGAGCCTCTTGTCAATGACGAGGTCATGCGCGCCCTCGCAAAGCCCTCCGATGACTGCGCGCGCCGTATCCGCCGCGCAATATTCTCCTTCAGGCCAATACTCATAAGATACAACGGCGATGCCGACGGCATATGCGCAGGCCTTGCGCTCAAGCGCGCCATAGAAAGCGTTATGGGCGGAGACGTCAAGAGGCGCCTCTTCTTTGCGCAGAACAATCCTGCCATCTACTCTCCGGGCGACGCGCTGCGCGACATAAGCATCATACGCATGCTGCCCGAGCGCATGGAAAAGCCGCTCTTCCTCCTCGTAGATTTTGCTGCCAACTCCGAGAGCGTCGAGGCGCTCGAGCTCGTTAAGGGCGCGGGCGTGGAGCTTGCAATCATAGACCATCACCCATTCGATTCAAAGGCGCCCACTCTGCTCGACTGCTTCGTCTCGCCCCTCACATGCAATGGCACTTCACACTACTGCGCAGGCCTTTTGGCAGGCGAGGTTGCAAAGCGCGTGAGCGATGTGGATGTAAGCGACCTGCAGCGCACTGCGATGGCGGGCGACAAGAGCCGGCTTGCAGCGCCAAGTGAAGAGCACGAACGCCTTGCAACTGCCGTCGATTTCCTTGCCATCTACCAGAAGGACACCAGCACGCTAGACTTTTTCGACACCTCTTTCCAGGACAAGGCATTCATGGAGTCTGTCTACAACCAGGCCGTGGCAAAGATGCGGCAGAGCCATGCGATTGCAAAGGAGTTCGTGAAAATAAAGGACCTGCCGAATGGCTTCAAGCTGTGCAAGATAAAGCTGGACGCGGCCGCGAAGAAAGGCGAGTTTCCGACAAAGGGCAAGACCACGGGCTCAATTCACGATGAACTTGCCGCGCAGAATGACGTGCCGATAGTCACGCTCGGCTACGGCGAGCGCATGATTTCAATACGCGCAAACCTGAAGGCAAAGGAGCGGGGCTTCAACGCGAGCAGGATGATTGACCAGCTCAAGGCCGAGATGAAGAACGCAGTTGAGAGCGGCGGCGGCCACGATGTGGCGGCCTCGATTAAGGTTAATAAGGGCTTCGGGAAAATCGTGCTCGACTGGGTCTGCAGTTGGATTGAACGAATATGAGCCTGAAGAATCTGTTTGGCAGGCTGGGCAATAAGCTGTTCGGCGGCCTCAGCAAGAACGTCATAATTCTAGGCATAGTGAGCATGCTCACTGATGTGAGCAGCGAGATGATTTTTCCCCTGCTCCCGCTCTTCCTCGTCGACATACTGCGGGCGGACAAGTCCGTGGTGGGCCTCATCGAAGGAATAGCGGAGAGCACTGCGGACGGAATGAAATTCATCTTCGGCTGGTACTCTGACAAGGTGGGCAAGCGCAAGCCCTTCGTTCTCTTCGGCTACGCACTCTCAACAATCACCAAGCCCCTATTTGCGCTCGCAACCACTTGGCAGTCTGTGCTGGGCGTTCGATTTGCCGACAGGATGGGCAAGGGCATGCGCGTGAGCGCGCGCGACGTGATGGTGGTTTCCTCAACCCCCAAAAATCTGCGCGGCAAGGCTTTTGGCTTCAGGAAGATGATGGATTCATTGGGTGCAGTAATCGGCCCCCTGCTTGCAGTAATACTCCTTCCCTTCTTCGTTTCAGCTACTGACCCTTCTGCAGCCTACCGCAGCATCTTCTGGCTCTCGGCAATTCCTGCACTTTTGGCAGTCATCCTGATAATGTTCTTCGTGAAGGAAACCGAGCCCAAGAACAACAATCATAATCACTACACATTCAAGGGCTCGCTCCAGCACCTGGGCTCGAACTTCAACCGCCTTCTCTTCGTGAGCCTGCTTCTGGCGCTCAGCAACTTCAGCGCCGCCTTCCTCATATTGCGCGCGCACGAGCTCGGCTATGGGCTCGAAATGATGCCGCTCCTGTACGTGGTCTTCAACATAACTTATGCGCTTTTCGCAATACCTGCAGGTTCGCTCTCTGACAAGATTGGCCGCAAGCCCGTGCTGGCATTCGGCCACCTGCTCTTCGCACTAGTCTGCCTCGGCTTTGCCTTCTCTGGCGACGGGCTCGGAATGTGGATTCTCTTTGCGCTATACGGCATCTTCCTCGCAATCCGCGAGACCATTCAGCGCGCATTCATTTCCGACATCGTGGAGCAGGACCTGCTGGGCACAGCCTTCGGCACCCTGCAGGGCGCCATTGGTCTCGCAGCCCTTCCCGCCAGTCTCATCGCAGGAATTCTCTGGGATGCCTATGGCTCGCAGGCCGCCTTCCTCTTCGGTGCAGTCGTAGCGCTCATTTCAGCTGTGCTGCTTGTGCTGATGGTGAAGGAGAAAAGGAAGGGCTAAAATCAATAAATATCATCTCCGTGCTAATTCAGCTATGAACAAGTTGCTAAGGGGCTCCATGCGGCATTTGGAGGCGGCGGTTGTCAAGTTCTGCCTTGAGAGGGGCCATTATAGGTGCATCGTGAGGCATCCAGAATATCCTGCCTTCATTGAAGAGCTCGACCGTTCAAAAACAAGGACATAACTGAAGATTTAATAGCTTATCTGGGGCTGAATTTATCATGGCTGATGTAGAACGTAAGCGGCAACTTTCCCTGGGTGTAATTTTAGTGTCGCATATTCTGCTGGGGCTGGGGATTTATTCCATCGGGCATCAGATGAAGAACACACTGGAGAAAATCTGCGGAATCCTTTTCTTTTTCATATATTTTGGCCTCTTGGTGGCAGGCGGCCCTCTGCGCATTTCAGTCGCAATTCCGCTTGGCCTGCTATCGTGGGTGTACGTGCTCCTGCGCATATATCTGATAAACAAGAAGGGCACGGCAGAGATAAAAATATTCTAAAAATAGACTTTGTCCGCCTGCCACGCTATAGCTCAGGCAACTGACTCGTACGCCTTGTCCCACTTCCCGGCCACAACTTCCCACGCGAATTTCTTGACTGCGCGCTCGCGCGCATTCGCGCCCATGCGGCGCCTTTCATTTTCATCCGCATAGAGACCATCAATGGCCTCAAACATTGCCTTTGCATCTCGCGGCTCGACAAGCAGCCCACAGTCCTCTCCAATCTGCTCAGGATTCCCGCCTATGCGCGCAGCCACTATCGGCAAACCGCTTGCGAGAGCCTCGGGATGCACGACAGCGCAAGGCTCCCACACTGCGGAATGCGCAAATAAGTCTGCAGCGCGATAGTAGAGCGGAAGCTCATCCTCAGGTATGCCGGTTACAAAATGCACGCTCTTCGAGATGCCGAGCTTTGCAGCTAGGTCAAGAAGCTGCTGCTTTAGCGGCCCCTTCCCAATGCAAACGAGTTCCGCATTCTTTCTTTTCTTTTTCAGCATTGCAAATGCCTCGAGCAAATACGGGTAGCCCTTCTGCTCAACCATGCGCGCGTTTTCCAAAACAACAAATGCATCCGCATCAATGCCCAGCTTCTTCCGCACTAACGCCCCAGCACCGTCCTCGCCCTTCTTGCCGCGTTTCCTCACGTCAAACCGCGTCACGTCCACCCCATTATGCGCCACATGCACCTTGTGCTGCAGGCTCTTCGGCACAGTCACGTCGCGTGTGTACTCGCTCACCGCTATAATAACATTCGCAAGCTCCATCCACCTTCGGCCCACAAGCAGGTCATAGGCCAGCGCGCCCTTGTCCACTCCGAATGAAACTCCTTTCGGCAGAGCATTGTGCAGCGTGATGGCAAACTTCTTCCCCTGCAGTGACTTCCGCATTGCTAGCGTAAGCATCGTGCCGTAGAAATACCAGAACCTGTTGTGCATATGGAAAATATCTGCATCCTGCTTCACGAATGCGCAGTTGAAGAAGGGCACTATGGTGTAAGGCGGAGGGAACAGCGCAGGCATTTTCTCCAAGTAGATGGAAGGCGAAACGCGCACTATTTTGATGCCGTCGAGAGTTTCGCTCGGCACTGTATTCGGCAGGCGCGAAGTGAGCACAGTCACATCGTGCCCCTGGTTCGCAACAAGCCTCTTGCTGACTTCGTAAACAACCTTTTCCGAGCCGCCATAGTAAGGGTGAAATAGCGGGTCAAGGTGGCAGATGCGCATGCACGACTATTGCAGCCCCTATTTAAATCCGCGCGGCTCATCTGGCGCCCGCCTAAATCTGCACAGTCTCGCCCGCTTTCGGCGCGTGCGCGTCATAGCCCTTCGTCTTCAAATCCTCGGCAAACTCATCGCAATGGTCGCCGTGCACGCACAGGATCTTCTCGGGCGCAGCCGCATTTATGAACCTCATCAAGTCCCCATGGCCTGCATGGGCCGACAAGTCATAGTACTTCACCGGCAGTTCAATCTGCACCCACTCGCGCTCGACATTAATCTTATGGCTCTTCATGAGGTGCCATCCGTTAGTGCCTTCAACGCAATAGCCTGTAAATATAACTTTAGACTTCTTGTCGCCGTTCATGCGCAGTAAATAATTAATGGCAGGTCCGCCGCTCAGCATGCCGGCAGTCGAGATTATCACGCTCGGCTCGCTCAGCGCCTTCCTTCTCTGCGCAGGGCCCTCAATCCACTCCACAGCAGCAAGCGCCTCGCTCAGCGCATTCGCATCGCGCACGTACTTCGGATATTGCAGGATGATCTCGCTCGCGCCCTTTGCCATGCCGTCAAGGTACACGGGCACGTCAAGCCCGAAGCCGTACACGAGCATGGCAAGCTCCTGGCTCCTGCCGACTGCAAATGCGGGCAGCAGCACATTGCCGCCCGCCTCCAGCGTTGTAATAATTTCCTCGCGCATGTCGCGCTCTGACTCTGCCCTGTCCGGGTGCTCGCGGTTGCTATAGGTGCTCTCAGTCACCAGCACATCCACATCCTCGACCGGCTTCGCACCCTCGTGCAGCAGCGTTTCGCCCATCTTGAAGTCCGCCGTGTATACTATCTTCTTGCCCTCGCTCACAATCTCGCTTATTGCAGCGCCCGGTATATGGCCCGCATCATGCAGCGTAAGCTTCACGTCATGATGCCCTCCGCCGATTTCAAACTCACGTCCGTAAATTGCGGGGAAGAAGTTCTGCATCAGTTTCTTGTATGAGCCGTGAGCGAACGGCACCTTGCCCTTTGCAATCTTTATCAGGTCTGTTATGAGCATCTGGGAAAGCGCCTGCGTCGGGTAGGTGGCAAGGCACGGTACGCTGGCATTGTCATAGAGCGCACAGGCGGCCCCGCTGTGGTCCAGGTGCGCGTGCGACATCACGTAGGCGTTTATGGGCTTTTTCAGCTTGAGGGGATATTCGGTCTCCTTGTTGCCCTCGCCATGCAGCTTTACGCCGTAGTCAATCAGCACCCGCTTCTTGCCCGAAAAAAGCACTGCGCTCCGTCCTACCTCGCGCGCCCCCCCCAGAAACGTCAATTCCATCTTATCGCGGTTAAGAGGGCGCATCATGTTTTTAAAGTTTCATTCGAATCTACTCCGAGGCTGATTATCTTGGCTGCTGAAACACGCGAACTGACCTTTGATGACATCCTGATTTTGCAGCGCATAGACGCAGAAAGCGTGCTCGAGCGCTTCGGCTCGAAAATAAACGCATCATTCTTCGAGGCTGCCAACCTGCTCGGCACGCTGAAGCTCAAGGGCCTTGTGGACATCGAGGCCTCGCCGGGCCTGAGCAAGGTCTGGCTGACGCCGACCGGGAAATCGGTTCTTGAGAAGGCAAAGACAATGGCCGGCGAAGAGATCAGTCCGCTCGACTTCTCAATCTTACAGGCAGTTGCGCGCGGCGCGAAGGACGCGAAGGGTGCGGCCGCAATGCTCAACATACGCAGCAGCGACCTCGCCTTCCACCTCAACAAGCTGTTTGAGCAGGGCTTCATAGACAGCAGCTTCAAGATGGGCAAGGTCACAGTAGTGCTTACTGAGAAAGGATTCATGCACGTGTCCGACTCGCTCCCGCCATTGCCTGCAATGCAGCAGCCTGCGGGCCAGCAGCCGGCCCAGCTCGCGCCCGCGCTCAAGAAAAGCGAAAGCTCGCTTCTCTCGCTCTTCAGGCGCGCCCGCACAGAGGCCTCAAAGGCAGCCACAGCCGCATCTACCGCGGCATCGGGCGCAGGAACCACAATAGCTGACGAGCTGTCGCCGGGCGACGAGGGCGAGGCCGGAAAGCAGCTCACGCCCGAAGAGCTGAAGGCGCGCATGAAGAATTCGAAGTCCAGCTTTTACTCGCACAAATGGGTCGGCCCGCTGGCCTTGCTCATAACCGTGCTCTTCATAATTATGCTGGCAGTTTACATCATGAACATGCGGGGTTAGCCAATGTCCCTCCTAAGCTTTGAAAAAACAATGGCGCTCATGGGGCACTATGGCATTGCCCTGCCAGCCCACAAGCTGGCCAAAACTCCGGAAGAAGCTGCGCGGCTTGCCGCAACTCTCGGCTATCCGGTCGCGCTCAAGGTCGCCTCTGACAAAATCATACACAAGTCCGACGTGGGCGGCGTGAAGCTGAACCTGCGCGATGCGAATGAGGTCAAGCGCGCGTACGATGACATTGCGCTGGCCGTGGGCCAGGCGAATGCGCATGCAATACTCGTTCAGAAAATGGCCTCCGCGGGAGTCGAGCTCATAGTGGGCGGCAAGCGCGACCCGCAGTTCGGGCCCGTAATCGTGTTCGGGCTGGGCGGAATTTTCGTCGAGATATTCAAGGACGTCACACTGCGCGTATGCCCCATAGACAAGGACGAGGCGAAGAAGATGCTGCACGAGATTAAGGGCTACCCCCTGCTCGCGGGCGCGCGCGGCACAAAGCCGGTCGATGAGGAAGCGCTCGCAGGCCTGCTGGTGGCGGTCTCAAAGCTCCTGAACGAGCACGACGAGATAAAGGAGCTGGACTTAAATCCCGTAATCGCATATCCTCACGGCTACATGGCCGTGGACGCGCGCATAATAGTGTGATTTTCCGATGAATTTGCGAATATGATTTGTTTGTGTGATTGAATGCGCGACCTTGACTCAATCTTTGACCCGAAAAGCATTGCCGTGATAGGCGCATCGCGCGAGCCGGGCAAGATAGGGCACGTGATAACGAAGAACTTCCTCGACGGCGGATTCGCGGGCCGCGTCTACCCGATAAACCCCAAGGCGCCCGACGTGCTCGGCCTCAAGTGCTATCCTTCCGTGATGGATGTGCCGAGCAACATCGACTCCGCAGTCGTAGCCGTGCATGCGGACCTCGTGCCGGGCGTGCTCAAGGAGTGCGGCGAAAAGGGCATCAACGGCGTAGTGGTCATAAGCGGCGGCTTTGCCGAGGTCGGCAACTACGCGCTAGAGCAGCAGCTCGTGGATGTGGCGAAGAAGTACGATTTGAATGTCATCGGCCCTAACTGCCTCGGAGTGCTCAACCCCGCAGCGCGCAATGACAGCATCTTCCTTCCGATTTACAAGATGGGGCGCCCGAAGGTGGGTGACATCAGTTTCATTTCGCAGAGCGGTGCCGTGGGCGGCTGCATCATAGACCTGGCCGCGCGCGCAGGCATTGGCATGGGCAAGTTCGTATCATACGGCAATGCGTCGGTTGTGGATGAAGTCGACCTGCTCAAGTACCTGGCCGATGACGACAAGACCCGCGTGATAGTTGCATATCTAGAGGGCGTCAAGCGGGGCCGCGAGTTCCTCAAGGTCGCAAAGGAAATCACAAGGCACAAGCCAATCATAGTCTTGAAAGCAGGCAGGAGCAAGGAAGGCGCCAAGGCCGCGCGTTCGCACACGGGCTCGCTCGCGGGCTCGTACGACGTCTACCATGCGGCATTCAAGCAGGCGCACATCATAGAGGCCAACAGGCTCAACGAGCTCTTTGACTTTTCGAAGATGCTTGATTACCCGACATGCAGCACCGGCGGGCGCATAGCAATCATAACAAACGGAGGCGGCACGGGCGTGCTGGCCGTAGATTCAGTAGAGGACAACGGGCTCGAGCTGGCGAAGTTCAGCGAGTCCACCGAGCGCGAGCTGCGCAAGATTCTGCCCGACTACGCCAATGCCACAAACCCGCTCGACCTCGTCGGCGATGCCGATGCGAACAGGTACGAGCAGGCGCTCGACCTCGTTATGCGCGACCCGGGCGTGGACATAGTCGTTGTAATCGTGCTTTTCCAGACTGTCGCGATAGACTCGCGCATAGTCAATGTAATAGTGAAGGCGCGCGAAAAGGGCCGGAAGCCTGTCGCGGTCATCTCAACGGGCGGCGAGTACACGGAATTCCACAGGCGCATAATGGACAGCTACGGCATACCTACCTATTCCTCGCCCTCGGATGCGCTGCTCGCAGTCTCGAAGTTTGTGGAATACTGCAAGAAGTAGAAGTCAGCCCATTTCCTTCGCATCTCATCCTTTCAACTTCTCAAACGCATTCTCCGCACCCTTTGGGTCAGCCAGCAAATCAAAAAGCTCCTCAACATTCTTCAGCTTCGCTCCATTCTCCGCCAGCCTTTTCACGAGCATCTTCATGCCCAGCTCCTTCACGCTCACCTTCTGCTCGCGCAAATCGCGTATGAGCGCAATCTTCTCGCCGTCCTTTCCCTCAAGGTCTTTCACAATTATGACAAATGCCTTGCCCCTCAGTTCCTCGCTAACCTCGGCAACCAAGTTCTCCGATGACAGGCCGCCTGCCAGCGTGCCCGTAAGTTTCAGGCGTATAATTGGCTTAGCCTGCTCGCGCGCCTCTTTGCCTGCAGCGCATTCAACCAGCACCGCTCTCAACTCCTCCTCGCACGCTTTGCGTGCCTCAGCCAGCGATGCGCCGCGCAGCTTCACCTCGCGGTAGAAGAACGGCCGCGAGCCAATGGGCACAAACTCCTCACTGCGCGCGGCAGTGTCATAAACGTAAAATCCCTTTGCGCCCTCCTCGTCCTTCTTCATCTGCGTGAGCACGGTGCTGCCCGGAATTATCAGCTTTGTTTTCCCTACCTTCATCACATGCCTCTCATGCAAATGGCCGCACACGTAGAGGTCAAAGCCAGGCGGCAAATCCTCGATGCTCAGCGCCTCGTCGTCAGGCAGCAGTTCGCGCAGAGACTGGTGGAACATGAATATGTTGAACGCCCCGCCCACCGGCTTATAGCCAATCTTCTCAATCGCCACTTTGGCAAGATACTCGGGTACGCCGCCCAGCCCCTGCACCGCGACCCGCTCGCCCTCCTTCTCAAGCACTACTGCACCTCGGTGCGCATCCACCACAAGGCCCGCAGACTCGAGCACGCTCACCGGGTTGGTGAAATTCTGCGAGCGCCTCTCGTGCGTCCCATGTATTACGATGACCGGCACAGCCTTTTCCTTGCCCTCAACCCGCGCCCCCCATTTTTTCTCCTTCGCCAGCGAGAACAGCCGTATGCCCTGCTCCATCACGTCCAGCGTGGGTGTGCGGCTGTCGAATATGTCGCCGGGCACGAGCAAGGCATCAGCCCTTTCGCACGCCTTTTCCATTGCATCGGTTGCCTGCGCGAACGCGTCATTCTCGCTTCCCATGAATGAGGGCGCGTAGCCCAGGTGGAAATCCGACAAAATGGCAAGCTTCATCCGTAATTACCTCCGCACTCCTGCAACATCTTTAAATACCGGCATTATAAATCATTACGCTGGTCAGCATGCTCGACAAGCTCATATTTGCATTGGCCGTGTCCGCCATAATAATTATAGCGGTCTACCTGCTGACCCGGTGAGCGTGATTTGCGATGGCCATACCTCTTGACTACCGGCTTGCAGCCGTTCTCACAATGATATCCATCGTGGCCTACAACATTGCCCTGAAGAGCTTTTTCTTACGGGGCTATGACTGGCGCGCCTTCATACCCTTCGTGGCTGCGGGCGTGCTGCTCGCATTCGCCTACTTTGCCTACTCGTACAAGGAGATAAGCTTCGGCGGCTCGACAGTAATGCTCACCATGATTATTCTCGGCGCCCTCGCGCTCACAACCGCCTTTGGCTGGTACTCCATGGCCAATGGTTCCGTAAGCGTCTATGTTGCGGTGCTCGCGATCAGCACCCCGCTCACCGCACTCCTCGCTGCTTATTTCCTTCCCAATGAGACGCTCACGACAAACCAGTGGGCCGGCGTGTTCCTGGGTTTGATCAGCCTTGTGCTCGTGACCGGCGTTTACAAGTAGTCGACAATACTCAACAATAGCGGAGCGTGATTTTGATGAAACTGAAGACAGCC
>NZ_JAUSNF010000023.1 GCF_030646255.1 Candidatus Burarchaeum sp. | reverse complement strand
CCCAGGCAACTATTGAATGCCGAGATGTGGAAATAAAATACGTTCCAGTAATTGATGAAAAACTGAAGTTCATACCAGCAACAGACTCTGAAAGATTTTTGAAAGATTTTGAGCGGACAATCGAGATTACAAAACCACGACTCATAGTGATAGCCACGCCTGACAACCCGACAAGCCAAGTTTGGCCTTCGGATGTTGTTGAAAAAATGTGCAAAATATCACTAAAACACAAAACTTGGTTTGTGATGGATCTCTCGTATCGGAGCATATACTTTGCAGAAAGACCAGACTACTACAAACTAAGCTTCAGAGATTATGAGAATTTGATCACCATTCATTCATTCTCGAAAGACTTCTCGCTGCTGGGTCTTCGTGCGGCATACGTGATTGCACGCGAAGATGTTATTGCACAGCTAGAACATATTGAGGGAGCGCGAAATCTTTCTCCAGTTACTTTAGTCCAGCTAGCGCTACTGAAATTCTTCGAGCAAAGCACGACACAAGAGCTTGAGGAATATTTCCAAGGAAACAGGCAAAAATATCAGAAAGCTAGTGAAGTAATGGTGGGGGCGCTTAGAAAAGAACTTACAATGCCCACGTTGCTTGTTCCTAATAGCGGTTTCTACACCATCCTAAAAATTGCCAGTTACGGCATTGAAAGCGACGTGGATTTTGCTAGCAAGCTTTCCGAACAGGAAAGGACGGCAGTTGTTCCTGGAAGCGCTTTCGGAGAAACATTGAGGGGTTCATTGCGTTTGTCCTATGCGCCGCTAGTGGAAAATCCTGGGATGATAGCTGAGGGGGTGAGAAGATTAGCGAAGATGCTGAAAAATCAGGGGTGAACACCATGAATAAAATCAAGAGGTTTATAGAGAGCAACAATGTGCAGTGCAAGCTATTGGAAAAGCCAAGCACACAGGAAACTTTGAAGGCCCATGAAGTTTTGAAGCGCCTTGGGTACAATGTGGAGCCCGACCAGATGATAAAGGCGCTGGTCTGTGTTCCAGTTGTGGATGAAAAATACAGGACCGATAACGCGTTGCTGGTTATGGTTTCTGGAGTACACCGACTTTCGATAAAAAAACTGCAGAGAATAACCGGTTATAAAAAGATAGTGATCGCAGATCAGAAAACTGCGGAGAAACTCAGCGGCTATCCCCGCGGCGGCACCCCGCCAATAGCCCATGATGCAAAACTGACGGTAGTGATGGATGACGAGCTAGCAAAGCAATCCTCGCTGTATGGAGGCGGAGGGACAACGGAATGCGTATTGGAGATAACTCCGCCTGAAATATCGCGCGTAATAAAAGAAATACAAAAAACTGAGTTTATTATTGCAGATATTCGCGAGTAGGTTTTATGACTCAACCAGCCAGCCAAAGGAAAGACGGTGCGAGAGTAGCTATCATCGGCGTGGGCACGATAGGGAGTAATGTCGCTTTTCAAGTCTACAATAAACTGGGTAAAAAAGAGCTTGTGGAGGACATTATTCTTATTGGACGGAATGAAGAAAAAGTAGCCTGTGCTGCTGAAGAGATACATCACTCGAATGACGGCAGCATATCAACGCGTTTGAAACATTCCACAGTGGTCGATAGTGCAGCAGGATGCGATATTATCGTATATTCTGCAGGGAGGACAATAAAACCTCATGAAACGCGCGAGGATCTGCTCAGGGAGAATGGTTCTATCGCGGCAGATGTCAGAAAGGGGCTGTCGCTTAAAGGGACGGAAATATTCATAACGGTGACGAATCCTGTTGATGTTTTGAACACGTATTTTAGCAGGGAGCTGGGCTTACCCGCGAACAATGTCATCGGCCTTGGGGGGATGCTTGATTCTGCGAGATTCAGGCATACGGTGGTTGATTATCTTCGGAGGGCGCTGGGCGTGCCATTGGTTCCTAGCGATGTAAAAAACGCCTTTGTTCTTGGACAGCATGGTGCTGGCCTTACACCTCTTTTCGAAAGGCTTGAACTGCCGCCAGATATTCCGGTATTAAGCTCAAGAGCAATTGAAAAAATAAGGAAGGAAATGGGGGAGATTGTTCCAAGAATCATAAGAGTGCGCAAATGCGCTGATTTTGCACCGGCTACACATATTACCCGCATGATAGAGTTGCTGCTTCAAGATACTGAATCGAAGATCGAATGCTGCTCCCTTGTTCCGCCCATGGTTTTTCAGAAGCATTATGCTGGTGAAGTCCTTGACGTTAGTTTCGGGGTTCCGGTCACTTTGAAAAGAGGAGGAGCAAGACCGATAACTATTGATATTTTAGAGGATAGTCGCCAGCGAATCAGCAATGGAGTAAGGGATATTTGGAGTAATGTACAGCAGCTTTATGACTACGTTGTTGGAAACGAGAGAGTAGGGAATTTGATAAGGCTCGGAACCTGATACGCCTGTGAACAACTGCGGGCTAAAGGCCGTATCTTGTTCTGGCGCAGAACGCTTTCCGGTCAGGGTTGCTGGCCCAGAATGGATACGAAATTTCAGTCGTTCCTTTTGGAGGCGTGGGCGTTGCCTATGTCGGAAAGATAAATAAAAAATGAGGTCGAGGTGGTATTATGGCCGAAGCACAGGTACGCAGGATGGAAATGCGGGTTGACGATTCGTCGCGGTCCAAGCTCAGGGGGCTTGATATAGCGCACATAATGTTCAGAAATGTGCAGGTGCTGAAAACGCATCCGCTCGTGGACGAGGCCATCCGCGCTGCGAGCAAGGACGCAGGCAAGCGGTTCGGCGAGGGCAGGGCGCTCTATGAAGACCCGGTACTGAAAGGCATACGCGCACTCTTCTCGCAGGTAGGGCTTGACCCGACTAAGGAGAGGCCTTCGGGCGAGGCGCTCATAAAACGCGTGCTTGACGGCAAGGGAGTATACAGAATAAATACAGTGGTCGATGCGAACAATGCCGTCTCGATAAGGACGGGTGCGCCGTGCGGAGTGTATGATACCGACAAATTCGAGGGCGATGCGATAACCTTCTCTGTCGGAGGACCTGGCACCAACTATGATGGCATAGGCGGGCAGAAGATGAATGGCGACAAGAGGATTTTGACCTCCGACTCTGCGGGCATTTTCGGCGGGCCGACGGCCGACTCAAAAAGAACCTGCATTACACTGGATACGAAGGGCGTGCTGATGCTGATATACTTCCCGAGTTCCGCATCGCGCGATGTGTTGATGGAGGCCATGAAGAACGCAATAGGACTCATGGAGAAAGTCACGTCGGGCAAGGCAGAATACTCCGAAGTGTTCTCAATCCAGTGAGAAATAGGAAAATCAGCGGAAACTGCAAGGAAGTGGCACGAGCCTGGCTCACCAGTTAAAACACTGCACCGAAAATGGTAACTTATGCGCGTTTGCATAATCGGCACGGGCAAGATGGGCGGGGTGCTTTCGGAGCCAGAACGCTCGACAGGAAGAATGTGAAACTCGTTCCGCTCATGGATTGGCTGCTTGAAGCATGATTTGGCTCTTGGGCCTTACGCCATACCGTAACCCCTTATAAAGGGGCTTCCGGCGGCTTTCGGCCTTAACTTTTAATCATGAAGGGAGGTTTTGGCGTAAACCTTTAATCATAAATGGAGGTTTGGGGCGAAACCTTTAATCATAATAGGAAGGTATTTAAAGGAGTGTAGGCATAAGCAGGCCATGGACGAAGAAGTGCTGGGGAAGTGGAACCCTTGGTGGGTATACGGCAAGGTGCCGGAAAGCCAGCTGGGGAAGCCGCGGCCGGAGTTGGCAGGGGAAATCGGCCGTCTGATTGATGCTAAGGAAGTGATCGCGGTCAGCGGAGTGCGGCGGAGCGGCAAGTCCACGCTGCTCTACCAGGTGGTGGCGCGGCTCATTTCTGAGGGCGTCCAGCCTAAGAACATCCTGTATTTCAATTTCGACGAGAACATTGGCACGGCGGGTTCCAATGCGCTGGAAGAGGCATACAGGGAGTTCTTGCGGTTGAACAACCCGAAAGGCAGAGCTTACGTGTTTTTTGATGAAATCCAGAATGTCAAGGGTTGGGAGAGGTGGATGAAGGCAACTTATGACTTGAAGGGGGCTGGCATCAAATTCTTCATCACCGGCTCGAACAGCGCTCTCCTTTCGTCAGACCTTGCCACGCTGCTTACCGGGAGGCTGCTTCAGGTGCGCGTCTTTCCGCTCTCTTTCGCCGAGTTCCTTTCGTTCAACGGCGTCCAGCCGGCAGCGCCTGCCCTGCAGAAGGACGAGATCATGCACTATCTTTCAAAGTACCTTGAGTGGGGCGGCTTCCCTGAGGTTGTCCTGGGCGCTGACGAACTCGTGAACCGCCAGCGCCTGAAGGAGTATTTTGACAGCATACTGTTCCGCGATATTGTTGCATCGAGGAAAATACGCGAGACCGCAAAGCTTGTCGAACTCGCGCAGTATGCCCTCGCCAATGTCGCGACTGCCTTCAGCTATAGCAGCATAGCTAGGGCTATTGGGCTGAACATGAACAGCGTGAAGGAATACCTTGGCTTCCTTGAGCAGGCGTATCTGGTGTTCCAAGTCAATTACTTCTCCTACTCGCTAAAGGAAACTCTCGGCATGCAGAAACCGAAGAAGATGTATGCCGTCGACTGCGGCATGAGGAACGTCATTGCGAGCAGGTTCTCGCAGGATGCGGGCAGGCTGGCTGAAAATGCGGTGCTGGTGGAACTGAAGCGCAGGGGCAGCGAAGCCTACTTCTGGAGGGGCAGGAGGGAAGTGGATTTCGTGGTAAGGGAGGGCAGGAAACTTACTGCGATAAACGTGACTTACTCAGATACCATACGCGAGCGGGAGGTTGAGGGACTGCGCGAGTTTGCGGCAAAACACAAGGGAGCGGAGCTGGTGCTTATTACCAAGGGCGTGGAAAAGAAGGAGTCGGGCATCGCGTTCGTGCCGCTCTGGAAGTGGCTGCTGCAATGACTGTTCGCATGCTGGCATAAACTTTCCGTTGATTGCCCGTAAACGGCACCCGTATATAGAGCGGAATTCACCAACAATGCGGGGCTGGGAATGGGTTTGGAATTCTTTGAGCATGTGATGAGAAGACCTCAAAAGAACCGCGAGATTGCGTGCGCTGGAGCCGAGGCGGAGGAGAGGCGCGACCCGTTTGAGGCTTTGGCCGCTTCTGTTGAACTTAGCCGGCAATTGAACAGGGATGTGGTTGAGGAAAGCGTGCGCGCACTCGACGTGCGCGGCGAGGATGTTGAGAGGCATGTGAAGGCAGGGAAAGGAGGGGCGAAAAAGAGGGGGCCAAGGTGCGAGGAGGCGCGCACCATCGCGGCCAAGAACGCGATGCTCGAGTGCCTTGTGTGCGAATGGCCGAAAGGCACTGACTTTTTCTCACTGGTGCATAACAGGGGCTTCGAGGTTGTGCGCGTGTGGAGCGGCAAGCTGACGATTACTGAGTATTACTTCATGCGCGGCATGATGCAGCCCTACTGCGTCGCGGAGCTGGGCGCAGGAGCTGTTGCGAGCCTGCCGCCGGGCGTGGTGTACAGGCTCGAGACAAAGGGGAAGGAGGGCGCGTGCACGCTGCACTTCGTCACCCCGCCCCGCGCGCTCGTGCCCGCGAGCGAGGGCATAAGGAGGCTGTATGAGAGAAGGGGCATATCGATTCTCTGATTTTGGAGCCGCTGTTTTTCGATAGTTTTATATACGTTGTTATCAAAAATGATAACAAAGTGAGCAAAATGGATGAAATTTTGGAGGGATTGAAAAGGGCAGGCAGGGCGGCCTTCCGCACAAGGGAGTATGCGGCGCTGCTTGGCAAGCCCGGCTATGCGAGGCTTGTGCTGCACAGGCTGCACGTAAAAGGAAAGCTGAGGAAGGTGAGGAACGGCTGGTGGGCATTTCCTGACGCGCTTCCCGAGTCAGTGGCCTGCGAAATCTCGACTCCGTGCTACCTCTCGTTCTTTTCGGCTCTTGCGCTGCACGGGCTCACAACGCAGATGCCGAGGGGAATACAGCTCGCAGTGGCGCGGAAGCCCAAGGCATATGCGGTTTTCGGAATGAGGGTGAAGGAATTCAACGTGGGGAAGAGGCGTTTTGGCGGCTTCGTGCAAAAGGAAGGCTTGTTCCTTGCAACACCTGAAAAGGCGTTTGCAGACTGCCTGCTCTTTCCACGGGCCTGCCCGCAGATTGTGCTTTATGAAGCACTTCCAGAAATAGATGTTGAAAAAGTTAAGCAGCTGGCATTGACCCGTGCTGCAAAGGCAAGGCTCAGGAGGTTGGTGAAACATGCTGGACAGGAAAGAGATTGAAAAATACGGGCCTGCGGGCTTCCACCTGGCGCAGAAGGAGAAGGACTACGTGCAGCACTGGGTTCTGTCGTTCTTTTCGCGCACAGGCTTGAGCGCAGTATTCAAGGGCGGCACGTGCCTACAGAAGGCATATGGCCTGCCTCGCTATTCTGAAGACCTGGATTTTACGGCTGATGGAGAAATAGAGCCCGACTTCGGAGCCATCTCCTCATTTTTGTCCTCTGCAGGTTTTTCCGGCCTTGCCTGGAAAAGGAAGGAGAGCAGGGTTTCCGTCAGCGCGAAGCTCCGCTTTCAGGGTCCGCTTTACAATGGCAAGTCAGTAAGCGAAGGCGCGGTTCTGCTTGAGTTCAGCAGGCGCGAGAAGGTGCTGCTCAAGCCGCAGCCTGTGCTGATAATGCCGCCATATCAGGATATTTTGCCATACCAGCTCAGGGTCATGGCCAAGGAAGAGATTGCAGCTGAGAAGGTCCGGGCGCTGCTTTCGCGGAAGTCTGCACGCGATTTGTTTGACCTTTATTTCCTTGTGCACCAGAAGACGGGGCTCGACAGGGCGCTGGTGGATGAAAAACTCAGATATTATGGAGTGACTTTTGAGTTTGCACAGCTGGAAAAGAAAGTGGGCAGGATTGAGGAGATATGGAAAACTGAGATGTCAGAACTCACACCCGCATTGCTGCCTTATGAAACTGTTGCGAAAGCGGTTCTTGCCGAGGCTAAGAAACAGCTCGCTGCCCCGAAAAGGTCTTAAAGCCCGGAAGGCATAAGCACAGGCTATGCAGGGACTGATGAAAACTGCAAAAGTTAAGGCTGATTCTTCTGTTAGATTAGGCGATAACGGGCAGCAGGAACAATATGCACGCGCCGCGCCCTGGCGGAGGAAGGCGGGCATTGTAGTGACTGTGGCCGCCGTTATCCTATCTCTGAATTTTGCACCCGTCACCCAAGCTAAAAAGCAAGCTGCGGACGAGTTTTTCAGGCCAAAGGCAGCCTGTGTGCAGACGGTGGGCGAGCTTTTCAAGCCAATTGCAGCCTATGCGCAGGAGGAAGAGATTACCAAAGATACGCTAGAGCTGTGGCTGCGCAAGGGCGGCGTGAGGCAGGAGTCGTACGGCTATGTGTTGCGGTCATCGAACGAAGTGGCTCTGCCTGCTGAAATACGCGAACTGGTGAAGCAGGTCGAGAATGCGGGCCGGAAGCCCTACTTTTGCACGCCTTGCGTGGGCGAACTGAACGGCATTACTTATGCGGTTGCGCTTGCCGCGGATTCGACGCTGCTCATAAAGTATGGCTCGACGAACTATGAGATAAGCCTCAAGCCTTACCTGCCTGCGGACAAGCAGAAGGACACGCAGAAGATCAACCCTGACACGATGTCGCTATTCACAAACAAGGCAAAAATCGTGACTGCCAATATGGTTGAGGGCGAGCTGCCGATAATATTCATAATGGACGAAGGCTTGCCCGGCCCCATCATGATGCGGCTGATGCTGGAAAAAAAAGGACTGACCTACACGGCTACGCCTCTTGAGCTCAAGAAGTATGACCCGGCAGCAAATGTAATGGCTAATGTCACCATTACGGACAAGTTCAATATGCACACCGTGGTCTCTAAAGAGGACGCTAATTTCGGCGCGCTCGTCATTTACGACGCCGGCGCGCAGGCAGGATTGCTGATGGCGTATGATGAGAAGGGCGGAATCTGGGTGCATTTCTTTGAACCCGCGCCCGGAACAGACCCTCAGCCGGAAGCTATACAGGCCGTAGCGAAAATAATCAATGGCGAGAAACTTATGGGGCTCGATAATGGCAGCCTGAAGCTGCTCAAGTGCAGTGACGGAGCGGTGCTGATGGAATTAGTGCAGCAGTTTGAAAAATAATAGGTGTGACATGCCAGAGGTTGTGCAAATTTCACCACGACAGGGCGTGGAAAGGCCCGCTGCGCTTATCGTGCCCGTTGCCAGGCCGCCGGAACTCGCGGCTGCGCAGGGGCTTTGCAACAACATCGGCGCAATCCTGCAGGCGCCGGAAACGGTGCTGCCTGATGAAAATAAAGCGCAGGTTGTGAGCATCATGCGGGCTTTCGAAAGCCCGCGCACGAGCACAGGTGCGGTGAACCCGTATTTCCTGAATACGCACCATCTCTACGAGGCGCTCATGCGGGTTCCGGGAATGGGCGAGAGCCTGGATACTTGCAAACTGCTTAATGGAACGATTTTTGAGTATGAGATTGGCTTATGCGTGCAGAACGGCAGCATGACGCGCGAGCGGGGCGCACAGCTGAAGCAGGAAAATGCGAACTTGCTGGCGGGCGTGAAGGACTGGGGCGAGTACGTCGCGTACCAGGACTGGGCCAACAGGGTCTTCAGCAGGTACGGCTCGTCATTCGTGTTCTCGAATCCTGCGCAGGCGCTCCTGCTGACAATCATGACCCAGACCAGCGGCACGGTAAGGAGCGAGATTGGTATGCTTGGGCAGGAGATTATGCGGCGCAAGATGAACGAGGCCAGCGAAAGGGAAGAGGAGGACGAGGCAAGGCAGGAAGCTGAAGGCACTGGGGCTGAAAGCGGCAGGGAATTGGACGGATTTTTCACCACGAACAGGAGAAGGAAACCTTAGTTTGCAGTCGTCTTTGAAACTCAAGAGGTAAGCTTAATTAGTTTCCCTGATATCTCGAACCATGCCAGCTGCAGGCGCACAGGCCGGGGAAAGGCACATGCCCAAGACCATGAGGGAAGCCAAGGTAAGGGCCGTGCTCATGGACCTTGAGGAGGACCCGAGCCTTGCGCGCGCTTTGCTAGTTTTCCTCGGCACGTTCTTCCTGCTGATGGGCTTCCCATTCTACGGCCCGATAGCTTCGCTCATAATCGCGGCCCTTGCGGGCGCGCTGGCATACAAGTCAGCGCCCCTGGGCACAATAGTAATGGTGGTTGTCGCATTCCCAGCAGTTGCCTACCAGTCTCCTTTGTTCGCATGGCTGTTCGGCCTTGTGATAGCTGTCACGCTGTTCGAGGCATTCGAGCACTGGTCCAAGATTGCAATGCTGGCAGTGCTCATCATGGCGCCTTTTGCAGCCGCGCCATTTGGGTTCCTCGGCGGCATAGTCATACCTACGATGACTATTGCCGCACTCTATGCAGGCTCGCGCATGAGCCTGCGCATCTCCGTGCCCGCAGTCTTCTTCATCCTGCTGCTCACCACATTGTGGGGCGGGCAGAACAGCGCGTTCATGCCTGTGAAAGACCCGGCTACGGCATACGGGCCGCTTGACCCGTTCCTGGCGCATGACTCGCGGCCTGTGGTTGAGTTCGCAAAAATACCGGCTGAGATTCCGGCTGCCGTGGGCAGCATATTCTCGGCAAAGGCGATTGAGGGGCTGAACCCGTCCATCAACCGCGTGCTGGTGAATACGTTCGGCCTGCTGTTTGCAGACTCTGCGCTCATTCAGATTCTTGCCTGGGGCTTCACGCTCTTCATGGTCGGCTACCTGCCCGCGCGCATGAAGGGCGCGAATTCACAGGTGCTTTCTTCACTCTCGCTTGTGGTGGCGATTGGCGGCTATTACCTGGCCAGCGGCATATCGGGCCAGGCCTTCAACCCGCTCATATTTGTGTTTGTGGGCGCGACAGTAGTCATAGTGGCTTTGCTCGAGCGCGGGCACATCAAGGTGTCGCGCGAGAGGGCTGTGATGAAGGCTGAGAAGACGGGCAAGTTCGGGAAGTTTGGGATAGAGGATTTGAGCACAAGCTCAGGAGTTGACAGCCTTGCGAATGTGGGCGGCTACGAGGATTTGAAGGATGAGCTGACTGAGACCATTGTTTGGCCCGTGCAGCGGAAGGAGCTTGCGATTGCATATGGCATAAAGCCGCCCAAGGGCATCCTGCTCTTTGGCCCGCCCGGCACGGGCAAGACGTTGATTATGCGCGCGCTTGCGAAAGAATTGGACGTGGGATTCTACTACATTAAATGCTCTGAACTTCTCTCGCAGTGGTATGGAGAGAGCGAGAAGAATATTAGCGAGCTTTTCACGATTGCGCGCAAGAATGCGCCGTGCATACTTTTCTTTGATGAGATTGATGCAATTGGGAAGAGGCGCGACAAATACAGCGCGGATGATGTGGCGCCGCGCATCATGAGCCTTTTCCTGCAGGAGCTGGACGGGTTCGCGAGCAAGGCAAATGTGATTGTGATTGGCGCGACAAACGTGCCGAACATGCTCGACCCCGCGCTGCTCAGGCCAGGCAGGGTGGACAAGATAATCTACATGCCGCTGCCCGATGCCAAGGCGCGCGAGGCGATTTTCAAGGTGCACGCGGGCAAGATGCCGCTTGCGGATGACGTTGACTTCGAGAAGCTGGCGCGCATAAGCGAGAGGTACTCGGGCGCAGACATAGCGAATGCGTGCACCGAGGCTGCAAGGCAGGCTGCGAGGACTGCGGCCAAGAGCAATGTGGTTGAGCCTGTGGAAATGGCTGATTTCGTAAAGGTGCTCAAGTCCCTGAAGCCCAGCGTGTCGCTGGCCTCGCTTGAGGAGTACGAACAGTTCAAGATGGACTTCGAGAGGCGCTCGGGCGCAGTGCGCGAGGAGCAGGAGCCCGAGAAAGAGGAGAGGAAGGTCAAGTGGCAGGACGTGGTGGGGCTGGAGGATGTGAAACAGGTGTTGCTTGAAGCCATTGAGCTGCCGCTGCTGCATGAGGACTTGATGAAACTCTACAAGGTGAGGCCTGCAAAAGGCCTGCTGCTGTTCGGCCCGCCCGGATGCGGCAAGACCATGATTGTGAAGGCTGCCACGAGTGAACTCAAGGCTACTTTCCTGCAGATAAGCGGGGCCGACATGATGAAGAACGGGTATGAGGGCGCTGTGCAGGCCATAAAGGAGACGTTCAACCGCGCGAAGGAGAATACGCCGGCATTGATATTCATAGATGAGATTGAGGCCATTGCGCCTGCGCGCGGCATGTACGCGAGCCACTTGACTGAGAGCGTGGTTGCGCAGCTGCTCAATGAGCTTGACGGCGTAAAGGAGCTCAAGAACGTGATGCTCGTGGGCGCAACAAACAAGCCGGCAATGATAGACTCCGCACTCATGAGGCCGGGCAGGTTTGACAAGATACTATACATCCCGCCGCCCGATGAGCGGGCGCGGAAGGATATTTTGAAGAATGCGCTTGCGGGCCTTGACCTCATGGACATTGACCTGGACTCGCTGGCGCAGAAGACTGAGGAATTCAGCGGCGCGGACATAGTTTCAATCTGCCAGGAGGCGCGCATGGGGCTCGTGCGGGCCAAGCTGAAGGGCGAGGAAAGGCAGCTCAGCGCAGTGCAGCTGAACGAGATTATTGGCAGCCGCAGGCCGTCCATAACCGAAGAGCAGCTTAAGGAGTATATGGCATTTATGAGAGACTATGGAGAAAGGAGATAGTAGGTTTCTAACTCGATCGGAGTTTATAGATGATAATTGCCAGTAGTACCAGCACTATCGGAACGAAGAAGATGAAGTCGACGTGTATGCCGAAGATGTTCAGGCCGGTTGATGAGATAGGAGGTTGCGGAGGCGCTGCTTTCTCAGGCATCAGGTAGCTATATTCAGGAGAAATGGCCTTGTTTGCGCGGGCGTCCAGTGCCTCGATTATGTAGAAGACTTCGGCACCGGGCTCCTGGACAGGCAATGCTGCTTCGAACTCATAGGCGCCTGCAGGATGCATCGGGAGCGAAGTCCACTTGCGCTTGTTTGTAGAGTAACGCACATAGGCTGCGGAGATGGGGGAGGGATGCGCGCCGCGGTCGCTTATTGTGGCAGTTATGCGGGCAATGCCGTTTGCATCCAGCGCATGGCTTACCTGGCTTATGGCGGGCTCTGTGAGGTCGAAGGCAACTGTGAAGAAATCATTGCTTGTGAGCTCGACCTGCACGACCTGCTGCCTATTGTTATGAGTTATGCTGACCTGCGCGCTCGAGGCAGGAAACTGACGGATGGAAAAGCGCCCGTTTTCATCGGTTGCGTTTGGAGGGAAGCCCACTACAAGCACGTTTGCCGTGATGGGAAAGCCGGCGTCATCAACTACCTGGATTGCGAGGTCGTAGACCTGCAGGGGCACGTTGAGCACAAGGTCGGTTGCCAGGTTTGGCAGGGTTTCACTGCGCGTGATCGAGCCGAATGAAAAGGAAGCGCCGCAGGTGCTGCCAGTGAATGCATAGAAAGCGAATATGCCGTACTTGTCAGTTGAACCGCTCTGATTATTTGCGCCGCATTGCACGAACGCAGAGACATTGGCCAGCGACCTGCCGGAGCCGTCAACTGTGCGCAAGACTATGCGCCTCACATTGTCCCCGACCATGAAGAGCTCGACGTGCTTAGTGCCCTGCATATTCTCGCCGAAGGCAGTGCGCCGATGCTCGTTGCCCACAATTATCAGATATTCCTTAACCTCGCCGAAATCCACATAGTCTATCAGGCCGGTCTCGAAAATTCCGTCAGCATTTGTTTTTCCCTGCACGAGCCCGTCGAGCAGGTCGAGGTCGACCACCTTCTTCTCGATTATTATGTGGGTTGCTGTTTCTTTCACGCCAAGGTCTGCAGCTGTAATGCCTTCGGGATTTTCATCCACATAGCCGCCGGTTCCGGACTCGCCCGTATCGAATGTGCCGCTGATGTAGAAGTTCTCGACGCTAACCTGGTACTGGTATTTTATTGTGACGGGAACGTCGGGCACGGGGTAGCCGGACGAGGAGATTACCTTCACCTGGATGGTCTCGGCCCAGTAGGCAGAGGCTGCAGGCATGAGGAATAGCGTGAACAGCAAGGCCAGCAGGAACGGGACGGATGCAGCTGTTTTCGCATTCAACCAAACACCTTTGTGAATATTAGTGGGGCCACGGGGATTTGAACCCCGACTTACAGGTCTCTCCTCGCAGAATAATCTGCAGTTCCAGAAATCCGCTCATCCGCGGCCTCGCGGCCGCGTCGCAATACCTGTAACTAACATTGGCAAATCCGTAGATTCCTTTTCACAAAAGAAATCCTCTGGAGCTTAGGCGCGGCTATTACCCCGTTTTCTTTCTTGCCCGGGGCTTCTTTCTTTCGAAAAGAAAGAAGCGCCCACTGCCGTGCTGCCAAGTTGCACCATGACCCCTAAAAGAACCTGCGGTTCTTTTAAGAACTCCCTCTTAGAGGGCCTCGGTTTCCTGCTACTTTCCCTTTTTCCTTGCCTACGGTTTCCGTGGGTCCATCTTTCTCGACGCGCTCTTTCCGTCCCGAAGACGGAAAGGGGCACCATTCCCGAAAGGAATGTGTGTTCCCCGCAGGGAAAGTGCACGCCATTCCACCTCACGCGGAATGCGTGTAACCCTCCTTTAGGCAGAATTAGTATAAAAACCGTTCCTATCGGTGCGGCCGGCGCAGACCTATTTACGGGTGCCGTATTTTTTGTTGTACTCCTCGAATAAACCGTACTGCTGCTGGTTGACGTAAACCTTGCCGTCAATGTCGCGCTCGAGCAAATATTCAAAGACCTCGCTGACTTTCAGGATAGGATAGGTGCGCACGCCGCGTGCGGCCAGCTCGTCCAGCGCGCTCTTGCCGTTCTCGTCTGTCTCCTCGCGGTCCATTAGGATTGCGAGCGCGGGCACGGACAGTTCCATATTCATGCCCTTGAGCTTGTCGAGCATTGCGAATTTTGTAAAGCCAGTTGTCATAACGTCGTCAATCATCAGTAAGCGGTCGCCGCGCATGAGGTTGCCAACAAAGAAGCGCTCGCCCTCAACACCGTGCTGCTTCTCTTCCTTCCGGTCGTAGATCATACGCGTGTTGCGGTTGTGCAAGCGGAAGAGCGACTCGCCCGTTGCGACTGCCAGCGGTATGCCCTTGTACGCAGGCCCGAGGATTGCATCAAACTCGATGTCATTCTCGACAATCATCTGCGCATAGGCCTCGCCCACCTTCAGGAGTGACTCGGCATCATCGAGCGAGCCCGTGCTGAAGAAGTAGGGGCTCGTACGGCCTGACTTGAGCGCAAACTGGCCGAACTTGAGCGCATTCTTCTTGAGCAAAAATTTCAGTAGTTCTTCGTTCATTGCAACCGCCTCGTTTGTAGTAAATGCTATTGCTTTTTCATGCCCCTGAAGTTAGCGCAGAAATCCTCGGCCGCCTTGCGCGGGTTGGAGGAGTTGATTATGCTCCGCCCAACATTTATAAGCAGGTTCTCGCCTCCGTGGTTGAAGATGCGCTCGGAATCCCCGCCCTGAGCGCCTATGCCCGGCACGAGAAATATTACGTCCTTGCCCACGGCATCCCGTATCTGCTTGAGCTCCAATGCATTAGTATTCGTGGCGCCCACGACCGCACCCTCAATGCCGTTCTTTGCTATCTCCTGCGCTATCCAGAG
The DNA here is from genome assembly GCF_030646255.1 of Candidatus Burarchaeum sp. Taxonomy (GTDB): domain Archaea; phylum Micrarchaeota; class Micrarchaeia; order Burarchaeales; family Burarchaeaceae; genus Burarchaeum. Next base: position 25,177 of record NZ_JAUSNF010000023.1, on the reverse strand, counting down.
ATAGGCAGGCTGCGTTGTGCCGGCTGCATTTGCAATTGGCGCGCGCATGAAAGTGCCTGCCTCAGGATTGCTCATTAGCGTGAGAACGAAGAGGCCGAGGCCGCGCTCGCGCGCCTGCCTTGCGGCCTCGCCGACATTGCCTGCAAACGGCGAGAAGGTTACGGCGTCAAAGCCTGCCTGCGCAGCCCAGTAGAAGCATGCCTCGTTGGAGGAGCCGATGTCGCCCAGCTTGATGTCGAGAATTGAAATGGAGTTCTGCTTTTTTATAGCACTGGTTATGCGCTTGTAGTCTGCGAGCGAGAAGGGCAGCGCATACTGCGCATTGAGCTTGAATGCCGTGGCCCACTTGCCCGTCTTCTCGATTATCTCGAGGCAGAAGGACAGGAGGCCTTCGAGCTCGCTTGCTGTCTTGAAGTATTCCATGGGAACTGCCTGCCCTCCTTCCTTGCGCATGTAGGGCGAGGCAGGGTCAAGGCCCACGCAGAGCACGCTGTTCTTTGCGCGCCTTGCATTCAGATATTTAGTGAGAAGATTCATTGCATTCGCCTCTTGCGTACACACGCGCAGTTATGCCTTCACCGTCTTCGCGTCCTTGCCTGCTTACACGCGCTTCCGTCCCTCTTCCTTGACGGCCTTCACAAGCGCGCCCATCAGCTTCTTTACGTCGCTGGCCTGCTCAATTGCAGTTCCAACATGAATTGCATCTGCGCCGGCTTTTACGATTGCACGCGCCTGCTCGGGCTTGCGTATGCCGCCAGCTACTATATACGGCACGTCGATGGACTGCCTGACTGCAGACACCATTTCCGTGGGCACCGGCCCATCAGCGGGTGCTGAGCCCGTGTCCGTAAGTATAAACCTGCATCCGGAATATTGCGCGCCAAGCGCGAGCGCAGACGCTATTTGCGGCTTGTCGCGCGGCACGATATTCACATCGCCCACCCAGCCCACCGTGCCGCCGGGCTCGACCACAATGTATCCCACGGGCAGGGGCTCGATACCCGCTTTCTTTACGGTGTGCGCAGCCAAAGTTTGAGCCTGTGCAATCCAGTAGGGATTGCGCGAGTTGCGCAGGGACATGTAGTAGACTGCATCTGCATAAGTTGTAAGCGTTGAGATGTTGCCTGGGAAAAGCACGACGGGTATGTTCACGCTTTCCTTTACGCGCTTGGCGAGCTGGTCCAAGATGGAACCCTGCACGCCTATCGAGCCGCCGATGAGTAGAACGTCCGAGCCAGCCTCGCAAGCCTCTTTTGCATGCTTGGTAGCGCTCTCAAGGTCCTTGTGGTCGAGAGGGTCTATGAGCGCAAAGAGCATTGCACCTTCGGACTGGAGCTTCTCGAGCATGTACTTTTCAACTTTGCCAATCCCGGCCATCGGATTACCTCCGTCGTTACACATTGATTCCGCGGCAAGCCTTAAAAACCGTTTCAATAGTCAATTCCCGTCTTCGGGCAGCTAGTAGTCGATTCCGAGCTTCGCCCCGAAGCCTTTGTCATAGTGGTGCTTTAGCTCGCGCATTTCGGTTGCTATGTCTGCAAGCGCGAGCAGTTCCTTTGGCGCCCCGCGACCTGTGAGTATGATACTCGTATCTTTTGGCCTTGACTTCACGAGTGCTAGCACTTCCTCGAGCTTCACAAGGCCCATGCTCACGGCCACATTAATCTCATCTAGTATGAGGATGTCGGGCGCACGGCTGAGGGTGCTTTTCGCAAACTCGAGTGCCTCGCGCGCCAGCTGCCTGTCGAGTTCTGAGGGCTTGTGCAGGTCAACGAACTCAGCCCTGCCGAATGTATGCAATTTGAAGTTCGGCGCGAGCAGGGCGGCTGACTTGTGCTCGCCTGCACAGCCCTTTCGCTTCATGAACTGAACCATGACGGCCTTCTGCCCTTGCCCCACCGCGCGCAGGGCCATGCCAAGCGCAGCAGTGGTCTTGCCCTTGCCAGTGCCAGTATAAACAAGGACAATGCCCGAGGATGTTTTGAGTCGTGTCATTTGTACCACATTAGCATGCGGGGCAGCTGCGGGGCGGCAGGAAAACTACTTCTTGAGCAGCTTCTTCAGCTCCTCCTGGAAATCCTCGAGGTCCGCAAATTCCCGGTAAACGCTTGCAAACCGGATGTATGCAACCTTGTCAATGGTCTTGAGCTTCTTCATCACAAGGTCGCCTATGAGCGAGCTTGGCACTTCGGTGTCCTCGCGCTGCCTAAGCTGCCGTTCTATGTCATCAACCGCGGCTTCCATCTGCTCGTGGCTCACATTGCACTTCACGCATGCAAACGCAATGCCGCCGAGCAGCTTCTCGCGGCTGAAGGGCTCGCGCTTGCCGTCCTTCTTCTTCACGTAGAGGTCGACCATTTCGACGCGCTCGTAACTAGTAAACCGCTTTTCGCACTTCTCGCACTCGCGCCGCCTTCGCGTGACCTCGACATCCTCGGCATCGCGCGAGTCTATGACTTTGGTTTCAAGATGGCCGCAGTAGGGGCATCTCATAAGCTCAGCCTCTTCGCTTTCGTCAAACCTGCCACAATAGGTGGTGGGTGAATAATGGTTAAAATACTATGCACGGAGCGTTCAACTTGGCGCTGGCCGTATTATTATCCGCCTGCCCTGTGCAGAGATGAAAACCCGCCCGCGCGGCTTCAGGCGGAGGGCTTTTACAATAGCAGATGGTATGGGGGCGGCTACTGACGAGCCCACTTTGACCAGATGGCGTTCGACGGAAGTCGAGCGCTGGATGGCCTCCACCTTGTGCATTACCTCGGCAGTGTAGCTCACGTGGTCGGGGTCGAAGTCGCACTTGTACGCATCCACGTATATGCCGTCCGTTATCTCGTCCTTGTATGCGTGAAGCCGGCCTTTGTCGCATATCCCGCAAAGTTTTCCTTCCATGTTCATCTTTTTTCACCCCGTTTGTTCCAGAAAGCAGTAATCACGAAATAATATTCGCCGTAATCGCGGTATACGACGATAAGCTCGCCGCGCTTGAACTTTTTTCTCGCGCGCAGCTTGTTCTCCCCGCGCTCCTTCTCTTTTTTTCCCGTATGCACACAGTCGGTGGCCAGCTCCACGTCTATGTCCCTGTCCTCCCTGTAATGCCTCGAGAACAGGAATTCCTTCTTGGGGGGCGCCAACACATCACCGATTAATACTTATTGATAAGTATGGATAAGTATTTTAAGCTTTCGGCATGGATGTGGGAAAAGAAGGGTTAAAATACTATTTTTCAAGCCTCAGCAGCTTCACTGCCTCGGCCACACCCAGCGAGTCCACCGCAATCATCACGAAACGCGTGAGCAGCGCGAAAACAAGGCCCTGCTCGACAGGCACGCCGAACTGCAGGAGCACGAATACCGTGGCTGCCTCGGAGAAGCCCGCACCCGCGAATGTAGGGAGCGGGGCGAATTGAAGAATGGTTACGAGAGGCTGGAGGAAGGCGAAGAAGATTATGGGTGCAAACGGAATATCGGGAGTAAAGCCAACTGCGAGCGAGAGGAAGTACCATTCAAGAGCCTTGAGCAGCCACGTGAGGCCCAGCAGGAACATGATGAGCCAGAACAGGCGCCTTATGGTGTGCGAGTTCTTCTGTATGTTCTCGACGAGCTCGTACACCACCTTGCCGAAGGGCAGGCGCTTTATGAAGCCCATCATCCTGAGGAAGCGCGGCGAGAAGAGCGAGAGGAACATTACTAGAACCATAGTGGAGATGGCGAAGATGCCGAAGATTACGGCTAGCAGGATGGACTCTTCAGTATTCACATCGAGTACGTAAGTGAGCAGGTACCAGAACGCAATTGCGCCCGCAGTCACTTTGAGAAGAAAGTCGAAAATCTGCGGGCCGATGATTGAGACTATAGTCTTCTCAAGGGGCAGGCCGTTGTTGCGCGAGAGCACGAAGGCCGTGGTGAGGTAGCCCGAGCGCGCGGGCGTGAAGTCGCTCGCTATCATGCCCGAGAAGTGCGCCATGAGCGTGCTGCGGTAGGATAATTTTGCGCCGAGGTCCCGGAGTATGGCCCAAACCCGCACGGCCATGGAGAGGTTGATGGCAAAATAAAATATGAGGGCCAGGGCGAGCCACTTCAGCTCGATTTTCTCAATGACTGAAACGACCTTGCCCACATCCGCGAAGTAGAAGAGCGCGGCCATTAGCAGCAGGGAGAGCACAATTTCTGCGATGACGGATTTGCTGAGCTTCATGGGACGTCTTTTGTGAGCTTAACTTAAAAAAGCGAATGAAATGAGGCCACAGCCGATCGGCAACGCCGAAGCGTTGGCGAGACTGGGGCCGAATGATGTGCATTCTGCAATGCAGAATGCATCAGACATGGAACGAAGTTCCATGCTGAAATGAGGCCACAGCCGAGGATCGAACTCGGGCTTAGGGGTTGCTGCTACCGCGCGTTCGCGGGGTTTAGAAAGGGGGCGCGGAGCGTGCCCCCTTCCACCACAGCCTCTTGTGCTACCACTACACCACCGTGGCCATGAAAGAAACCGCAGGTTTCCTTCAGACTTCCTGTTTGGATATGTTCTTGGTGCGTCCCAGTATAAAAAGGGTTTCGATTGGCAGGGGGACGGGGCAGGGGGCGGGTAAGCTTTTTAAGGCGGGCTTGAGTAAAACGCCCCATGAAAAGATTTTTTGCCACTTTGCTGGTTCTCTCGATTCTCGCCTCGGTTGCCTACGCCGAATGGAATGAAATCATCAAGGTAGTGGCCTATGACCAAAACAACTACCCGGTGGCAAATGTGCCGGTTACGATAAAATACCAGAGAAATAACTTCCTGGGGCTTGAAACGGTTCCTGAGATAGAGACTGTGGGAACTGGAGGCACGGGCTACATTGACTGCAGCGTGCTGCCGGAGGGCGAGGACTGCCCGTCTCTTGCGGATTATGGTGTTGGCGAGGCCCTAATTCCGGTGCTGACAGAAACGAGCCTCGAAAATGTGGAGCCCTCTGAAGTGACCGTGCAGATAACCAGGTTCGACCTTTCGGACGCGGATGGAGAGATAACTGGGAAGACGGGCGCCGAGGGTACATTCGAGGCAGAGATACGGGACTTTGTGCCCGAGGCCAATGCCACAAAAGAATATCTTGTGACCGTGGGCACTGAGCAAAGGCGCGTCTCGCACAACCAGAATCTTATAGACGGCAGGCACGTGGAGTTTTTCAGGACCAATGATGCGCAGAGCCTAGTCCCGCTGCAGGTGGTGGATTTTGAGGGCACGCCGCTTGCGCAGGTGGAAGTGGATGTGCCGTGCTGGGCTGGAAAGGAAATTTTGACCAATGCGGAAGGCAAGGCGACAGTCTATCCTCGGCCAGGCTCCTGCAAAATGACAGCTTTCTACGGGATATTCAACGTGACCAATACAGTGAATGTGGCGGCTGAGAAGATTGTGCTGCTGACTATCAACAAGGATGGCAATAACTTCACGCTCAGCGCCAAGACCGCCCCGGGCAAGGCAATAAACGATTCGAGCCTCGTGGTAAGGCTGAATGACGTGGAACTCGATTTCTCCGATGCAGGCGTTGCACCTGTGCCTGATGAGATAAAATATGGAAAGCTTGCGACTGCATTCATCAAGTGGCAGAACAAGTCGATTTTGCAGGGGCTTTACATGCTGAACGGAACCGCGAGGGTCGTGATGGCCATGAACGGCCTTGTGACCCTGAAGATACCTGATTACAACAACACTCTTGAAGTGGTGGTCGTGGACGAGAACGGGCTGCCCATAGGCGATGCGCTTGTGATGCTTAAATCAGGCGAGAGCGGCCAGACCGGCCCGGACGGCAGCATCAGCTTTGCAGAGATATACGAGCCCGGAGCCAATGTGAGCGTGGTTGTGAATGGCGTAAACAAGAGCATTTTTGTGCAGTTCCAGGGCCGCACGCCGGCCAGCGCCACGATTGAATTCAGGAGGAACCCTCTTGAGATTGTCCTGCTTTCGGTGAACCACTCCTATGCAAAGGGCTGCAACATGATTTTGAAAGTGGCTGCAATCGACCCGCGCATGAAAAACGCCGCGGACATTTCGGCCTCGCTTTACTACGGATTTGACACGGCCACGCTGACCGAGAAGAAGCTTGGGGTGACGGGCAATGGGAGCGTGAAAGAGATTTCCATCCCATGCCCGCTCAAGCTTCCTGCAACGTTTGTTTACGAACTCCGGGCTTCAGACAAGTACGACAATTTCACATCAAGGCGCATGAGCTATGTCGTGCCCTCTGCGCCTGCGCTCGCATCGGTCGGCCAGGTTTTTGACAAGGCAGTTGCGGTCACTGCAGAAGTGACCGGCTCCGAGAGCCTGGCACTGCTCATCGTGACCATAGTGCTGCTGGTCTTCATCGTAATCATCAGCGTGTCCGCGCTTACCGTGATAATGAACAGGGGCAAGCTGAAGAGAATAACAAAGGGCGGGAAAGAAGAGGAGCCCGAGCTCCCTGAAATCTGATTGCGCGTGCCGAAGAGCTAGAGCCTGACTGCCCTGCCCACTAGATGACTTCGCTTTAATTCGACCAGTGTATCGAAAGATATGCCTTCGTGCATCTGCTTCAGGCCGAGGAATGAGAGCGCCTTCTCGCCGCTGAACCTCAGGCGCTCCAGACTTCCATCAGACTCGACCACTGCCTCGAGCACTTCGCCATTGGCCTTCAGCTCCGTTATTATAGCCAGCTTTTCGTCCCTGGCCTCGCGCTCTGCTTTTTTCGCGTCGGCCGCGCTCGCGGGCGCCATGCGCTTGATTGAACCTTGACGGCCTATGTGCAGCTCGCCTTCCTTAGGGTATGCGTTTGAAACTGAAATCAGGTCGCCTACAGAAATCTCGCCCTTCTGCAGCTTGTCGGCATCCGAATCCCACAGCACTAGAATGGGCCGCGGATCCAGGCTGACCCCGATGCGCTCGAGCTCGACCCTGCACACCTTGCCCTTCCTGTTGCCGCGCTCGAAGGCATAGGGCGCGAAGATGCGCAGCACGCGGGCCTCAAAGGAGCTGCCGGCCGCAACGCCCGGCCACTCGTGCGGGCGGGCCCCTGCATTGCCCCCTCCCGCGCCTGCCTGCGCGCTTACGTGGGCCAGCGCGGCCTCGCGCGTGAGCAGGTGGCCGTATTTCTCCTGCACCTCGCGCACCTTTTGCTCGAACTCGCTTTCGCGCTTCCCGCGCACTTCGCGCGCCTTTTGCTCGGGTGCCGAGTCAGTCATGCCAAACTAATTAATAGTTATGATTAAAATGCTGCCAGTAGGTGGAAAGATGGATGGCGTTGAAATAGTGCCGGGCATGCGCGCAATATATGGACGTGAGGCGCGCGGCATCTGCTCGAACGTGTACCTGCTGGAGTCGGATGCAGGCACGCTGATGATAGACAGCGGGAACGGAGAGCTCGGGCTGCCCAAGCCTGCGCGAGTCATTCTGACGCACGGGCACTTTGACCACACGAAAGGAGTGAAGGAGGGCTGGGATGCCTACCTGCATCCCGCAGATATTGCGGAAGCGACCGCGCCGCCGTACTGGAAGCCGCCGAATGTGAAGCCGCTTGAATGGAAGGCAATTAAGTGGGGAAGATTTGAACTGGAAATCATACGCACGCCAGGCCACACGCCCGGCTCGGTGTGCCTGCTCGAGAAAAAGAACGGGATTCTTTTCAGCGGCGACACTATTTTCCCGGAAGGCGGGCAGGGAAGGACTGATTTGAAGGGAGGGAATGAGGAAGCGATGGAAAAGACTCTGGAGATGCTTAAGAAACTTGACTACAAGATTCTGTGCGCAGGGCATGGAGAGATTGAAGAGAGGTAGATGAAGATGAAAAAAACTCAGAAGAAAGGCAGGAAAAAGACGAAGATGGTTTCGATTATAGCGATTACGTCGAAAAAGCGCGCGCTCGTGACTGGCGCCAGCGGCAGGGTGGGCGGGCTGCTCGTTGAGAAGCTCCTGCAGAAAGGCTATGTCGTGCGCGCGCTTGTGCGCGATTCCGCGGGCGCAGAGAAGCTGCCCTCTGGCGTTGAAGTTGCATTTGGAAATATTACGGACCCGGACTCTTTGAAGGGCTGCTGCGAGAAGGTGGATGTTGTCTTCCACCTTGCAGCGAGCATAAACTACAAGGCGGGCCGCGACGTGCTGCAGGCAGTCAACGGCCGCGGGACTGCGAACATGGTGACAGAGGCCGCGCATGCGAATGTCAAACGGTTTGTATACGCTTCAAGCATTGCAGTCTATGGCAAAGTTGAGAGGGGAAGGCCGCTGAAGGAAAGCGATGAGTTGGCGCCTACCGATGACTATGGCGCGAGCAAGCGCGCGGGCGAGAATGCAGTGAGGCACGGCGCTGTGCCATTTGTGATTCTCAGGCTCGGCATGGTTTACGGGCCTGGCTTTGACGAGGCCTATTTGCCGCTTTTGAAAATGCTCGAGAAGAGGCGGCTCTCGTACGTGGGCTCTGCTGACAACAACATACCTTTCGTGTATGTGGGCGACGTTGTGAACGCATTCCTGCTCGCGGGCGAGAAATACGTGGCAATGGGCGAGACTTACAATATAGTGGGTGAGCGCATAACGCAGAGGCAGGCGCTCGACCTCGCGTGCGATTACCTGGGCGTGCCGCAGCCGAAGCTGCACGCCTCGCCCCGCTTCCTCACGCTCTCGCTGAATATGCTGAATGCCATTGAGAAGATGGCTGGCAAGAAGTCCAAGCTCATACCTGAATATATTGAAGTCCTGTACGTGGACCGCTCATTCGATACTGACAAGGCGCGCATGGAGCTGGGCTGGGAGCCCCGGAAGCCGATAGACAGGGGCATACGGGAAATGGTGGAATATTACAAGGAGAAGAAGAAAAGATGAAGTGGGAGGAATGATTCACTCTTTCCCTATTTTCCACAAGGTATTGAAAAGCTCGGCGTAGCTTTTTGACATGCCCGCGCTATGGATAAGCACGGCAAAGATGGGTTTTGAAACATACGAGACCAGTAGCACCTTGTCCTTGTAAATAAAAATATCAGTAGGCGCATTATACGAGCCGCTCGGGATGAAGCGCCCCTTGCCGAAGTATTCTTTCAGATACTCTTTTTGCGACCGCACACCTTCGTCCCACAGGCACCTGCTCCTGATGCCCATCTTCTCCTTTTTCCTCTGGAAATGGTTCCAGAACGGCCCAAGCTCCGCCTTTAGCCTGCCGCTTGCAAATGCATCATAGTGTCCGCCTTCGCCAAGCTCCTTCAGCATGTTGTCGAGCATCGCCTTGTAGCCCTTGATGCCTGAAAAGACGGAGGCTGATTGAGGTAGGGCGGCCCGCCGCAGGCTTCGCAAGCTGGGCAGCAGTTTCACAACTTCTTTTTTCTTGTCCTCGAGCTCCATTTGCTTCTCGTCGAGAAAACCGATGATGCTCTGAGGGTCCGTCGCCGAGAATTTCTTCCGGTTGGCCTCGATTACGAAATTTGCAAGCCCCTTTTGTATGAGCCGCTCTAGCGATTCATATACTTTGGAGGTATGTATGCCCGTCTTCCTAATGAGTGCCTTGGTCGCGGAGGGGCCAACCTCAAGAAGCGCCAGATATACCTTTGCCTCGTTGTGCGTGAGACCGAGGCGCTCAAGCTTTATCGGAATGTCTGTTTGCATAGTCGTATTTCTCATTGCTGGTTAATAAATATTCCTCCCTGAGAGGGGGAAGGATTGTGTAAATATGCGGAATGTCATACAGTACTACCGGTAATAGCGTGTTTGAAAACGTAACCGGCAAACAGGGTGCCTCTGCACGGGCGGCCCTCGCGGCTCTTCTTGAAGGCGACAGGAAGGCATATCTAGATATCTTCAGGGCCGAAGCGGCTGCTAAACTTCCCCCCGAAGTCGCAGAACCTCTTCTGGCCGTTGGTATGATAACCAAAACCAGGCCGGAGAGCCATTACGAAACCGAATGCCGGCTGTGGGAAAATGACGGCGTATTCATAGCAACTGACCGTTTTACCGCAAACCGCCCAGACAGGGTATACCCGATTTTTCTCGACGAGAGCGACTTCCTCGCACGCAGGTTGGAGGTGAAGGAAGGCGATGATGTTTTGGACATAGGGACTGGTTCAGGCATACAGGCAATCGTGTGCGCTTCGAAAGGCGCGGAAGCCACGGCAGTCGACATCAACAGCCGCGCACTCGACTTTGCGAAATTCAACGCCGCACTCAACGGTGTTCAGGGGCGCATAAGGTTTGTGAAGTCAGACATGTTTGCAAATCTAGGAAACGAGAAATATGACCTGATTGTAACGAACCCACCGTTCATAGCAGTTCCGAGCCCCAGCTCATGGTTCCTTCACGGGGCGGCAGGTAGTGATGGTCTGGGTGCCCTGCGAAAATTCCTTCCGGGTGCGCAGTCCCGCCTCAAACCAGACGGCAGGCTCCAGATAATTTCCAACTCATTCGTGCGCGAGGAGGGACGAATTCACGTCGTGGAACTGCTGCAGTCCGCCTTCGGCCACACGAAGCTCGGAATTCACGTCGAGCATGCATTCTCTCCAAGCATCATTCCAACAAACGAATATATGCGCCGCTTTTGGGGCGCCCCAGGCCATGAGGAATGGGTCAGGGAAATCGAGAAAGATGACTTCACCGGCGTGTGCAGGGCCGTTTTCACCATACGCATGGCCCAGGAAGCGCAAACCAGTTTCGAAGAACTCCGGGAACCGTACCTCTGCGATGAACTCCTGCTATTCGGTCAGCGGCCTGTTTGGCTAGCCGAACCCCATGCCTCGGGGGGCTGGCCGGAGATGCTGGCGAGATATGGGGCGCTTGATAAGGAAAAAAGTCATAGGATTAGCGAAACTTTCAAACTGCCTGTCGAAACGAAATGCGGAACGCTGGAATTCGAATGCACTGCGTTCCAGAAAGACGACGAGACGTACATAGTCCTGCAAAAGAGGTGGGAAGGCGATGCGCCGCTTGTTCGCATGCAATCAGCATGCACTTTCGGACATATATTCAGGTCGGAAAAATGCAATTGTAGTCCCCAGCTCGAAGACGCTCTTGTGAGAATAGGAACTGAGGGTGGAGTGCTTATTTACGCACTTCACCAAGACGGACGAGGGGTCAGTGTTGTAGACCACGCCAACGCCTATGCATTACAGGAACGCGGAATGGACACAGTAGATTCGTATGAAGCGCTTGGGTTGCAGATAGACTCGCGAGAATACAAGAATGCAGCAAAAATACTGAGATATTGCTGCAATATAAGAGAGGCGAGGTTGATTACAAACAACCCAGACAAGGCTTATGCACTTGAAAAAATTGGTGTGAGGGTTGTTGAGATGGTTCCTGCCTTAGTTTCTCCTGAGAGGCTGACATCATGGCGCGCAAGGCAATTTCTTGCAGGACCAAAAATGGGGCATGTGTTTCCTACTGACTTTCTAACAACAGTAAGGCAAAGGCTAATTAAAGTTTGATTCCGCAAGTGTAAAGAGAAGAAAGGAGTTCTCAAAAGAACGGTCATTACGCCTTCGGCGTAATGACGCACCATTCCGTCTTTCGAGACGGAATGCTTGCCGTAGGTTCTTTTGGCGGCTGTAGTCTAGCCTGGTAGGACTTAGAATTGAATTAAGGCTCACGGACCTTGGTTCCGATAAGCAAGCCTTCCAAGCCTATAACCCGGGTTCAAATCCCGGCGGCCGCATCCATGCTGCCTAAAATGGGCAAGATTTCGCCCGACGTTTTCGAGAGGGTCATCAAGCCTAGGCTGGGCGCTGGCTTCGAAGGCAAGGGCGTCGTTGTGGGGCCGCAGAACGGCGTGGACTGTGCGGTGCTGCGCATTGGCGGAAAGTTTGTTGTTGTTGAGACTGACCCGTTCTATGTTGCGAAAGAGCTGGGCTTTGAGCTGGCTACATGGTTTGCTGTCAACATACTGGCAAGCGACGTGGCGAGCATGGGCGCAAAGCCAGACTATTTGTGCGTTGATTTGAATTTGCCGCTCGAAATGACGGATGCCGAGTTCGAGGAGATGTGGGCTGGGGTGCACAAGGCGTGCAAGGAGCTTGGAATTTCCGTCGTGTCCGGGCATACGGCGCGCTATCCGGGCTGCACCTACCCCATGGTGGGCGGCGCGGTGATGATGGGCGTGTGCGACAAGTATGTCACGCCTGCGGGCGCGAAGCCTGGCGATGCATTGATTTTGACAAAGGGCGCTGCGATTGAGGCGAGCGCGCTTTTGTCGCATTTCTTCCGTCCTGCCGTTGTCGAGCACTTTGGCGAGGAATTTGCGAAGAAGGCAAACAAGATTGCACGCGAGATGAGCGTTGTCGAGGATGCGTTGACTGCGTTTGGTGTTGATGGCGGAAAATCGATGCACGGTGCAAAGGGCGCGGAGGGTAATGTCGGTGTAAGCGCTGTTCATGCAATGCACGATGCAACTGAATGCGGCGTTTATGGCGCGCTCTGCGAGATGAGCGAGGTTAGCAAGGTTGGCATGAAGGTGCGGAAGAAAGATATAATTGTGAAGCCTGAAGTCGAGAAAATGTGCTGGCTGTTCCAGATTGACCCATATGTTTCGATAAGCGAAGGCACACTGTTGATAAGCGCGGCTAAGGAAAGCGCGGATGGAATAATCAGCGCACTTGAACGCAAGCACATTGCAGCCAGCGTCATTGGCGAGGTTGTGATGGGCGCGGGCGTTGAGGTCGATGGCAAACCGCTTGCGCACCCGCGCGAGGACCCGTTCTGGAATGCGTGCGGCGGGAAGACTATAAGGAAAAAATAAAAGGACAAGTGGAGAAAGACCGGTAGAAGAGGTGATATCATGTTCCCAAGAAGAAAACGCGGCTTCGGCTTCTTTGACTTTGACGACGACTTCGGGCACATGCACGAGATGATGGAGAAGATGCTCGATGATGTTGTGAAGCGGAAGGAGAAGGGCTCTGAGCAGAGCGATGAGCGCGAGCCGCTCATCGACATCATGAACCGCAAGGAGGACATTACGGTGATAGCCGAGGTGCCGGGCGCTGAGAAGCACGATATAAAAACCAGCCTGAACAGCGAGCGCGACATATTGTACATAAACGTCGCGAGCCCGCAGAGGAAGTACAGGAAGGCGGTGAAGCTGCCCGAGCGCGTAAGGTCCGAGGGCGCCTCCGCGACGTGCAAGAACGGCGTGCTCGAGATTAAGCTGAGGAAGGAGAAGCCGGGAAAGGAGGAGAAGGGGCAGGAAATTAAAGTGGACTAATCTTCCTCGTGCTCGTGCCACATCGCGCGCTTCTGGTTCAGGAGCTCCTTTGCGACCTGCAGGAGCTGGGTGCTTAAGCGCAGGGCCTCGTCGGGCGAGAGCTTTATGGCCTGCTGGCTTGCAGTATTCATAAGCCGCAGCGTTATCACGCCGTCGCGCGGGAAGCCGTTCTGAAGCTGGGGCTGCTCGCTCTCGATGCGCAGGGCATTCCTGTGCCCTTCGCCCTTCTCATCCTTCCACCAATGGATTATCTCCTCTTCAACCGGCATTTGATCGCCGCTATGTAGCGGAGCGGCTGGGTATTTAAAGCCTGGGAGGGTGGGGAGCGGGTGACTTTGAATTCGATGCGGTAGGGCGTTAGTTCCAGCTAATCACCTGTACTTTGATAGGGCAGCCTTCTCAGATACATATTTGGAATTGGTGCGCTTTAGCTCCTTCTTCTCCTCCATCAGCTTTCGCCTGACCTTCTCGTACTCCGCGCTAGGCACGAACTCCTTGCCGCACTTCGCGCATTTGTAGTAGCTGACTTTCTGCACTATGAATTTTTTTAGGAAAAGCTTCGGCCCGCGGGTAAATTTTGCAGGCGCACCGCAGGAGATACACCTAATATTTTTTGGCAGCATGTTCGTTCACCGCTCAATAATCCTCAGAAACTGCGCAGGCGAAATGATTTTTATGCTTTCGAACTCGCCCAGCTTCAGCAGGTGCTTTGCATCATAGGTTATCACATAGTCGACATTGGCCTCAACGGCGCAGTCTAAGATCATATTGTCGGCAGGGTCTTCTTTCACAACCGCAAACCGCCTTTTCGGTTCGACGATGGTGCACATCTCAAGTGCTTTTATGATTGCGGATTTTACGGCCAAATGGTTCTCATATGTTTTTTCCACTATCTCGTCGCTGTGCAGAACCGCCTCATATTCCTGCAGTATCTCTTTTGACAGGAAGCACTGGACTCGCTTCTCCTGGATTAGCTGGATTATGCGGAAGGCTTCACCTTCCCAGAACGTGCCGGAAACCAGGACATTGGTATCGAGCGTTATTTTCATGCCTTCCGCATCCGGTGTATGAGCCCGTCGACATCTTCCTGCTTTATCTTCTTTTTCGCCTGCCTGAGTGGAGCGGTTATCTGCTCCCACGTCTGGGCGCTGACCTTCTTTATGAGCAGAGTGTCGTCCTCGAGGAAGAACATCACCTTTGAGCCCTCCTCAAGCCCCATCTCTTTCCGTATGGCCACTGGTATCGCAATCTGGCCCCTTGCGCTTATCTTGCCCATTTCAAGCACTTCGGACATAAGACCACCGTATCTTATTAGTAAGATATGTCTTATATTCCTTTCCATTCCTCCTGCGACATTTTTTGCGGGCGCGCTTATAAACCTCGGCAGGCCAGGGAGCGGGTGACCTAGGGAACCGAGGTTCCCTGAGGTCCCGCTTTCTCGTGGATACGAGAAAGGGGCACCATTCCGCTCCGGGCGGAATGCGTGTCAACCTCCTTTTTTATATTGTGGCGCAGATAGCAGCTCATGAACAGGCATTTGCAGCGGCATTTGAAGGGCGCGCTTATCGTGCTTCTTGTGCTCGCATTCGTGGCCATAGTCTATTCAGTTGCAACTAGGGGCGACGTTGAGGGTCTCATACGCACATACGGCTACCTCGGCGTTGCATTCGTAATGTTCATCTCGAGCGCCACCATAATTCTCCCTGCGCCCGGCCTCGCGGTCGTATTCACCGCAGGCGCTTTCCTGAACCCCTACCTTGTCGGCCTTTCCGCAGGCATCGGCGCCGCATTTGGCGAACTCACGGGCTACCTGGCTGGCTACGGCGGCCGCGAGGCCATTGCTGATGACAATGGCAAGAATGCGAAACGGATGAAGCAGGTGCAGAAGTGGATGGAAAGGAACGGCTTTGCAACGATTCTGGTTTTCGCCCTGTTGCCGAACCCAGTTTTCGACCTAGTAGGCATAGCGGCCGGCAGTATGAAATACGACTGGAAGAAATTCCTGCTTGCGGCGCTGATTGGCAATGTTATAAAGGCCACCTATGTGGCGCTGGCGGGCGGAAAAGTTGTCGGCTGGCTGTTTTAGTTTTGGCTGTGCAGCTATTCGATGCGGCTGAATATCTCGAGTCCGCCCTTCTTGCTCAGATGATAGTTGTTGTTCCCGCACTGCGGGTCGAGTATGCATTTCGGGCAACCCTTGGCGCAGGTGCAGGCAGCCAGCCTTTCGCCGGCCATCTTCAGTATGCTCTCGAAATTCTCATAGACCACGCGCGCAAGGCCCGAGCCCATGGGCACGCCGTCATAGATGAACATCGTGCCGTCGGGATAGGAGATGCCTCCGAGCTCCGCGGAGTCTGCGCCCGTGAGCGCAGGTATCATTGCGATTGAGATGTGCTCTACAGCGTGCAGGCCATCCGCGAATTCCTTCATGCCGCGCGCAATCTCCTCGTCGAACTCGGCCCACACGGCATAGGTGTCGAACTCATTCACGAGCGGCTCGGGCAGCTCGTGCTTGTCCACCACCGCATCGCGCATGTAGTCTTTCACCAAATAGCCGTGCACCGCGTCCACTATGTGCACCCGCCCGTAGTGCAGGGTTATGCGGGGTATTCTTCGCTCGTCGAGCTCCTCGACCACTTTCGCATCGCGCTCGCGCAGCGCGCTCGTGTACTCGTGCGTCTCAAATGGTAGCTTCCTCACGCGCGCAATGCCTTTATCCAGGTCAAGCGCCTCGCTCCCGTACTTCTGGCCTCCGTGCAAATAGATGGCGCCCTCGAAAAGCTCCGTGATGGCGCGGAAGCGGTCGTGATCGCCAATGTAAGTCTGCTTGTTTTCGTCATCGACTGAGTAAATCCTGACGCCCTCGCCCATGCCGCGCATGCTGGCCTCGCGTATGAGCTTCAGGCCCGCGGGCGAGGGCACGAAATGGCCGGCAAAGGGCTTGAGTAAAGTTTCTTTTTTGAGCTGCTCGAAAACTGCGCGCTGCGCATCGCTTGCCAATTCCTTCTCAGCCAGCGGCCAGTCCTTGGCCATGGCAAGCACGTGCACGCGCAGCGCACCCTCATTGTCTCCGTTCAGGTAGCAGTGCTCAGGCTCGCCGCGCAAATATTTCTCAGGGTGCTCGGCATACCAGATGTCGAGAGGCGAGTCGCGCGCCACGAATATGGCATCTGCCTTGCCCGTTCTCCTGCCCGCCCTTCCGATTCTCTGCCGCACGCGCGTAATGGTGCCAGGGAAGCCGCACAGCACTACTGCATCCACATTGCCAATGTCAACACCCAGCTCAAGTGCGCTCGTAGCTGCGAGGGCGCGAATCTTTCCAGCCTTGAATTGATTCTCAAGCTCGCGCCGCGTCTCGTACGAGAGTCCCGCTCTGTAAGCCTTCAGATTCACGCGCTTCTCGTGCGCCAGGATGCCGAGCCGCTCTACTACATTATGGCTGTTGCCGAACACCAGCACATTGCGCGCCGTTTTCTCAAGCAGCAGTCTAGTTTCCTCAAGGCTCGCCACAGTGTAGCTGTCCTCGGGCACGAGAATCTTGTGGTTTATCTCGGGCTTGGGCGCAGATTCAGCGTCCACCAGCTCAAACTTTTCCTCGCCCAGCAGCTCGGCGAACTCGCGCGCATTTGCTATGGTGGCTGAGCAGAAGATGAACTGGAGTGCGGAGCGATGCTTGGCGCACACGCGCTTCAGCCTTCGTAGGACATTGCACGCGTGCGAGCCGAAGGAGCCGCTGTAAGTGTGTATCTCATCTACAACTACGAACCTGAGCGACTTCCAGAACTCGACGAACTTCCGCTCGTTGAGAAGCATGTGGTGCAGCATATCCATGTTCGTGATGATGTTGTGCGGCATGCGCGTGCGCACCTTCTCGCGCTCATGCTGGGGCGTGTCGCCATCGTAGACCGCGGTGCGCACTCCGAGCATTGCGAACTCGTTGAACCTTTCGAGCTGGTCGCGCGAGAGCGCCTTGGTTGGATAGATGATGAGCGAGCGCTTTCCCGCCAAGCTCGCTTCCGCAAGCGGCACCAGGTAAATCTCGCTCTTGCCGCTCGCAGTGGGCGCGCGTATGACTATGTTCCTGCCTTGCCGCACAAGCTCAATTGCGTCAGCTTGATGCTTGTAGAGCTTTGCAATGCCCCGCGCCTCGAGCACGCCCTTCAGCTCGGGCGCAAGCTCCAGCTCGCCGTATTTCGCGGGGCTCGACTTTTCGATGAAGAGCTGCACCTTCGGCACTTCTGATTCGTGCATGGGAAGAGATTTGACAGAACCATTAAAAGCCTGAAATGAGGAAAAATAGGTGGTGATGCGATTATGGGCGGCTACCTAATGCAGAGATATTTTGCAGCCAAAGAAATGGGGGGCGGAGACCATGGGCAAGATATGAGCAAGCAGCCAAAGCCCAATATCGCGAAACATATCGAAGAGACACTTGCACGGATGTATGAAAGAACGGAAAGCATTCGTACCCTGAAAGGCAGCATCATGGATGTCGCGCATTGGCAGGTCAAGAAATGGAAGCAATTGCTGGAAAACGAAAAACGGCCATCGCTTGAGGCCATAGTGGAAGTTCTTAGATGGATGGGAATTGCGCATACTGAGGAAACGCTGAAAACGATGCTCAGGGATTATGAAAAACAGGCTGAACTATGTTCAAGCTTCGATAAGGCTGCACCGAATGCGCTTGCAGCGTTTACGAAGCTGGTGGAGTATTGCGAATTCGTGCATATCGTGTGCAACAGTGAGTTGCCGGCCTCGTTGGAGAATAGTGACTCCGTGGCTACTAAATTTATGCGCGACCTCGCGAAAGGGCTGAAAAACATGGCAAACGCGGACAAGAAACTTGATCGCAGTTATTTGGGTGTAATGGCGAGGCTGGAAGATAAGGAGGCGCAAGTTAAAGCTGCCAAGCACGAGATTGACGTGCTGATGGAAATACAGGAAATAGAGGAAAACTACGGTGCGCTCGGGACTAGGCTCGAGAGGCTCAGGAGCAACATATTGACCATGCTTCTCGAACGCCTGGGGCCATATACCGAAGAGGAGCAGAAAGAGATTATGAACCTGGAGTTTTATGACGGGAAGGAACAACGGGCAGGAAGCGCGATTGTTGAGGAGTATCACGGCGAAGCCTCAGTTCCGGATAAATTCATTTCGAATGATGCGGAAGAAGTGAATAAAGCATATGAGGCAGTGAAAAGCAAGGTGGAGGCCGCGGTGAATGGCGCAGATGATCCGATAGCTGCTAGATTGTGGGAATTATACAAAAATGCCGAGACGCTGGACCAGGTAGTGTATGCGAAAGTGTACAGGGCAGCCGACATATTGAACGGAATTGCCAATGCGCTTTTCGACCAGGGCAAGAGTTCTGTGAATTGAAAAACAGCGATGGACGCGGATGGAATTAGCGGGCGTTTTGGAAGCTGAAGTGGGAAGATTGAACTGACTCAGCTCTTAACTACGATCCGACGCGGCTGCGCTTCAGCCCTTAACGACAGTCCCGCCGTGCGGCTTTCCGCGCATCGCGTTCTCCACGTCAATCAGGTTCCTGCCATCAACGAAGTGGGTCTCGATGCGTGCGCGCGCGATTATCTTGCACGCGAACATGTCGAAGATGAAGTGCGTGCCCGCAGTGCGCTCGTCGCTCCTCAGTGCAAGCGAAACAAGCTGGGAGAAAGGCATCTGCTTGAACTTCTTCGCCTTCTTGTTAATGCGCGGGTCGCTGTCGTAGATGCCGTCCACGTTGCTCAGGTTGATTATGCGCTCGGCATTCAATTTTTCCGCGATTAGAGCAGCATCTGCATCAGTTGTCAAGCCAGGAATCGTGCCGCCCATCACAACTATGCGGCCGCTCAGCGATGAACGCGCAGCCTCGTCAAAGTCCTGCGGCACCACGACATGCCCGTCTTTCCTGCCTATGGCTGCCGTGAGCAAATGTGCGTTCTGCCTGGTTGAAAGGATTGCAGCCTCGTCGGCCCTGAACTCGTTGCCCCCGAGCTTCCTGACTGCCTCGGCAGCAGTGCGCGCGGGCTTGCCGCCGCCGGTGACTGCGATTATGCCCAAAGGCCTGTTGTGCCGCAGCACTTCAGATATCTTCTGCAGGTAAACAACGTCGGGTTCGCCCGGATTGATTAGCGAGCCGCCTATTGAGAGAACTATCATGCAAAATCACCTTATGCTGAAGCCAACTCCACCTGGAAGATTAATAATGCTTAGACTTTATAAACCCTAAACATGGGCAGCGAACTAGAGGAAAGCATAGGCGAGATGGTCAAGGAGCTGAAGGGCCGCGAGCTGAAGCAGGATGAATTGCTGAAGCTTACGCGCGAGCTTGTGCGCGAGTGCGCCAATGCGATTAAGGCAATACATGCGCGCGAGATGAAGGTTGCGAAGGAGCACATAGCGAATGCGGATGCATTTGTTGCGAAGGTCAAATCCATAGAGAAGAATTTCGAGCACATAAGCTCGCAGTCGCTGCAGGAGTATGTCGAGGTCAAGGTGCTGGATGCGCTCGTGTCGGGGGGCAAGCTCCCGACTTACAAGAAGCTCGAGGTTCCGTTTGCAGTCTATTTGACAGGCCTGTGCGATGTCGTGGGCGAGCTCAGGCGCGAGATGCTCGAGGCGCTGAAGCGGGGCAAGAAGAATGAAGCCAAGAAGTTCTTCGAGCAGATGAACCACATTTACGAGAGCATGCTGCCGCTGCGCTTCTCCAACTCGCTGCTGCCGAACTTCAGGCGCAAGCAGGACGTGGCGAGGATGCAGGTGGAGCAGGCAAGGAGCGAACTATTGAGGTAGGACATGAAGCGAAGGATAGATATCTTACAGGTCATCAAAACCGTTTCGATATTTATTGTAATCTTGTCACCACTTCTGATGTTCATTATCATGGGCAGGCGCAGTATTCAGTTTTTATCGCCGATATATTTGATTTTTGCGGGAATTATTTTTATTGGAGTTGTCCTATTTTTAGGCCTTATGATATTTGATATTGTCGGGAGAAATTTTGATAGAAACCTGCAGGAGCTCCATTTTGAGAGGCGGGGTAAGCAATGGGTACGGAGAATAAGTAATATGGAACTCAGAGCAGGGTCGTCTAATGTGATGGCAAAATTTACGATATCGAATACGACCAAAGTGTATTGGATGGCCGCTGATATCAATTATCCGCACACGTTTTGCATAAATTCTTTGCAGAAGCTCAGCGAAAAGAACGTGCAGCCGGGAACGTCTTTGTTGGATTCTGAGGAAGCAGTAAATGCAGCCCGTAGACTTTTCGAAACGGGGATGATACGTTGGATAGAGTCTGCATGCTGGGATCCGACAAATGGGGAGAATAAAATAACAGAGATTGGGCCGTTAACTATTGGGTCTTATTCTGAATTGCGGAGAGTTTTCAGACAAGCAGATCATCCGGGAAGCAATGGCATAGTTGGAGCGGTATTGCGAATGCCTTCGCCCATCTTTGGCATTTACATGAACGAACTCGAAGAATCCGATATTCAGGCCATCGCAGACTTCTTCTCAGCGCTGAAGCGGGCCGGCAGCCGCTAAGCCTTATATAATTTCCCGCACCATTCCCCGTCGGGTGAGAATATGGTCTGGGATATTATCGGCGGATTTTTGTTTGTCTCGTTCGTGATTTTCCTGCTTCCGGTTCTTCTGTTGGTTTTATCAGGCGTAAGAGTAATATACCAGTACGAGCGCGGGCTCACATTCACGCTTGGTAAATATACTGGAGAAAGGCAGCCGGGCCTTACGGTCATCATCCCACTAATACAGGAACTACGCAAGGTGGACATGAGGATAAAGACCGTAGACATACCGAAGCAGGAAATCATCACAAGGGACAACATACCAATACTTGCGAACACCGTCGTGTACTTCAAGGTCGAGAAGCCCGAGGATGCGATACTGAAGATAGAGGATTACGCGTATGCCGTGAGGCAGTACACCCAGGCCGCGCTCCGCGATGTCGTTGGCAACAGCGAGCTGGACGGCGTGCTCACGCAGCGCGAGCAAATTGCGAATGACATCAAGAAAATAGTCGATGCCGAGACTGGCGGATGGGGCGTTGACATCATATCCATCAAGATTCAGGAAATCGAGCTGCCGGCCGAGATGAAGAGGGCCATGGCAAAGCAGGCCGAGGCCGAGAGGGAGAGGCGCGCCATAATCATTGCATCGCAGGGAGAGCTGAGCGCATCGGAGAACCTGATGAAGGCGGCTGCAAACCTGTCAAAGAGCGAGGGCGCGCTGCACCTCAGGACACTGCAGACAATCAGGGACATTGCAGCCGACCCGTCTGAGAAGATCGTGCTGTTCCTGCCCTCTGACCTGATGGGCCTTGCCAAGAAGTTCGTGGGCAAGGAGAAATAGGAGGGGCAGAAGGTTGATTGAGTGCTTGAATCCAAGCTGCGCTATCTCCAGATAGCGTTCAACGGAGATGTCGGGCAGGTCCGCAACGTCCTGCCGCGCATACCGCGCAGCGACCGCATACTCATAGAGGCAGGCACTCCGTTCATAAAGCGCGAGGGCATGGCAGGCGTACGCACAATTTCCTCCATGTGGGGCGGCAAGGTTGTGGCTGATTTGAAGACTGCCGATGGCGCGGAAGATGAGGTGATGATTGCACGGAGCGCCGGCGCGACTGCCGCGACCGTGCTGGGAGACGCGCCCACCGAAACAATCGACATCTTCATAAAAAAATGCAGCGAGCTGGGCATGGACTCGATGATAGACATGCTCGGGGTCGGGGACCCGCTGCGCGTGCTCATGGACCTGAAGAAGCCGCCTTCGGTCGTGGTGCTGCATAAGGGCAGGGATGAAGAGACGAGCAGGGGGAAGATGATAAAGTACGTGCACGTGAAAAGGGTTAAGAGCAAGTTCGACGTGCTTATTTCAGCCGCGGGCGGAGTGGATTTGAAGGGGGCGCGGAGCGCCATATTTAACGGCGCGAGCATCGTGGTTGTGAATTTGGTGGGCCGCGATGACCCATGGGCAGGCATGCGCGATGATGAGGATGTGAGCACGATTGCGAGGAAGTTTTTGGAGACTATTGAGTGACTGTTGTTTGAAATGATGGTGTGCACATGCTTGACATTCAACTTATTCGGAAGGAACCCGGGCGCGTGGAGAAGGCGCTTGCAAGCAGGGGCGCTGAGCCGAAGGCGCTTGAGGAAATTCTGAAGCTCGATGAGAAGTGGCGCAAGCTGAGGGGCGAGGCAGATGCGCTGAATGCAAAGCGAAATGAGTTATCTAGGAAAACGGGCGAGCTAAGAAAAAAAATAGAAAAAGAAAAGGGAAAGGAACCGCTTTACCCAGTAGGAATGCATGAAATGGCAGATAGAATAAAGGCGGCAAATACTGAAGCAGATAAACTAAAGGTGAAAATAGACTCGCTACTGCTTACGCTCCCAAATCTTCCTCACGAGAGCGTGCCTGTTGGCAAGAACGCTGAGGAGAATAAAGTTGTTCGCAAATGGGGCGAGCCGCGCAAGCCCGCGTTTAAGGCAAAAGAACATTGGGAGATTGGCGAGGAGCTCGGCATCATTGATTTTGAGCGCGGGGCGCGCATGAGCGGGCACAGGTTTGCGGTCCTGCGCGGGGACGGCGCGAAGCTCGAGAGGGCGCTCATAAATTTCATGGCGGATTTTGCGGTCAAGCGCGGCTATCTGGAGCACATTACGCCGCATCTGGTTACTGCGGCTACTATGACAGGAACTGGGCAGCTGCCTAAATTTGAGGAAGAGTTATACAGGTGCGAGCGGGATGGACTTTATCTGATACCGACTGCCGAGGTTACGCTGGCGAACATGCATGCGGGCGAGCAGCTGAAGGAGGAGCAGCTGCCGCTGAACTACTGCGGCTATACTCCGTGCTATAGGCGGGAAGCCGGTGCATACGGCAAGGACATCAAGGGCATTATGAGGCAGCACCAGTTTGACAAGATTGAATTGGTGAAGTTTGCTCGGCCTGAAGATAGCTACGTGGAGCTTGAGAAGCTGGTGAAGGATGCTGCGGCTGTTCTTGAGGCTTTGGGCCTGCCCTATCAGGTTGTTGAATTGTGCACTGCTGACTTGGGCTTTGCGAGCGCCAAGACTTATGATATAGAGGTGTGGCTGGCCGGGCAAGGCAAATATCGGGAAATTTCCTCGTGCTCGAACTGCGAGGACTTCCAGGCCCGCAGGATGAACTGCAGGTTCTGGCGCAAGAATAAGCTGGAATTCCCGCACACTTTGAACGGCAGCGGGCTTGCGGTTGGAAGGACAATGATTGCAATTATCGAGAACTGCCAGCAGGCCGACGGCTCGGTCGAGATACCGGCTGCGCTCGTGCCCTACTTTGGGAAAAAGAAGATAGGATAGGGTGCGGAAGGAAGGGAAGAGGGGCGCAATCTTTTTATTCTCCCCTCCCGATGCACCCGCATGCGTATAAGGACCAAGGTGGACGAGGTCTGCGAATTCTTGGAGAGACAGCCCGGCATGAAGGCGCCTCTTGAAAAAGTTGCGGCTGGCGCGAGGCTGAAGGCCGCCGAGATAGAGGCGATTGCAAAGGAGCTCGGCCCTGCGAAGCTGCTTGAGCTCGAGTATCCCGTGAACATGCTCTCCGCAGCCGTGCTCGTGCTCAAGGCAGTGCGCAAGGAAAGAAGGGAAGAGCGGATGAAGGGCAAGGTAATGGATGCCTACTCGCTGAGCACCCATGACGTTGATGCGAAAGTTTCGATTCTCGACGTGGACAGCGAGAGCAGGCCGATTTACGAGATTGAGAAACCTGATGTCGGGCCTTACACTCAAGCATATCTGGGCTGCGTGAGCGAGGAGCTTGCGCGCACTGTGCCCGTGGCAGTCGAGGAGATGGTGGACTCGCGCAAAGGCGAGGAGCTTGCGGCGAAATTCAGGAAGGCTGCAGAGGAGAGGCTGAGTGAACTGCCAGGCCTGACTGACAACGAGCTGAAGCAGCTGAGCGGCCTGCTTCTGCAGAACATGTATGGGCTGGGCGACATTGAATTGCTTATGAGCGATGACATGCTCGAAGAAATTGCAGTGAACAACAGCCAGGTGCCGCTCTCAGTCTATCATCGTAAATACGGGTGGCTCAAGACCAATATCATGCTTGAAAGTGAGGATGAGATTTACAATTACTCGGCGCAGATTGGCAGGCGTAGCGGCAGGAACATCACGATGCTCACGCCCCTGATGGACGCGCACCTGCCCAGCGGAGACCGCGTGAATGCTACGCTTTTTCCGCTCACGACCGAAGGCAACACGATTACGATCAGGAGATTTGCGCGGGACCCCTGGACCATTATAGATTTCATAAAGCTGGGAACGCTCACGAGCGAGATGGCTGCATTCATCTGGACGTGCGTGCAGTACGAGATGAATATCATTGTGGTGGGCGGGACTGCGAGCGGCAAGACCAGTCTGCTGAACACTTTGTGCGCACTCATCCCGCCGTCAAACAGGACAATTACAATTGAGGACACGCGCGAGCTGAACTTCCCGAGCTACATGAAGTGGAACTGGGTGGGCATGCTCACGCGCAACCCGAATCCCGAGGGCAAGGGAGAGATAGACATGCTCGACCTCATGGTCTCGGCCCTGCGCATGCGGCCCGACCGCATCATAGTGGGCGAGATACGGAAGAAGCGCGAGGCCGAGGTCCTGTTCGAGGCCATGCACACGGGCCATGCAGTCTATTCCACAATTCACGCTGACACTGGCGCGCAGATGCTGCGCAGGCTGCAGAACCTGCCTTTCGACATGCCCTCGAGCGAGCTCAGCTCGCTGAACCTGCTGCTCGTGCAGTACAGGGACAGGCGCAAGGGCATAAGGAGGACTTACGAGGTGAGCGAGGTCGTTTATACTTCGGACATGCTGGCGCTGAACACGATTTACAAGTGGAAGCCGCGCAATGACGAGTTCAATAAGGTGCGCGAGCCGCTTAGGATTATGGAGGAGCTGAACCTGCACACGGGCATGAGCCCCGAGGAAACTA
>NZ_JAUSNF010000022.1 GCF_030646255.1 Candidatus Burarchaeum sp. | reverse complement strand
AATAACCTTGAGCCGCTCGCCCTTTTCAAGCAGCCGTTGGAACTCCCCGGCTTCCTGTCGGGCCCCGTCAAGCTTGTTCGACTTCAGGAGCTTGATGATTTCCGCCATTTTCTGCAGGTGCCCGAGCGAAATGCGCTTCTTATCGTATGCCTGAACCAGCTTCTGCTCGAACCTGGCAATTTCCTTTCCCTTGCGCCTGACCTTTCTTGAGAACCTGATTTTCGTGTCTACTGCGGCATATTCTATCTCACCCATCTTGCCGCTTATTTCGCCCAATTCACTCATCAACTCAGACAAGTCAGCGCACACTGTGAGTAGAAAATCCCGGTCAGGCCCGCCCTCTGCAGCGAGAGCGCCTTCAATCCGCGTTCTCTCGCGCACTAGCTCCTCGCATCCATTTTTTTCATCTGCCGACAAGATGTCCAAGGCCATTGCCACACGCCCGATACTCAGATGCTTGAAACATGAAAACTTTTATTCAAATCAGTCCTTAACTTAAGAAAGTTGCGGTGTTGCGGGCAAGCTTTTTATATAGCGTCCCGAATACCACGGCATGCTCAAACGACAGCTCGGACTCTGGCAGACTGTGATGCTCGGCATAGGCGCCATGATTAGCGCCGGCATCTTCTCGCTTGTCGGCGTGGCGGGCGTCGAGGCCGGCAGCGCGCTCTGGCTCGCATTCGTAATAGGCGCAGTAGTCACAATGATGTCTGCCCTGAGCTATGCCGAACTTGCCTCAATGTTCCCGAACGCGGGCTCCGTCTACATCTACTCAAAAAACGCCTTCGGCTCGCGCAGGCTCAGCTTCCTCATGGGTTGGTTTCTGATAACCGTCTATGTTGCGGCCTCTGCCACTATTGCCTCTGGCTTTGCCCAATATTTCGTCGGCTTTGTGCCCGGAGTGCCCGCGCCAGCAGCCGCGGCCGCAATTTTGATCCTTCCTGCTGCGCTGAACTGCATGGGCCTCAAAAACGTTAGCTTCGTCAACATGTTTACCACACTGCTGAAGCTCAGCGGCCTTCTCGCATTCATAATTCTCTTCTTCATGGTAAGCGGGCTGAGCGGCCTTCAGTTTTCAACTTCATCTCCAAACGGATTTCCGGGCATAATCTCGGCGGCCATCATAGTGTTCTTCGCATACTTGGGGTTCGAGGTGCTGGCCACTGTCGCAGAGGAAGTCAAGGATGTGCGCAAAACCCTTCCCCGCGCAATTTTGCTCTCAATCAGCATAACTGCGCTCTTTTACATCCTGATTTCTCTCGCATTCACTTCCCTGCTTTCCTATGACCAGATAGTCGAGCTCGTGAAGCAGGACAAGGGCGCACTCGCAGTGGCCGGTGGCGCCTTGGGCGGAGAAGGATTTCTGCAGGCACTCGGCATAATCGCCCTCCTTTCAATGGCCAACACGATAATAATCTGCCTCATGGGTGCGAGCAGGACAATCTATGGCATGGCCGAGGACTGCGCGCTTCCGACCATCTTCCTACGCACCACCTCGCGCGGGGCGCCTGCGTTCGCAATAGCTGCTGCCACGCTCCTGGCCCTCCCGCTGGTTTTTACCGGAAACCTCTCGCTTCTCGCGCAGGTCTCGGTTTCAGGCATGTTCATAGTGTTCATAGTCGACAATCTTTCAGTCGTCGTGCTGAGGCACACAATGCCTGACATGAAACGGCCCTTCATAGTGCCTCTCTCGATAGGCAGAATCCCAATAATTCCAATCCTGTCCTGCATCACTCTTGTCAGCCTCCTTGCATACGAGTTCATAAGCGATCCTGCGCTGCTAGTCGGCTTCGGCGCACTCGCAATCTTAGGCATACTTGCGAATGAGGGCGAGTACCGGCTGACCGGAGATTAGGCGGCTGAAGCGCATTCAGGCCTTGAGTGTCGTTATGAGCGAGCCTATTACAACCAGGCCCAGAACAAACGCAACCAGCTGCATTGCAGACTTCTTAGGCTCAACTTCCTTGTGCATCTCAGGCACGAGGTCCACGCAAGCCATGTAGATGAAGTTGCCCGCCGCGAGCGGCACTAGGAATCCGACCAGCCCGGGCACGAGCTCGGAAACATAGAATGTGAGAAGCGCGCCCGCCAACGCCGCAAGAGCGGAAATGAAGTTGAACAGCAAAGCTTTCTGCTTTGTGAAGCCGCCGTATATCAGAAGGCTGAAATCCCCAACTTCCTGCGGAATCTCGTGCGCCATTATGGCCATCGTAGTCGTTATTCCAACTGCACTATTGGTGAGAAAGCTCGCCGCTATGATAGTTCCATCCACGAAATTGTGCACGCCATCGCCTATTAGATTAAGGTATGTGAACGGCATCTCGCCCCTCTCGCCCTTGTGGTGGTGCTTGTGGTGGTGGTGCCAGTAGAGGAATTTTTCTATCACGAAGAACATCACTATGCCAAGCACGAGTACCTCCATCGTGTATCGCACACTTGCGCCCGCGAGGCTCTCAGGTATGAGGTCAAAGAAGGCGGCCGCAAGCATCGTGCCCGCGGAGAAGCTCACGAAGAGAGGGAGAAGCGAGTGCAGCAGCCTGTCTTTTAGTGCGAGCGTAACTATGCCTACGAATGACATGAGGCTGACGATAAGCGTTGCAATAATTATCTGCTCGAGAACCATGATTGAATTTATGAATTCAGCTTAATAAACCCGACGATTTTACTCTGCGCCCGCCCAGCCTCAAATCTTCCTTCGCAGGATTAGGCCTACCGAGATGCCCAAAATTACTGCTGTGATCAGAAGCAGCAGCAGGTCGGGAATGAATGCCTGAATGCCATTTGCCGTCTGTGTGGCACCGCCCGCGCCGAGCGTGTTCTGCGCAGCGCCAAAGGCAGCAGACGACGCGTTCTGGACTGCATTCCCAAGCGGGCCTGCAACTGCCTGCCCGGCATTCTGCGCGCCCGTCTTCAGGCCCTCGGCCACAATGCCTCCGGAAAGGTCTGCGGACGGGAGGGGTGCAGCCGGAACTTCGGTTGCAGCGGCAGCCATTGTCCGCGTGCCATCAAAGCCAACCTGTTGCGCAGCCTGGGCTCCCGGCAGCTTCGAGAAGAAGTTGAAAAGCGCGGCTATCGCGGCAAGCGCGCTCACGCCCAGCGCAATCCATATTTTCAGCTCGCGCGGCTGCACGATATTCTTGCCCTTCCATGTGAGCTCGTAATACTTCCACTTCCTGCCCTCGTCCTTCATCACGACAAGTCCCGCTCCCTCTAGCACCTGCATGTGCTCCTTTACAGTCGAGGGCGAGAGGTGGAACTGCGCGGCCAGCTCGGTGAGCGTCTTCTGCCTCTCTGCGAGGGACTTGAGGATGCTCACGCGGCTGTCTGCAGCCAGCGCCTCGAAGCTCTTCTTGTCAAGCGTAATCTTCTCGTCGGCCATGCTCATGCTTGTGCACCCTAACTAATAAAACAGCTTGGCGGGCCCAAGGCATAAGGCGCTTTGCATTTGTTTCGGCTTTCGCCGAATTTCGAAAATATTCTGCAATAAGAAAAACATATATATGTTCGGTTTCAATTCTCCTTCATGCAAAATGTACGTAAAGATGCAACGCTGCACAACGGATTCGAAGACAATCTCGAACCAGTAACCGCGCTGAACCTTCAGGAATGCAAGACCGTGGATGATTTGCTGCGGCGAATGAAAAACAGTTCCTTCGAGGCGCGAAAGATCGGCGAGGCTGCCGACATCCTGGAGGAGATGTTCGAGAAAAAGGAATGTTATACTGTGCTGACGCTGAGCGGCGCGCTTACCATGGCAAAGATGAGCCTGATTTTTACTGAACTTATAGAGCGCGGCTGGGTGGATGCCGTAGTTTCCACGGGCGCCCTGATTGCGCACGGCTTCATCGCCTCTTCCGGCATGACGCATTTCAAGTATAACTGGGACATGGACGACAAGAAGCTCTACGAGCTCGGTTACGACCGCGTTTATGACACGCTCGAGCTCGAAAAGAATTTCATGGACGCGTCGATGCTCATAGACAACATTTTCGGCAAGGAAGAATACGACGGCAAGAGCCTGGGCAGCTGGGAAATATGCGAGATAATCGGAAAACACCTGCATGACGCATCGGCGGAGTCCTCCCTCCTGAAGAGCGCGTATGAGAAGAAAGTCCCGGTATACATACCTGCGCTGAACGATTCCGAGCTGGGGCTCGACCTCATCTCGCTGCGATATTCAACGCGGCGCAGTGACCGGCCAAAGGTGAAAATAACGCATGACGCGTTTGCGGACGTGCTTGATTTTGCAAAGAGGTTCTCAAAGCAGGAAACAGCCGGCATATTCACTATAGGCGGCGGCGTGCCTCGCAACTGGGCGCAGCAGATAGGCCCGTTCCTCGAGCTGAAGTATGACATAAGCAACCCCGATAGGAAATTCCCGCGCTATCACTACGGCGTGCGCATCTGCCCCGACCCTGTTACGTGGGGCGGGCTGTCAGGCTGTACTTATTCAGAAGGCACGAGCTGGGGCAAGTTCGATTCTGACGGAAAGTTCTCCGAAATCCTGGTGGAAGCGACCGCAGTCCTGCCCTTCCTCGTAAAAGCGCTGATGGAACGGTTTGACGCAAAGGAAAAGCGCCCCGGAAATGCAAAGAACGGCAACAACGGGAAGAAATAGTCCGCGCTGCGCTTCCCAATCAGTCTATTTCAATCGCAATCTTCAGCGCGTCCTTGCTCTCATATGCGAACGCCTGCTTGTACTCGCTCAGCTTGAAGCGGTTCGTGACAAATTCATCCAGGATATTTCCGAACTTTTCATTTATTTTCAGTATGTCGTCAACTGCCATTTCAAAGTGCGTGCGGTTAGAGTTCACGCTTCCAACTATCGCCTGATTATAGCGCACGATGTGCCTCAGCAGCCGATTGGTGTCCATGGTCGCAAGCTGTTCGCCGCGCGGGATGCCCGTGAGCACATACACGCTGCTTCGCGACATATACGGTATGATGCTGAGCGCGAGCTGCGAGGCGCCCGCGGCCTCTATTATGATGTCCAGGTGCCTGTCGCGCTGGCAGTGCTCAACCACCTTTTCTATGCCCTCCCCGCTCTCGCCAACGCGCATATAGTCGCACCCGAGCTTCCTGAGCATCTTCACCTTGAAAGATTCCTCCGGTGTTCTTGAGGTAGCGAAAGTCGTAACGCCGTTTATGCGCAGTAGTGCAGCAGTTAGGCAACCGAGCGTGCCGCCTCCTATGACAAGCGCAGTCTTGCACGCGCCCCAGTGGTCCCGGGTCCATTTGTGGGCCGTGTGCCCGCATGCAGGCGGCACGCGTGCCTGCACGCGCCTGACCTGCTCGAGCGCCTTTTCGGCTATGCTCAGCGGTTCGACAAGAATTCCGTACTTCTCGGTTCCTGGCTGCAGCTTGACTATATTAGCCTCTTCCTCGACCGCATATTTAGTTAGAAATCCGTCGAGCTTGTGCAGTCCCCGCTCCTTGAACTGGCCCGTGAGGCAGTAGTCGCTCTTGCCCTGCTTGCACGGCCAGCACAGCCCGCACCCGCGCCTCACAGTTATGGTAACATTATCTCCTGGCTTGAAACTCACCACATTCGGCCCAATTTCCTCAACAATGCCCATCATCTCATGGCCGATTACAATCTCGTCCCTTCCTTCCGCAATGTCCTTCTTGTCGTGGCCCACCATGGTGAAATCAGTCCCGTCCAGGCCAACCTCCTTCACGCGCACAAGAACCTGCGTGGGGCTTGCGAGCTTGGGCACAGGCAGCATGAATCCATGCACGCCCTGCTCGGCACGCTTCATGCCAACCGAGAACATGGTTCTCTCGCAGATTTTTTCAGCAACCTCGGTGCGCTCAACAGCCATAAACCCGCCTCATTTCCTTTTCATCCCGTGCCCGCCGAACTCGCGCCTTATTGCGCCCACAATCTTGCCTGCATATCTCCCCTCATCGTCCTTCCTGTTCCGAACCTTGAGAGCTGAATCTATGACCGGTATTTCCGCGCCAACGCTCTTTGAATACTCCACAGCCCATGTGCCCGTCTCGCCGCCCCCAATCTCGCCGCTCCACTGCGTCATCTCCTCGTCCTTTTCAAGCGCCCTTGCACACAAATCAAGAAGCCACGAGCGCACGACGCTCCCTTTGCACCAGTTCTTCGCAATGGGTGCGAGCTTCAGCTTGTAGTCTAGCGAGCGCTTCAGCATCTCAAACCCCTCGCCGTAGGCCTCGAGCATTCCGTATTCAATCGCGTTATGCACCATCTTCACAAAATGCCCTGCACCTGCAGACCCGACATAAAGATTTGCATCCTTCGCGGCAATCGCCTCGAACAGCGGCTTCGCCCGTTCATAGGCCTCCTTCTCGCCCCCAATAGTCAAACACGCGCCGTTCCTTGCGCCCTCAAGCCCGCCGCTAGTGCCGCAGTCCAAACAGTAAATGCCCTTTGCCTTGAGTGCCTGCGCCCTTCGAACAGAATCCTTGTAATTAGAGTTCCCGCCGTCAATCAGAATGTCGCCCTTCGCAAGCGAAGGCACGAGCGCGTCAATGACCTCGTCAACAGGCTTGCCCGCAGACACCATAATCCAGATTATGCGCGGCGAGGAAATCTTGCTGCATAAGTCCGCAATGCCGTTTGCCGCTATTGCGCCTTTCTTCGCCACTTCAGCGAGCGGCTCCGGGGACCTGTTATACGCTACGACGTTAATTTTCTTCTCAAGCAGCCTCTCAACTATTCTTGCGCCCATCCTGCCCAGGCCAATGAAACCAAGAGTATTCATGCTAGAGCACTTCACTATAACCTCACCTTCCCACGACAAATAACGAACCAAGCTAATATATACTTTCTACAGTTTTCCGCGCACAAGAATCACGCGCGCAGGTGCTGCTTCCACCTCAAGCTTGAGCGGCAGGCCCACGAACAAATACCTGCCCGCAGGCACGCCCTTCAGGTTCAGCCCCTCGAAAACCGGTATCTTCTTCCGCAGGAACACCTCATGCACCTTCATGTTTCCTGAGTGAAACTTCTGTATGCCCAGCGAGTCTATTCCAACAGCCGCAATCCCGCGTTTCACCAAATATTCCGCCCCATCCAAACTCACATGCACAAAATCAGGCTCAAACCGCGCAAAGCCGCGGGCCGAGTTCCTTGTCTTGAGAACAATTATCTCGCCCTTTTTCACACCGAACCTGCGCAATTCCTTCTCGCCAATCCCGCACCCGAACTTCACGCTGGTTAGGTCTAGCACGCGGCATTTGCCCACCACGCGCCTTAGGTCGAGCTCATGCACCCTCCAGCCTCCAATCATGCAGTGCAGCCCAGCATCCATGTGCGTGCCCGTATGCGCGCCCAGCGTGAGCAGGCTCTCATTTGCCCCCCTTTCAGGCATCCGCTTCACAAATTCCATCCTGGGCGCCGGGTTGCCCTCATACACGGCCATGCCCTCTCGCACGGGCAGGCTCACGTCGTAAATCTTCATATTTTCCCTTTTGGCGGCAAGCTTTAAATAGGGTGATTCCGCCTTGTAGCAGGCAGTAAACGGCGGAATCACTGCTGTCAAAAACCGCACAGCTACTCCGAAAGACGGTTTTTGACATAGCGGTGCGCGCCGCTTCTTTTAGTGGGGGTTTTTAAGGGTCAAAAGCGTAATTATACACCGTGGGAGACATGGAAATTAACTCTACTAGCATAAGCGATGCTAGGTATGCAAGACTTTCAACAGTCCTGAGCGAAGCCATTGCTGATGTCAATACTGCAGCGAACGGGGGCGACAGAACTGCCGAGCGCAGCGCTTCCGACTGCCTGCAAAGCGCAAATAACGACCTGAACTACGTCGTCAGCTACCTCATCAAAATGATGCAGGACGTGACCGGGCTGAAGGAAGAGCGCTCTTTTGAAATGTTAAGGACGGCAGTTAGGACTTGTGCAGACACAGGTAATCAGGATGCGATTAAGATAATGAGCGCGGGTCTGGTCAAAAGGGATGAACTTGTTACTGCAATACATGGCGTAGATGCCTTATTCGTACCCAACGTCGCGCAGTCCATAGTCGAGAAACCCGCAGTCGTGCATTCGAAACCTGCGAAAGTTGCGAGAGAAAAATCCCTTCCTGTGCTTATGGTCATCGGCGATTGGTACCACAACCTGAAATCCACACAGAAGAAATTGGGTTTCTCGGGCGTCGTATTCAGCATGCGCGACAATGCCGGAAAGTTCGTTCGCAAGCTGCTCGAACGTTTGCCCGAGGAAAATCAGCCTCTTCAGAAAGTGAACATGAACGTCGCAAAAGAAAGCAAAGATAGCATATATGGGAAAACGATGCCCCTGTACATTTACAATCCAAACAAGGACTGCGACCACTATACTGGAAAAACCCGTACAGGTGAGAACGTAGTCGTGAAAAACAACGATCCTTTTTTCTCGGCGTTGGAAAGTCAAAGACTGTTAGTATTGGATAAGAAACAATTAAGGGCGAAGGAACCTCTTTTCAAGCACTGGAGCAAGGCATTCACGTTCAACAGGTTTGATAAACGATTACAGGAAATACAGGCTGAACGGGCTGCCAAAGCAAAGAAAATACAAGACGCTTTGCTTTTGCGTCAAGTACAACGTACGCAACCGCAGCGCGTCTGGATATACTAGCTGCCCGCCTTTTCCAGCCGTGTGCGTTATTAAATTTTCCTTCCCCAGTCCTTACGGGGTGAATCGCCATGGACAAGATGCCAGTAGGCAAGATAACCCACTATTTCCCGAAAGTGGGCGTGGGCATAATCGAGCTGAGCGACACGCTGAAAGTAGGCGATAGAATCTCAATAGAGCCAAAGGAAGGCGCCTTCGAGCAGTCTGTGAGCTCGATGCAAGTCGAGCATGCGCAGATACAGGAGGCAAAGGCCGGGCAGGCAATAGGGCTCAAGGTCGCGCAGCCAGTGCATGCCGGCAATCTGGTCTACAAATTAGTCGAGTAGGTGCTGCCAACGGCATCCACCGCCCTGCTTAGCGTCCTTACTGCCTCGAGATTTCTTTTCGTATACGTAATCAGCGCCTTTTCCTGCTGCTCTGAAATTTTGGTGCATGCCATGCCCCAGTGCAGTGCAACCTTCTCGCCCTTTTCAAGCGCGCGCTCAGGCCTTATGCCATTCACCGAGAGCAAACTCTCCTCGAGCCGCCTGCCTGTCAGGCTCCAGCACTCGAGCTCGGCATGCGAGCCCTGCACTGCAATCACCCTGCCGGACCTTATCAGGCACTTCTCAGCATTCAAAAGCGTCGGCATAATCTTTCCGCTTATCGAGCCCACGTAAAGCACATGGAAGCTGTGGTGCGGCACTGCGCCCTCCGGCACATTCTCAGCAAGCTTCTTTGCTCTTTCCTTCTGCATGCCCGCATTGACAAACCTCGTGAGCATCATCTTCTGCAAATCCTTCTTCCCAACATTCTCGAGCAGCTCATTCCCGAGCCACATGGCCTCAACAACTTTCTCGTCAAATGCATCGCGCCTGTTGCAGTCGCCTATTAGCTTCAGGTAGCTGTGGTGCGCCGTAAATTGTTCCAGCTCAGCCTTCAGCTCGCCATTCTTCGCCTTGCCTGCCAGATACCGCCCAAACACGCCTGCGAACCAGTCTGTGCCGCAGTGGCCGAGGCAGTTCGGCATGAGCGCGAATTTTGCACTGAGTTCTAGGCCCGCGTTTTCCATACAAACAACCTCTTCAGTGTAGCTGGCAATTGTGCAATATTCGAATATCCTATGACCATGCACGAACCCACGGACATGAGCAGCAGGCCAAGGGCCGAAAGCGGCTCAAGTGCAGCGCCTGCAAATGCGAGCGAGAGAAGCGCGGTCAGCGGCCCGCCGAGAACGAGCGCGGCAGTCGCGTTGGTGAGCGTCGTGCTGGCAAGGCCCGCATACCAGAAGCCCACGAATGCGAACAGGAATGCTGCGGAGATTGCAACCCATTCCCATTGCATCGGAGAATAGGCCTCTGCCGCCCATAGCTGCCCTGTAAACGCCGTAAATGCCAGTAAGATTAATGCGCCAAAGCCCATTCTTCCGAGCGCAAGCAGGCGCGGAGAGATTTCCTCCTCTTTCATCACCTTCTTCGCAACCGCATACTCGCACGCCCACATCACAGTTGCGCCGAGCACGAGCAGTTCTCCAACGCCCCACGCATTCCATGCGGCATTCCCGAGCAGAAGCAGATTGCCAAGCATTGCAATTCCCACGCCGATAATCACATTGCGCGTAACCCGCTCCTTCATCCAAACAATGCCAAGAATCGCGGCAATAAAGAAGAGCGAGCGGTAGAGGAACGAGGCGCGCGCAGCGCTTGCAACTAGGGCAAGGCCCTGGAAGTAGAGTAGGAAAGGAATGGCACCACCTATCAAGCCGATGAATGCGAGCGCGGCCCACTGCCTCCTGCTCAGCGAGCGCACGGCAGAAAGCTGGCCTGCAAGAAGAACGCCTGCCACCAAAAGCAGCACGACTGCAAGATTGCGGACAGCGACAAACGAGAAGGGCTCAAAGCCTTTCACGGCATAACTGTTCACAAATACCGACGTGCCGCTCACGAGCGCGGTCATGAGTGCGAAGAGCACGCCTTTTGAATTAGCATCAGCAGCCATAATACCCAGTACAACTAGCGAAGCAAAAATTATAAAGCCATGTCTCCTTGTTTCATCATGGCCAAAAAGATGCGCATAGGCTGGTTTTCCTTCTCATGCTCGGAGGACAGCTCGATACTGTTCGCCGAGCTCATGAACGACCACTTCTTCGAGTGGACCGAGAAAATCGAGTTCGCGCACTGCCGCATGCTCCGATCGAAGAATGATCTGAGCAACCTGGATGTTGCATTCGTGGAGGGCGCGATAGCCAGCGAGGAGGACGAGCGGAAGCTCAAGGAGATACGGCAGAATGCTAGATATTTGGTGGCCATAGGTGCATGCGCTGTTACTGGCATGCCGTCTGCGCAGCGCAACTTCTTCGACGAGAAGACCATGGCCGAGATAAGGCCGATAATGCAGAAGTTCGGGCACCGCGACAAGGTGGCAGCGCTCAAGGAGCTCGTGCAGGTCGATGACGAGGTGCCGGGCTGCCCCATGGACGAAACGGTTTTCTTCCAGGTGCTCGACAAATACCTCAAGCAGTTCGGTGTGCAATGATGAGTGTGCGTGATTGGTGCGGTTTGGTATGAATTGATGAGCGAATGTGATTCCATGGTGCGGGGCTTCGACATTTTCATTGAAAACCTGAGCAAGATAGAGGGCCACACGGACCTCGACGTGAAGGTGCGGGACGGCAAGGTGCAGGAGGTCAAGCTCAAGATAAGCGAGAACAAGCGCTTCTACACGCAGGGCGTGCGCGGCAAGAACTGCATGAGCATACACCAGTTGGTCTCGCGCATCTGCGGCACGTGCAGCATAGCCCATATGACTGCGTGCGTGGACTGCGTCGAGCACATGTTCGACGTCGTGCCGAGCGACCAGACAAAGCTGCTGCGCAACCTTACGATGGACGGGCTGATGATACGCGACCATGCGCTGCACCTCTACTTCTTCGCGCTTCCAGATTTGCTGGGCAAGGACTCGGTCCTGGACTTCGAGGGCAAGGCGCAGCAGGAGCTCATAAAAAAGGCATTCGTTGTGAAGAGCGCGGGCAACGAGCTGGACAAATGGATAGCCGGCCGCTCGGTGCACGCAACCTACCCGCAAGTAGGCTATTACTCAACCCTGCCCGACAAGGCAAAGGCAGGCGAGATGGTGCGGCAGCTGAAGGCGGCCCGCCAGAACGCGCTCGAGTTCGTCGACATTTTCCACAAATGCCAGTTCAATTTCAGCCACAAGACGCAGTTCATCGCGCTCGTCAACCCGGGCTACAATTTCATCGGCGGCGAAATCTGCACTTCAAACTCGACGTGCATACCCGAAGAGAACTTCTGGGACCACCTTCATCGCGTCGTAATTCCGTACTCACAGGCAACAGGATTTGAGTTCGAGGGCAGGGACTACATGGTGGGCGCGCTGGCGCGCATGAACCTGAACCGAGAGAACCTGATGCCCGAAACGCGGCGCGATGCAGCGGAATACCTGAACGCATTCCCCTCTGAGAACATTTTCCACAACAACCTTGCGCAGGCCATTGAGATACTGCACTGCATCGACCATGCCATCGCATCGCTCGAGTCCTTTGACCCGAAGCCAGAGCCAAAGCCCGAGGTCAAGGTCAAGGCCGCTTCCGGCGTGGGCGTGATAGAGGCCCCGCGCGGCACTCTCTATTACAAGATGAAGGTGGATGGCGCGGGCAAGATACTGGATGCCGACCTCGTCATCCCGACTGCGCAGAACCAGGTGAACATGGAGGACGACATAAAGCTTCTGGTCGAGCAGAATTTGGACAAGGGCAAGGACGCAGTACAGTACGAGATTGAGAAGCTCATACGCGCCTATGACCCGTGCATGAGCTGCGCGACGCATTTCCTCAGGATAAATTGGCTGTAACCAGCTCGAGGACGAAAGCTTTATATATCTGTTCAAAATAATCAACTCATGTTCAAAAAATTGAATTTGTTTTCAAAAACCGAGATGAAGCTGCTTAGTTTCATCTCTTCAAAGGACGGCGAGCTTTACGAGCGGCAGATTGCAGACGGCGCAGGGATAAGCGCGGCTTCGGCCAACGGCATACTCAAGGCGTTTGCAAAAATCGGCCTCCTGAAGCAGGCCAAAAAAGGGAAAATGCTGTTTTACCGGAGGAACGACGACAACCCGCTGCTTCGGCAGTTCAAGGTTTTCATGACGGTAAACAATCTGATGCCAGTAATGGAAAAAATCGCCCCGCTTTGCAGCAGAATTATCTTATTCGGCAGCTGCGCGACTGGACGGAATGGGGCGCAAAGTGATATAGACTTGTTCGTGCTCTCAGGAGCGAAGGAGAAGGTAAGAAGGGCGCTGGACGGGAAAGAGCAGATAAAGGCGATAATCCTGTCCGGGCAGGAGTATGCACAACTGGAGAAGAACGACAAGCCGCTCTACACGCGGATAAATTCCGGCATAGAACTTTACGGGTGAGAATATGGACAGCAGATTCAAGGCTTGCATAGAGGAAGGGAAGCTGGTCAAAGGCGCGGTTCAGAATGACCTGATTGCAAAAGAGCTCAGCGCAGCAGACTTGGACTTGAAAAGCGCGCAAGTTTCGCTCAGAGGCGATAATCCGAAATGGGCAACCGTGCAGGCATATTATTCCATGTTCCACGTTGCCAAGGCATTGGTTCTAAGCAAAGGCTACCGTGAGAAAAGCCACTACTGCCTCTCAATAGCGCTCAAGGCGCTTTTTGTGGATGAGTCTATTCTTGAAGCAAAGCATTTCGAGCATTTCAGGGACTGCATGAACCTCAGGCAGGACGCAGATTATGGCCTGATTTACTCGGACAAGTCAGCTGAAGAAGTTGTCCGTTGGGCAGGCGAGTTTCTGTCCGAAGCAAAGAAGATTTTGAAATAAGAAAGATAATCTGACTCTAACTTTTCAGAAGAAAAGCATTTTCAAGAGCAGCACAATAACGACGAGATAAAGCAGTTTGCGCATCCAATCTTCGCCTTTCCTAAGCGCCATGTGCGAACCTGCGAACGCTCCAGCCACTCCGCCCACGAGCATGGGCAATAGAAGTTCATAGTCGACTGCGCCATTGAGTACAAAAATAATTGAAGACGCAAAAGATGCCGCAAAGGCCATAATCAGGTCTGCGAGCGCAGCTTCAAGCATGGTATAGCCCAGAAGCAGGACGAGAACCACGCGCGTTATTATGCCGCCACCGCCACCTACAAACCCTTCGTAAAAGCCGACAAGGAGCATTGCGGCCGCCACGAGTATCAGGCGGTGGGCGGTCGGGCGGATTTTTTTATTCTCTCTGGAATGCAAAAAGGCTATTGCAGCCAAGGCGAAGACCATGAAAATTGCAACCAATGGTTTCACAGTGGCTGTCGGGATGCTGAGCACAGACAATGAACCAATGAGAGCGCCTACTACCCGGACGACAATAAGTCCTGCGATCAACTTGATGTCGAGTGGCACTTTCTTATGCAGATAATTCAGGAAACCGGTGAGCGTGAAAGCCGTAACGTATAGCCTATTCGTGCCGATCACGGTTACAATCGGAATGCCGAGTATTGTGAGGGCAGGAACAATAATCAGGCTAGAGCCGCCAACAATCACATCTATAAACGCGGCAAAGAAGGAAACTACAAGCACAATCAATCCGAGAATAGGGTCCATGGCTCAAACCCCCTCTATTTTTAGCAACGCCTCCAATTCCTTCATCGCCTTCCTCTTCCCATAGCCCACCGGCACCCCGAATATCTTCACCCTCTCCAGCATGCCCATCTTCTTCAGCAGCTTTAGAGTAAGGCCCAGGTCAAAATCGTGCATGGTATAGATTTTATTCTCCGCAATCGAATTAATGTCAGTAATCAGCGCAACCTTCTCCAGCCCCTTCACAACATCAATTATCAGCAGCCCGCCGTCCCGGACCTCCTTCTCCAGGTCCTCAGCGGCATCAAATTCCACGAACTCAGTGGAGGGAAATTCCTTCCGCAAATCAGGCAGCAGCTCAAGCGGCAGCGCATCCTCTTTCACTAGTGGATTGCCAAAAATGAGAATTCGCAGTCTTCTGTCTTCTTTTGCTTGCTCTCTCTTGATCCCAGACACTATTTTCCCTTCCACGCAGGCATCCTGCTCATATGATCGTCAACCATCTGCCGTGCCTCGTCCTCGCTCTTCTTCTCGGACTTCATCATGTACTTTATCATGCCCTCACGGACCTGCGCCTTGCTCTTAAGCTTGCCGTCTGGCGTTGTGCAGTACGCGCAGTATTTGTTGTCCTGCCGGTGCCCGCCGTGCGTTGCATCGCCCTCCATGGGCATTCCGCAACTTTCACAAATAGTCATAGTCATTCCTTCACCTACAGGTCCAAATATCCCAGGCTCCCTTTCCGGCCCACTCCCTACAAAAATAGGCGCGTAACTGTTATTTAAATATGCTTTGCCTCCCTACCTTCGTAGGCGGGGTGCCGATTCACATGATTTGCAGGGCAAGCGAAAAGGTGGCGGGCGGCAAGCTCGTAAGGCTTGAGCTGGAGCACGACGGCTCGCGCATCCTGCGCGCAAAAATAACCGGCGACTTCTTCCTGCACCCCGAAGATGCGCTGGGCGAAATGGAAAAGTCCCTCGCGGGCATGCAGATAAACGCCAGCGAACCAGAGTTCTCCTCTACCCTTGCAAAAGTTGTCCAGTCAGAGTCAGCCGAATTGGTCGGCTTCTCGCCCGAAATTCTTGCAAAGCTGGTTGTGAATGCGATTGCAACTTGTGAAGCGGGTGAAAACAAATGAAATGGCGCTTAGTTGAACTTGAACAGCACGATGCTTATGCCAACATGGCCATAGATGAGGCCGTTAGCGAAGGCGTTGCAGCAGGCACCTCGCAACCAACAATCCGTTTCTACACCTGGAAGCCCAGCGCAGTTTCCATCGGCTACTTCCAGAGTTTGGCTGATGAGATTGATCTGGATGCCTGTAGGGCAGCGGGCGTGGACTGGGTGCGCAGGCGCACAGGCGGAGGCGCAGTCTACCACGATGAGCTGGGCGAGATTACTTACAGCATAATCGCGCCCGAGGCCGCGTTCCCGAAAGGCATTATCGACTCCTATCGCGTTATTTGCGGCTGGATAATAGACGGGCTCGCAGGCATAGGCCTTCAGGCAGAATTCAAGCCCATCAACGACATCATAGTAAACGGGAAGAAAATCTCGGGCAATGCGCAGACAAGGCGCGGCGGCGTTCTGCTCCAGCACGGCACCATTCTCTACGACGTGGATGTGCGCAAGATGTTCTCGTTTTTGAAGGTTGGCAAGGACAAGCTGGCCGACAAGATGATAGCCGCGGCCGAGGAGCGGGTCACGAGCGTCACTAAGCAATGCGGCGCAACACGCGATGAATTATACGGCGCATTGAAAACAGGCTTCACCTCGGGAAAAGAATTCGAAGTAGGGAAATGGACAGAAACCGAGCTAAGCCGTGCAAAGGAACTGTCAGCATCCCGCTACTCCTCAGATGAATGGAACAGCCAGCGCTGATGCTGACCTTCTGCCAGCTAGCAAAAATTAGAAAAATAAAAAGGAAAAATGGCCTGCTTAGGCCGAGCACTTCACAATCAGGGGCTTGTCACCGCGTTGCTTTATGCCGGAGATGCTGCCCTGGTTGTAGGTGAAGGTCACGTTGTCGTACTGCTGGGTCTCTCCTGAAACCCCACAGGTTGCTGTAACGCTCACCGTCTTTTCCTGCCCGCCCGTGAAGTTTGTTGCAGTGGCGTAAACACTGCCTCCGCCCCAGGATATGTCAGTCAGCACAACCTTGTCGCTCAGCCTGTTTGCAAGCGTGAGCTGGCTGCCCGAAGCCGCAACCTTCATAGCTGTAATCGAGAACGGGCTCGAGCCTGCCCAGTATGTTGCGCTCTGCGTCTCACGCGCCCCGCCGCCCAGCCCCGGGAACCAGCCCAGAAGGCCGATGACGACAAGCGCAACTATGAGCG
Organism: Candidatus Burarchaeum sp.; assembly: GCF_030646255.1. Lineage (GTDB taxonomy): Archaea > Micrarchaeota > Micrarchaeia > Burarchaeales > Burarchaeaceae > Burarchaeum. The sequence goes on along the minus strand of NZ_JAUSNF010000022.1, from coordinate 646 downwards.
CAACTGCCAAAAGCACCAAATATTCAGTAGAACCTTGTCCTTTCCCCATGCTACCACCACCTCTCTATTCCATATGCCGTATTTAAACGTTGCGTTCCGAAGTCCCGCCTTCACACCTACGCAACCACCGACAGCACTCCGCCTATCACGCCCTTTGCAATCGTGAATGCCACAAGCGCAATCAGCGTGAGCGGCACGAAGTATTTCACGCCGTAGGCAAACTTGCCCTCACTTATCACGCCCATCAGCACAGTAATCATGAGCACGCTCGAGACTAGCACAAGGTAGGCGAGGTTGGTCATGAACGCAGTGGTAATTCCTATGGTGCCAGAGAACAGCGTTATGCCAAGCTCCTCCCCGCCGCCAAGCTGCTGTGCCTGTATGCTCGAGAAGAGCTGCACGAACTGCACCGAGATTGCGAGCAGCAGCGGCAGGATCCCGAGAACTATGAATGCAAGGAAGACGGTGTAGGTGCGCGTGCCGCTTCTCAGTTCGGACATGAGCTCCTGCATCATGCGCGTCTCATCTGCCGAGCTCTCAAGCAGGTTTGAAAGCCTGCCTCCGGACTTCACGCCCCTGTCGAAAAATTCCACAGTGTGCTTCAGCACCGCCGAGTCAATGCCCTTCGATATCTCCGCAAGCGCTA
>NZ_JAUSNF010000020.1 GCF_030646255.1 Candidatus Burarchaeum sp. | reverse complement strand
CTGAAGAAATGGCTACGAATATAGGACTACATGAACTGGTCGCGGATCTGATTAAAGAGTTTGCTACAAATCCCCGCGATGAAAAAATCTTATTGGCCAGCTATGCGGGCCAGGGATTAGGGGAAATTAGCAGGCAAATTGGGATAACCGGGGAAGCGGTGAGGCAAACTATATGTAAAGCCCTTGCCAGGGAGCTAGGGTCAGCTCTGAAAGAGGCAGGCATGAGCGCGCCATGGGTATTATTCGGGATTAAAGAAAAATCAGTGGAAAGGGCACGCAAAACGTTTGCAAAACCGCTTATCAGGAATGCAGGAAAACTGGAAATTATGGGAAAAGAAGAGGGGATTACAATCAGACATGTTTACAGGCCAGGCAAGCTCCAATAACCTACAGCAATTCCTTCGCCCTTGTCACACTCACATTCTTCTCTTTAGCCATCTTCTCGGCAATCTCGTCTATCTGCGCGCCCTTTGCGCCAGCCATCACCGCAATGTTGCGCGCGTGCAGCCCCATATGGCCACGTTGAATGCCCTCGCCTGCGAGTGCTCTCAGCGCGGCGAAATTCTGCGCCAGCCCGACCGCGGCCACCACTTCAGCCAGCTCGCGTGCAGTCTTCACGCCAAGAAGCTTGACGCAAACTTTTGCAACAGGGTGGGTTTTAGTTGCGCCTCCGACTAAGCCGAGTGCAAGGGGCAGTTCGATTTCTCCGACCAAATCACCGGCGGCGTTTTTCGTATAGCGGGTTAGCGGTTTGTACTCTCCTGAGATTGCGGCATATGAGTGCGCGCCCGCCTCGATTGCGCGCCAGTCATTACCGGTCGCAACCACGACCGCATCAATGCCGTTCATTATGCCCTTGTTGTGCGTGGTGGCGCGGTAGGGGTCGCAGTCGGCGAGCGCCCATGCGTCTAGAATATTCTCAATCAGCTCCTCGCCCAAAACCGATTTCGGGAAAACTGCCTTGGCGCGCGCCAGCCGCTTCACAGCCAGGTTTGTAAGTATGCGCAGCCGCACCTTGCCGCCGCTCAGCTTCTCGAAATCAGGCGCAAGCCGCTCGCACATTGTGTTCACGGCATTTGCACCCATAGCATCCGCACAATTTACGTGCAGGTGCACGACGAGCATTTTGCCGCGCTTGGACTTGAGCTCGCGCACCTCGATTTCCTTGCACCCGCCGCCGGCCTTGATGAGCATTGAGTCGTAGGAATTGGCCTTTTCCATAAGTGCCTTCTTCGCATCCGCAATCGCCTTCTTGGACTTTGCAAAATCCTTCACGCCAACGAGCTGGATCTGGCCTATCATTATGGGTTCGTTGCTGCTCGACTCGAACCCGCCGGCCTCGCGCGCCACTTTCGCACCATTAGATGCAGCTGCAACCACGCTCGGCTCCTCGACAGCCATGGGCACCAGATAATCGCGCCCGTTGACCTTGAAATTAGTGGCAATGCCGAGGGGCAGAGGGAATGCGCCAACCACGTTTTCAATCATTCTGTCAGCAGTAGCCTCATCGAGGCTTCCGAAGCGCTCAAGCAGGGCCGCCTCGTCTGCAGAAAGGCCCGCAAGCTCTGCTACCTTCTTCCTGCGCTCCGCGAGGGGCAGCTTGTAGAAGCCTGCAAGTGATGAATCCATGCACCCACTTTCTCGCTATCTTTTTATATGCCTTCGGGGCAATATTTCACCATATGCCAAAGCTCCTCGAAGGGCCTGAGACTGTCCGGAACACCATGTCTATTTTCACCCTCGACACTACGCCGCTCCCGGAATTGACAGGAAGCCAGCTGTTCGTACTGCTGCGGACATACCCACCAGCGAGCGAACCCATAAACCAGTTCGTGATTCAGGACGGGAATCGCTTTCTCGACCTCCGAGGGAATGAGCTCCCGCTCGCGCCCGGAACATCATATGCGAAGTGCTACAACTGGTCCCAGTTCTATTCTGCGGACCAGGACACCAACCCCTATGACGGGCGGCTTTCGTGGAGCGACGACAGCACGCCCGGCGGCAACCTGCGCGACGACTATTGCACGCTCAGGTGGGGTAGGGAGTTCGTAGCAGGGGACAAGTTCGTCGTTTACAGGCACTATGAGAATGGCGAGATAGCGGAGGCGGGCATTGCGAAGTGGCGGCAGGAGGGGTTTGTAGACGACAAGTTTTTCAGGGCCGATGGCACGCAGATTACGGACGACATCCATTACATCCAGATAGGGGACTGGTTCAACGAGCGCATATTGCGCGGGGACCTTGACCCGACGGACGCGACCATGAACAGCATGGGCTGGATACCGCAGCTTCCACGGCCGGTGCAGCCTGCAGCCGCGGCGCCTGCGCAGCAACAGGCACGGGCCCAGAAGGCAGTACAGAAATCCCCGCAGGGCGGGCAGCAGGGCAGCAAGATAAAGACGTCCAAGCCTGCATATCAGACCATTACGCTGACGTTCTATTATGTACCGTACGCAGAGGAAAAAAGGTTCGGCGGGGATGTTAAAATTTTGAAGGACAACGGCAAGCTCAACGGCACGTACCGGGATGCAAATGGTATCTACAGGCGCTGGCTGCCTAAAGACGTATTCGAGAATGTGAGCGGGCCTACGACAAACTCAGGGAATGCGCCTACGGCTGACTGGACTTTGGCAGTGCCGCCCGAATGGAGGGACAAGTACATCGCAATTGTGCGGGATGGCGAGCTTGTGGTGCGCGGATACGGTGAGGACAGCGGCGGGGCATTTACGCCGGGCAGCTCGAAAATAGACGTTTACGCGGGCGAGGGAGAGTCTGCCTACAAGCACGGAATAAATAATTATAACGGGACGTGCAGGGCATATTTCTTCGACACTCGGGCGGCGATGAACACGTTCATAAACGGCCTCTGAGGTTGAGAGCCTGAACCAGTTATTAGCCGGCCCGCGGCTCGCCCAGGATATTGCCCACGACCCAGTTCGCATCGAACTCGCGCAAATCGCTCTCGCGCTGTCCTACGCCCAAATATAGAATGGGCTTTCCGGTGGCCTTGTAAATAGAGATTGCGGCCCCGCCTTTTGCATCCACGTCTGCCTTAGTGAGCACGACTGCATCCACGCCCACATACTTGTCGAACTCCTTCACCTGCTCGACAACCGCATTGCCTGCAATTGCCTCGCCGATGTAGATTTTGAAGTCCGGCTTCACGACGCGCACAATCTTCGCGAGCTCCTGCATCAGGTTCTTGCTTGTTTCCTGCCTGCCCGCGCTGTCAATCAGAACTACGTCGATGCCCTTGCTTCTTGCATGCTCGCGCGCATTGAACGCGACTGCAGCTGCATCCGAGCCATAGGCACCGCCAATTGCTTTCGCACCGACTCTTTCAGCCCAGTGCATGCCCTGCTCCTGCGAGGCTGCCCTGAATGTGTCGGCCAGTGCAATCACGCTCGTCATGCCCTGCCCGCGCATCAGGTTCACAAATTTTGCTATCGTAGTAGTCTTGCCTGCGCCATTCGGCCCTAAGAACAAAATTATAAACGGCTTCTCGCCCTTGCCGCGCGCAAGTTCAACCACGTTGGGCTTCTCGCTTTCCATCACCGACAGGAGCGCGGCCTCAATGCTCTTTGCAATTGCCTCGCGCATGCCGCCCTTTCCTATGCGCCTGCCCACTAGTTGGTTCTTAATCTCGACCTTGAGCGCCTGCGCCACCTCATAGGCCACATCGGCCTCGAGCATGTCGAGCTCGAGCTGCTCAAGCAAATCATCCACGTCTTTCTCCTTAATCGTGACATCTGAGCTGAAGAGCGAGCGCACCTTGCTCTCAAGGCTGAGCCGCACGTCAATCTTTGACTCCTTCTTTGTCTCGGCCAGGCCCGACTTGCCGACAGGCACCGCGATGGGTGCGACAGAAACAGGTGCAGAACGAATGAGTGGAGTGACCTGTGGCGCGAGTTTAACTTCCTGCTTAGGAGTGATTTTCGGCTGAACCGGTTTCGGCTCAGGAAGTTTAGGCCTCGCTTCTGGTTTTATTTCAGGAGCTTTCGATGCAGGTTTTATCTCAATGAGTTTTGGCTCGGGCACCCGCTGCACAGGTTTTGCCTCGATTGGTTTTGGCCTTGGTGCTGGTTCGTGAACTTCAACTGGCTTTAGCTCAGGTGGTTTGATTTCTTCAATCTTCGGAGCCGCAGGTGCTGGCTCCGTTGGTTTTTGCGCAGGCGGCTCAACTGGCTTGACTTCCTCCTTCGCCTCCTCGCGCTTGGTAAGCTTGTCGACAAAATTCTTGAGCTTGTCCTTGAGAATTCCGAACATGAAAACACCTATTGGAAAATCACTTTACAAGTATTTGCATGATTCCTTGGGATACACGAGGATTGCCGCTGTCGCTGGGAGAAAGGAAAGTGACGAATATTTTACCCCTATACCGCCCGCCAGCTGGAATTGTACCAGTTGCATCCTTACAACCAGTGTTTACAGTAACAGTTACGGATCCGTCCTGGGGCAATGTTGCAAGGGTGTTTGTGCATGCACCATCAGCTCCGCCCAGAGAAACGGAATTTTCATCAAGCACATTATCGCATACCATATTGCATATGCGTATTGGCTCGCCAAAGTTATTTCGAAGACTTAGAGTGGTGGTATGCGAAGTAACGCTGGCAGACGTGCATGAAATAGATTTTGGGAAATCACATAGATCTGGTATGCGTGTTCCAGAATTAAAGACGCCCAAATAGAGCAGGGCTGAGATATAGGGAATGACGAGGAATAGAACTACCAGACCACCTATAATCATCAATAAGAGAAGTTTTGTATCTGAACCTTTCTTCGGCGGAGCTTGATCATTCGCAGGCGCATTTGCAGTCGCGTCCATGCCTACTCGCCTTCCTGGCCCGCCCTGCCTTTATCTATAATCGTCTTGGCGCGCGAGTCTATTTCGCTGAGGTGCTCGGAAATCTGCGCAACGGCCTTCTGCGTCCTGTCGGCCGCATCCTCGGTGCGCTTGAGCCGCTCGTTCAGAATCTCAAGCCCCTCCTTGATCTCCTTCTCGGCAATGAAGCCTGCGCCGATGTCAATCATAACCTTGCCCTCATTGATTAGCTTGGCCTTCATCATTGCGCCCGCGCCCAAGGGCACGAGCACGCCCTGCGAGGCATTCTCCATGTTGTTCAAGGTCTCGAGTGCGCCGCGTATGTCCGCTATTGCGGCCTGAAGTGCCCCAAGCTGCTGCTGTAGGGCGCGTGACTGGTCGTTGTAGCCCTGGGCCTCATAGGCGAGCCTAGCGAGCTCTTCCTGATATGCCTGGGCCAATTCGCCCTGTTGCTTAGCGGCCATGAACATCACCTGCAAGGATTATGGGAGGATGATTTTTATATCTGCTGTCAGTTCACGCCTTTGCTATCGACTCAATTACTACGGCCGAGCGCTTGAGCCCGCTATTGCTGCCGAAGAAAGTATAGGCCAGCTCGCGCGCCCTTGATTCGCTTGTAGCCTCGAACTCGTGCTTAAAAGGCCTGAGCTCCAGTTTCACGCCCCTGCCCAGCCTCATCTTTCCTTTCACCAGAAATTTCACCATTCAAACCACCTGCCTAATTATCAAATATTCGCCATTCACAGACTACTGCACCTGCGCGCCATCAGCAATGTCGCGCTCGGGCACGATAAGCGCTAGCTTTCCGCCACCCTCTTTCCGCTCGCGCGGAAAGGGGCCCCTTTCTTCCGCCGTATTTTCGCTTCGGCGAAAATCGGCCCCTTTCTCGCTTGCGAGAAAGCGGGCAGAAGAAAGCGGGGCCTCAACCGCGGCCAGCAGCATGCCCTGCGACTCTATGCCCTTCACAGTGCGCGGCTGAAGATTATAAACCATTACGAGCTTTTTGCCCACCAGCGCATCAGGCGCATACTGGTCTGCAATGCCTGCCACTATCTGCCGCTTCTCAGTTCCAACCCGCAGTGATAGCTTCACGAGCTTCGCAGTTCCCTCGACTCTCTCCGCAGCCTCGATGAGCGCCACGCGCAAATCAAGTTTCTTGAAATCGTCGTATGAGACGGTTGCGGGCCCTGTGCCCGCCGCAGAGGTTACGTCTGCCTTTGGTGTTGCAGGAGTTACTTCTGCCAGTGGTGTTTTTGGAGTTATGCCCGCAATCGGTACTTCGTTAACCATAGCACGACCTCGCAAGATTAATGCCCGATGAGCCCGAGCCCTTCCTCAAGCCTGCCCATTTCAAAGCCAGTCGAGCTCTCGCCCACCACATAACCTTTGCTGTTCGCGAGTGCGCAGAGGCGCACGAAGGGCAGGCCCATGTTCAGCGTGCCCACAGAGCCGTCCACCTTGAGAGCGGACTTCAGCACTTCGAACTCATCCTCATGCGTGCGCGCATGAGCCAGGAAACCAGCATTAGTTGCAAGGCAGCACGCACCCACCGTCGCATGGCCTGCAATGCGCATCTGCACGACCTCAACGCCCAGGCAGTCGCCTATGGCTCTCACTTCGGCAGCAGGCAGATCTGGGTTGGCCACTGCGCCCTTGTCATTTGCAGCCACGTTGTTGCCGCACGCGCTGAACCGGCTCTTCATTGCATAAACATTCAGGCCGAGCTTCTTGAACACGTCCCGCTCTGCCCTCGAGGCAGAAGCTGGCACTATGATGCCGTTGGAATTCATGGCGCAGAAGATACCCAGCAGGCCCGAGTCGTCAATGGCTGCACGCCTGGCCTCGAGCCCCAGCGCGTCCCTGCACGCAATCTCGAGCTTGGGCGAGCAAGGCACTCCGAGGAACAGGTGCTTCTCGCTGCACAGGCCGTAGAGGCCTATGAAAGAACTGCCGTAATCAGTCGTCTTTGCGCGGCCCACGAAAATCACTAATCACAATTGCTTCCTATTATCAGCCCGCTCATCGCTTTCGGCCTTACCGCATTCCTGCCAGCTCGCTTACTTCTTCATCTCAGCCTTGACGGCCTCCTTCTCGGCCTTCTTCTCGGCATCGCTGAGGATCTTCTTCTGCTCGACAGGTTCGGCGGCCTTCTTCTCCTCTTTCTTGGCCTCGGCCTTCTTGCCAGCCGCGGGCTTTGCCTTTTCCGCCACCTTTGCATCGTCAGGCCTTGAGCCGAAGAGGTTTACGCGCACGATTCCTGATTCATCCTTAACCATTGTAACCTTGACCTTGCGGGGCGGCGAGCGCATAGCATCGCGCAGGAGCCGTTCGTTCAGGCCCGTGCCTATGCGCACCTCTGTGGACTTCATGTGCCTCATCGCAAATTTCCTTATCTCGCGCACCGCATACTTGGCGCGCCTGACGCTGCGCATCGAATATACGCGGCCCAGCGGAATAGTGTAAACACGCTCAAGGTTTGCCATATGATCTACCCCTCACAGATACGCCGTAGCGCTCATGACTGTTGAAATTCCTTTCCTTAAGCTTGAGCTTCTTCGAGCGCCAGTGCCGCTTCCTGAGGTTCTGCGTCACGTGCCTGGCAGTCTTTGCCATCACGAAGAGAGGTATGCGCCTGTTGGCCTTGTTGGCCTTGCCGAGCCGCGACTTCATAAGGCTGCTTTTGTTCCTGCTCATAAGTTTCACATCCGTTCCAATTACTTCCGCTTTATTTCATCTATGAATCATCAATCATTTCCGCTTTATGTCAATCGTTCCCTCGTGCTTTTCCGTGAGCCGCACGAGCAGCCCGCGCAAGTCCTTTTCGCTGACTTTTGCAGCCAGCTGCTTGTTGCTGTGCAGCGTGACAATCACGCGAGCGACCTGCATGTAAACTTCAGGAGACGAGATGCGCACGTTCATGAGCCGCTCGTATGCATCGGACTCCATTGCAGCCCTGAGCACCGAACGCAGCTGCGCCTCGGCCTCCTGCATCCTCTGCATCTCGGCCAGCTTCTTCCGAAGAAGCTTCTGGCGCTGCCCACCATTCTCGCCTTCTTCCAAACTATTCACGTCCATTTCAATTTACTTGACATCTTTTGCAACAGAATCCATGAATGCGCGGCCCTTTGCCGTGAGCACCCTGCCTTCCTTCTTCACCTTTGTCACGAGGCCGGCCTTCTCGAGCTGCTGTAAACCTTTCCGGATTATCGAGCCTCCAGACTTGGTGAAATGCTTGCGCCTCACGCCGTAGCTCTTCTTCGAACCGTAGGCGGTCCTGAAGCGGCTGACGCCCTTGCTTCCGCCCACGTAGAGCTTGCGCAAAAGCGAGCCACAGCGCAGATACCAGAAGTTTGCCTGCTGCGGGGCGCGCTCCCTGCCTGCGCCGCTCTTCACGAATGCCATCCACTGCGGCGCCTTTATGGCTTCGAACTCCTTCAGCCTGTCGGCCGCCCGCTCGACGAACTTCCGCGCTTCAACATCATAGACTGTAACCATAATCTCACCGTTTTCACGCCTTCAATCTTTCCCGCGCCGCCATTCATTTTTTGTACCGAAAATGCCTTTCAGCACCGCATGTGCATTTGTAAACCACGCATCGAGAATGCGGATCGAGCCGCACCCTTACGCTGCGGCCAATTACCCAAGGCGTGTTGCAGACTTTGCAGAAGCTTCTTTTTAACCCTTTCGACGGTCTGGCACGATAGCGGGTTGCCATCTTTTTGGCCAGCCTGACGTACCTTTTCGCCCTTTCCGGGTTGCTCGCCAGCTCTTTCTGGGCCATTCCCAGCAGCAGCTCGATGCGCTCGAGCGCTATCTGCTTGATACCCAGTTGAGGCTGACCCCGCTGAGGTTTCATAAGTAAGGTTATGGAGAGAAAACGTTAAAATGGGCGTGAATCCTGACGGGCACGGGAGTTTTTAACGACCCTTATTTTGCGGCTGCAGTAGGCGCCGAGCGTTTGGAACTAGGGGCCACATCCGGCACGCCGTTCTCATGTTTGTTAAACTCCGGATCGGGAACCAGCACATGGCCATAGTCAGACCAATTAAGGATTTGGATATCGGCATACCTGATGATACCGCCCTTACGCTCGCTCGCGTATACGTGGTTGCCTGTCGAAGGCAAGCTGATGCTGACATCTTTTTCTGAAAACCAGATATATGTCTTGGATTGTGTGGAAGCGTTTCCAAAGAGCACGGGGAAATTGTCGGTAATAAGAAGGTTGGGTTCGTGCCAAATCGCAGCGCCACCAAGCATAGGACCGGAAACGTGCGTACCTTCAGCAGGAAGACGGCCAACCCTGAGACCGTTTAGGTCGCTTGGTAGCATAGTGGTATAACGGGCTGGCCCGTCTTGCCACACAGTGTATGTGTCAGAAGCAATCAGAATATTCTTATTCGTAATTTTGAGTCCTTGCGCTTCCAGGCGTTTTTTCAAAAGTTTCGGTTCGACCATGATGCGCCATGCCACGCCTTCATCCGACGTGTCCGAAATATAGTGGCGGCCGTGTCCATCTGACTGTATGGTTTCGGCTAATGGCAGTCGGACAGATAATATAAGCGGATTTGTAATAATCCGGGATTCATCTGTATAGGGCGTATTTACACGTATGGGGTTTATACTATCCAGGACGTTTCTGTTCTCTCTCCGAAGAGACAGATCTGTAAAGAAAAGATGCACGAGGTTAAGTGGGGCTATGCGCGAGCCCAATGTAGTTGCGGCTTGCAACACTGTGGCGCCGCGCTCGTCAGGAGTTTCAACTGCACGCAGGCGCACGTTGCCCTTTTGAAGATATTGCGGTGCCGGTACTGCCATAGTCATCACGCTCCGCATGGAATTATGGGTTTAAAGATTTAAAAAGGGCGGATATGGTGCGATTGGGGCGTTGTGCTATTGCGCTTTCTTGAACTGCCAGCAAGAACGAGTAAATTTTTTGAACAGTTGAGTATATTACTTACTCAACACTGAGAGAAAAATAATGGGCCTGAGGGGATTTGTTCGCCCCGAGTGGGGTTGAGCAAAGGGGGCGTCTTGACGTGCCCCCTTTGCATTGAACTCCTGACCTACGGCTTTCCTAGACGGAAAGCGCAGTGCTCACGTCGCTTTGAGTGTATCAAAGCGCGCCATATAAGACCGCCGCTCTGACCAGACTGAGCTACAGGCCCACGTAGGGAACCTGCGGTTCCCTGACGTTCACCCTCCCTTACGCTAAGCAAATTTAAAAATTAAGTTAACGACCCTAGGGGCGGCCCTTCCCTGAAAGCCCATCTACCCCGCCCTTTATTGCATCATTAAGTTTTTCCATTCCTTGTTGCGCGGGTGAATGGAGAGGCGTATGCGCATGGACTGCCATCAGCGAGAAGTAGAGGAAGCCCCACGTGCCCAGCTTAGATATCAGAGCTATTGGAAAAACCATTGCCACGATTGCGGCGCACGCAAAAAATGCAAGATAGGTACTGCTTTCTTTAACCTCGTAGCGCATGCCTGGTCGCGAGCGGAACTCGAAAATCTTGCTGGCGGTTGAAATCACAAAATAGCTCAGAAGCCCAAGTTTGTAAAAATAGTTAAGGACCGCAGCAGCCATTAGAATCAGTGCTAGACCTCCAACTAAAGCCAGCCATCGCCATTTTGGCCCACCAGAAGGTTTAATCTCGAAGTCTTTTTTGAGGAGAATTGCGAGAGGCACTATACTGAATATACTCGCTATTTCAAGTATCCATATAGCTTGCGCGTTATATGTCAGCCAATAGCCATTTTCGACAGGAAAGAAACCTGCGTAGAGAAACCAGCACGCCATGCCGGCATAGAACAGGACTGAAAGTAGTTGCTCGGACTTCATCCACATTGCCTCGCAGCTGACCTTTCAGGCCAATGCTTTTTATGCTATGTCCGCGGCCAGCAGTGCCCTTGCCTGCTCATAGGTTGCCGGTGACTTCGAGAACGGGTAGGGGTTGAGCACCAGGTTGAATGCAGAGGTCTGCGCACTGGACGAGGCCATTGAGAGATACGCGTAGTCTTCCATGCCGTCCAGGAAGTTCTCCCACCTTATCGAGCCCGTTACGCCATCGACGTTCTGCATGGGCGTATACTGCGAGATGAGCGTGCTCGGGTAGAAGAAATAACCTTCGCCGTTAGCAAAGCCGCCGCTTGCGCCTGCAAGCAGGTCGAACGCCTTCGGGTTAGTAAACGGGTTGTTCGCCGCGTTGCCCCAATATGTGGCGGACCAGTACATGTAGCCGCTTGCACCGAACTTCTTCGTGTACCACGGCACTATGCGGGCGCTCGCGGCCTCGCGGTCAATTATCTCGGGCGACGGAAAGTCGGCGCCTGTCCCGCCGTTGTACCACCAAAATTCCTTGCCGGTATAAAGGGCGGAATTGGCCTTTTCAGTGGTTGCGAAAACCTTTACGGTGGGGTTCCAGATGTCGATGTTCGTGAGTGTCGGCCAGGCCGAGTTCTGCTTCGTAATCTGCTCCGTCACCATGAACTTCGGGTGCGGGCTTGCGCTTGCCACCAGGGCACTCCACTTGTTGACCTCCTGGGTTTGCGCGAGCGTGTTGGGCTCGTCTATGATCCATGTGAAGTAATTGCCGTCGTTCCATACGCCCGCCGCCCGGTATGCTGCCGCAGTCTTTTCAATATACTGCTTGAAGCGCGCGTTGAACTCCGGGCCGAACTTCTCAAGGCCTGAGACAAAAGATTCGTCCGCCATCCAGGTGCCGATGGGGAACTGCCAGGTATTCGCCTTGTACTGGCTGATGTACTTCTTAAGGTAGGCCAGCTGTTCCGCCGTGAACGAGACTGTAACCTGCGAACCTGCCAGGGATTTGGTAGGGGCAAGGTGTGAAATGCCCGAGCCGAATGGCACTACGTTGTTCGATAGCATGTACGTGATGTACGTGTCAAGCTTAGCCTCGGCCTGGGCCTCGTCAAGGCCATAGGCTGTTTTTATGGAGGCCTTGCCCAATCCAAAGACAGCGGTCATTGGGGGCTTGTCCGGCAATGCGAAATTCCACACGTGCACGGAAACTAGAATTGATTTTGAACCGGCGTTTGACGTCTTGACCGTTATCGTTCCTGTGTAATCGCCGGCTGGCGCCCCGGCAGGCACGTTCACCTTCACCCATATCGGCTGGTTCTTGCCCTTTGCTATAGGGAATGGCTTGTTCAGCAGGGGAAGCGCGTCGGCATAGTAGCCGGTCCCGCCCAGGGAATCTGTCGCCGAGGTTATCTGGACGAATTTCTCGTAGAAGAACTTGAGATTGTCGCTGCCAGGTATTTTTACGCCGCCCGGCCCGGTAAAGTCTGAGACAGACACCTGCACGTTTTGAAGGTCCGCCTTGTTCGTGTTGATTATGATCTGGAATGACTCGCCCTCGTTTTTCGCCATCTTGACGCTCGCGGATGAGGAAAGGAGCGAGGGGCTAGACGCCTTGAGGGAAGCCATATCGGCATAGGGGCCTGCCGCGTTGTGGAGCTTCACCATGGATGAAAGCGCGTAAAGCTCGATGCATTTCCCGGCAGAGCAGTCGGTCTTTGAAAGAAGGGCGCTGGTGGGCAAGGAGACGGAGGAAATTGCGGCTGTGCTTGCGATGTAAAAGAGAAAAGCAATCAGCACCGAACAGACTGTCACTATCGCAATTTTTTCCTCCATCGTCACAGAGGCAGACATTTTCTCAGATGAACCCGAAGATTTCGCTTCGCTTGATTTTTTGGAACCCAAATCAAACACCCCCACAATTGCGTTTCTGCAAAAAAGTATGCTTTGAAACTATTTAAAGGTATGTCCGGGTGCTGCGCCGGAAAAACGAAAAGGAACTATTGCCCGGGCTTCGTTTGCCTGCCTCGTGCTGGCCGCGCTAGTACCGCACTATGACCTTGTCGCTCGCCTGCACAATCCTGTCGAGCGCGAGCGTGAGGCGCTGGCCGAATGCAGTCTGGATGACGAGCATGCCCTTGCGCCTGTCCACGCCCACAATCTTCCCGATGTAGGCGCCCAGCTCGCTCAGCGCCTCCTTGTTCTCGAGCTTCATCGAGCCCGCTATGTTAATCCTTATCTTGCGCAGCACCCAGATAGCCACGAAGGCCATGACGATGCTGCCGGCTATCGTGATTACCAGCTCGGAGAAGTACGCGTCTGCCAGAACCCAATCGCTTGCCATGGAGAAGAGCAGCCAGAGTATGAGTATCATTATCAGGTTCATGGACTGCCTCGCGAGCTCGAACTTCTTGCCCTCCTGCAGGAGGTCTATGCTCCTGCCCAGCACCACGAGCATGGCAGCCCATGGAAGCAGTATGAGAAGGCTCCTTATGACTAGCGCAGAAGTCTTGACTATGTCAGTACCTTCCTGGGATGCAGTACTGTACTGCTGCACGCCGAACCAGAGCGAAATCATGAAGAGCGGCAGGGCTATCAGGTAGGCAATGAGCGAGATGCGCTCGACCGAAATCCTGAGGTCAAAGAGCCCTGCAAGGCGGTAGTCGAGGCCGAAGCCTTTTATGAGCAAGTATACGCCGAGCAGTGCGGCCAGCAGGCGCCAGCCGAAGCCGAAGTAGTCGCTTATGACGAGCGCGAGCAGGAGTACTGCTGGAATGCCTAAGATTAGCTGGGCATAGTAGGGCTCGCGGAGCTTCTCAAGGATTACGAAGTAAGTCTTCTCGAGCTCCTTGGCCTGCTTCATCACTACCTCCTTCTTGGAGTCTATTTTCACTCTTGACTGGATGATTGGCAAAATCTCCTCGTCGCTCGCGCCGTCGCTCACGAACACGCATCCGTCGGCCTTGAACTCGCTCAGCACGCGCTCGAGCTGGCCGGTTATCTCCTTGTCCGCATAATAGCCGAGCTTGGGGCTGCCCGTTAGCGTGACTATCTGCACGTCCTCCTCCTTCGAGAGCTCGTCAAAGGTCTTGATAGCCTCGAAGATGGCGTTTGCGTCAGGCTCCTCGGGGTCCGCGAGCACCAGCTTGGTGGCAGCCTCCATGTTGGCCTTCCGGCCGACGATGGGCCCGCTAATCTTGACCTTCTCAGTGAGGTCGCTGTCGCGGTCCACGCAGAGCACGAGCACCTTGCGCTTGATCATGACAGGGTTAGGGAATTACGGATTTAAATAGGGCAGGGTTTCGGGGCCGGCCGGCCTATGGCGGGCTTGCGAAAAACAGCCGGCAGAGGGGTATAAAAACATTAAACGCGGCATATGCAACAGGAGTGGCTTGCGATGCATGTCCCTGCAAGAAAAAACGACCGCAATACCTGGACAGTGGTGCGCAATGCCTGGCCGGTGGTGCGCAATTGCGCACTTGCCATAACTGCATTGGGCCTGGGTGCTGTCGGCGTCGCCACCTTTATGCAACCGCCCGACCAGTTGAGTTCAAAACCAGCCCTGCAGCAGTCGATGGAAGGATTGACAGACCGCGCGTTTTGGGAAAAAACATTCCCTGGAGATAAAGAGCTCATAGGCAAGGCGTTTGAGAGGGGGTTTTTTGATGATGACTTTGATGACGTGCGGTTCAAGCTGTACTTTGGGAACTTAAAGTACGAATATTTGGGTATTCCTGAGGCAGAAACTGCGCTACGCGAAGAAAAACGGGCAGAACTGCTGGGGTATCTGCGCGAGAGCATTGCATGGGACGAGGGCGGCCGCAAGACAGCCAGGCCCCATCTGTTCGAAACGCCCCCTGCCCTGCGCATGGACGCCAATTCGCCGAATGCGAGGCCATTGGGCTCGACACTTGGCCCCGGGCTGGCAGGGGGGATGAGCTATTCTCCGGGATACGAGCTTCGGAAAAAATCTTCGTTTGAGGACGTATCAACAGTAATGATGCGTTGGAAGGGGCACGACCATGATGAACGCATCTTTGCGTTCTGCCTTTCGAACAAGTCGGACAGGAGTTGCACGATAACCCGGATAACGATTTCCGACCACAGTACCAGAAACTATGTAAACGACGTGAAAGTGGAGCTGGGGCCCGGCAAGAGCATTCTTGTGGGCCTGCTGGATGTTCCGCCTGCCAAACCCAGCGACAGCAGCAGGCCGTATGATGATACAGAGAGTTATGGCATGATAATAACTTATGAAACGGCGAAAAAAGGCGGCGGAAACGAGGCCATCATTGAACGCGGGATTCTGAAGCTCATGCCGCAAAACACAATACCATTGGACGATGTTCCGGTCGGGTCGAACCCCCCGCCTCCCGCAGGGGCCGAATAAGGAGTAGGTGGCAGTAGTTCACATACCATCCAGTAGGCAGAGGGAAAAAGAAAGAAAACTGCCCCTTCTCAGCCGGGCATCGCGAATGGCAGATGCTCACTTATAGGGCTGCGGTGGAGGCGGACGCGCCACTACACAGGCGCCATAGGTGCAGGTGTAGTTCATGGTCTGGTTGTCGCTGAGTGAGGTGCAGTCGAAGTTGTCAGACTGCTCATACGCGCCGTTGCACGAGTATTCGTTCAGCAGCGCGCCGGAAGCGCAGTAGTCCGTGTGGTCATAAGGCAAGTTGTTGTAATAGCCGCTCGTGGTGCCCTGCGCATAGACATCATAGCCACTGTCAGTGTCGCTGCAAGAGTCGGGCGAAGCCTCGGTGTTGTCGGTCGGGCTGGTGCAGCCCGAATCATCCGGATAGTCTGTGTACGTGTCCAAGTCGTCGTCAAGGCCGTTGTCACACTGCGCCGTGCCAAGCTCGCTGTTGTCGTTCTTGGAGCTGCAGCCAGGGTCTGCGGGCCAGTCTGTGTACGTGTCGCCGTCATTGTCCGCGCCGTCGTTGCACGCCTTCTGCCCCCCTGCGCCCGGCCCTGCGAAGGTAATGGGCACGAAGAAGAGCGTCGCCACTATCGCTATTGCAATTGCTGCCACAAAATGTCCCTTCATCACCTACCACCTCACGTCGTTATGTATGTAGGGGTATTTAAATATCTGAGCCCTAAAGGGCTCAGTTTTCCCTACATGAAGGGAACCAGACTCATCTGGTCAAAAGTACTCCCTGCAAGCTCGATTGATTCTGAAAGCTCCTTTTCCCTGTGTTCGGTAATGTATCTGTAAATTGTCTCAGCTCCGACGTTGCTGACAGATCTGTAGAAGCTTCCCCTTGACCAGAAATGCCCCTTGTGATAGGTGTGCCTGAAGGAAGGGCACGCCGCAAATATTGCCTTTGAGCTCCTGCCCTTGAAAAGATTGAGGGCTGACGAAACTGACAGGGTTGGTGGCAGGTTCACAAACATGTGCAGGTGATTTGCAGCAATCTCCATTGCAAAAATCTGGATTCCATATTGCTTTGCAGTTTCAACAAGGCTCTGGGTCAGCACCTGCCTCAGCCAGCCGCCTCCAAGCACTTCGTACCTGTATTTTGGGCACCATTCAAGGTGGAAGGCATTTATTCCTTTGCTGTGATTCCTGCTTACAAAGTTTCCACTATTCATGCGTATCTCTCTCCAGCGGCGGTGAAACCACTGTTGGGGCGCCGAAGGCGCCCGCGCCGCCGCTGGCCAATATTTGCCCTACTGAAAAGAAGGTTTTGCGCGCTGTATCCCCCGCCTGAAGGCGGGTTCGCTCGCCTAGCTCGCGGATTTAGCGCGCGGCAAAGAGCTTAAAAAAAGTTATCGACTATTGACGAATGGGCGATGCGCTGACATGCGACAGCGGTCTGAAGGGAAAGGACGGTGTGCGGTTTATGAAAAGGAAGGGAAGCTGAACTGCCGGGACGTCCTTAACGCTTTTAAAACTGCACTCCGCTATATTGGTGCTAACGCTCATTCGGAAAATCAGGTGAACTTATGAAAGTCGTACCAGGCGCACTGCTCGGCACAGAGGAAGAGGTCATGGCAGGAGCGAATGCTGTGCAGGACGGGAGCGACATTGTGGCGAGCGCGACCGGCGAGGCCGAGGTCAAGAGCAAGGTCGCGAGCGTGCGCACGAAGGGCACAGGGCCTGTGCATGTGAAGCCGGGCGACATCATAGTAGGCAGGGTGGCGGAGATTTTCGAGCCCGTTGCGCTTATTGACATGGGCATGCAGCAGACCTCCGAGGGCAGGCAGGTCGCGCCGCCGGGCTACGCAGTGCTGCACGCCTCGCGCGTGCGGGATGGCTATGTGAAGAATGTGCATGACGAGGTCAAGATAGGGGATATAGTGAAGGGCAGGGTGGATGACATAAGGAAGGAGGATGTCCTGCTCACAGTGAATGAAAGGGAACTGGGCGTCATAATCGCGTTCTGCACGAACTGCAGGGCGAAGATGGAAAAGAAGGGCGCGGAATTCTACTGTGCGGCGTGCGATTCGACGGAGAAGAGGAAGGCTGCGGAAGCGTAGAAGCTGAAAGAGCGGGGTGAAAATTATGAAACTTGAATTCCTGGTTGACGAGAAAAATCATGTTGAGCTGATTCTGCACGGCGAGGACCACTCGTTCGCGAACGCGCTGCGCGAGAAGATTCTCGAGGAGAAGGGCGTTGAGTTCGTGTCGGTCACGCGCGAGCACCCGACCGCGGCATCGCCCAAGCTTGTGCTCAAGACAAAGGGCAAGCCTGCGCGCGAGCTCCTTACTGACGCAGTGAAGGCGCTGCAGAAGGACACGAAGGAGTTCATGTCGCACATGAAGAAGAGCGCTTGAACTGCTCCTTGTTGCGCGGGCATTTTGTTGGAAAACTTCCGCATAATAGCAACAGGCTAGTCTCATTTTGTACACGGGCCCGGGGCATAAATATAAAGCCTACATGCAGATAGCTGGCACAGGGCTGGAAGGGGCAAAAGAAATTGTAGAGGCATACGGAATCGGGCCCCTGCGGCTTGCGAACATGATTGCGAGCGGCATGGTGAAGGGCGAATCAAAAGGCAGACTTTGGTGATCTCATGGCAGACATTATAAAGCCGCACATGGCGAGCAGGAAGCCGGGCGAGGACGCAATCCAGCAGAAGAAGCAGGAGAAGGATGACGAGTTCAGGTACGTAAAGGCAGTGAATGACAGCAAGATATTGTGGGTCCTGCTCTTCGCCCTATTCCTACTCTACATGGTCTTCAAGTCAATGTTTGTGGCAGCCGGCGCAGCACTCATGATCATCATAATTGTGGGGCTTGAAATCTGGATAGGTGTGAAGACGGGCGGGCTGGGAGGAGAAGTCAAAGAGATGGCGCTCGCAATAATAGTGGCGCTCGTAATTTGGTACGGCGCGGGCTTCCTGCTCAACACGCCTTCGCCCCTGGACGCAGTAGTCTCGTGCAGCATGGTGCCCGCGCTCGAAAGGGGCGATATGCTCCTGCTGCAGGGCGGCGAGGTTTCCGCGCCTTTGGTGAACATGACAGGTGCAGAGTGGGATATGGTGCGGCAGAAGGGCCTGCCCGGGCAGAAGTGCGCAGTGTGCAGGAGCGAGACCACAGATAGTGCGTGCCTGATAGATGGCAATGGAACCGTAGTCATGCCGGATCCTCTCTTCAGCTACGGCTGCAGCCTGTGCGAGAGGCGCAATGCTGAAGGCCAGGCAAGCTACATACCGTGCACGACGGAGATTACGGTCAAGAACAGGACTTTCAAGTTCGGCACGAACAGGCGCGATACGATAGTCTATGCGCCCAGGCCACAGGACCCGTTCGCGCGCTCGGGCGAGATTGTGCACAGGGCGCAGCTGAAAGTGGGCGCTGACGGCGAGGAATATATATTCACGAAAGGCGACAACAACAACTGGCTCGATGTGCAGATAGGCAACATGCCAGTGGTTCCTGACAGGGTGAGGGGCAGGGTGATTGTGCGTATGCCCTACATAGGCTATTTCAAGCTTTTCATTTCAGGCCTTTTCGAGCTCGTGCAGGGAAAGGCAGATAGTGGCTTCTCGCTTCTCGGAGACCATCCCGAGTGCGCCGAAAGCTTCACGGGCACGCAAGCAATAAAAATTGATAGGGGTTAAGTCTGTTTGGTGGGTTTATGGATTCCTTCGAGATAGGCGTTGACGATGTAAAATTCCTCAGGGGCTGCATGGATGCAATAGTGAACCTGGTTGAAGAAGGAGCGCTTGAGATTGGCGCGGATGCGATAAGCGTAAAGGCCATGGACCCATCGCAGATTGCAATGGTGGTTTTCTCTGCGCCCAAGGATGCGTTCTCTAATTACAAGGTCAGCGGCACGACAAAGTTGGGCGTGAATTTCGCAGACCTGAGCAAGATACTTGGAAGGGCAAGGGCAAAGGACAAGCTTGTGATAACGCAGCAGGAGAACAAGCTCGTGCTGGAGTTCGCGGGTGCGGGCGCAAAAAGGCACTTCTCGCTTCCGCTGCTCGAGAGCTCTGCCGCAGTGCAGAGGGAGCCGCGCGTTGAGCATGATGCGAGCGTGAAAATGCGGGGCAGCGAGTTCAAGGAAATGCTGCGCGATGTCGCGCTTGTCAGCTCGCACCTCACGTTGCACGCAAAGGGCAAGGAATTCTCGATGAATGCAAAGGGCGACAGCGCTGAGATGGACTCGGTGAGCGAGAAGGGGGAGAAGGGCGATTTCGAGGTGAGCGCCAAGGGCGAGGCGCGCGCCACATTCCCGCTCCAGTATTTGGATGACATTACCAAGGCCTGCCCGGATGACTCGCAGCTCATGCTGAGCCTGCGCACCAACGCACCGCTCAAGCTGAGCTATGGCATAGGCAAGGCCAGCGTAATCTACTACCTCGCGCCTCGCATAGAGAGCGAGTGAGGGGTGTGCGGAAACCCGGGCTTGGGCCGGCAGAGCGCCCAGTTTCATTTTAATTCTTGCAGCTCAAACTATGCCAGTGATAGTATGGATACGGATGCGCTAAGGCGCGACTTTCCCATTCTGCAGGGCGGGCTTGCCTACCTGGACAATGCGGCCACCTCGCTCACGCCCGAGCCCGTGCTCACGGCCATGCTTGACTATTATCATAATTATAGAGCCAATATCCACCGGGGCGCGCATTCGCTCTCGCAGCGCGCAACAGACAGGTACGAGGAGGCGAGGAAGAAGGTTGCAAAATTCATAGGCGCGCGCGAGGACGAGCTGATTTTCACCAAGAATACGAGTGAGGCGATTAATCTAGTGGCGCTCACGCTCGACTGGAAGAATGGAGACGTGGTGCAGGTAGGGCCGAATGAGCACCACTCGAACATCCTGCCGTGGCAGAGGCTTGCAAGGCAGGGCGTGAAGCTGGAATTCCGGGATGCGTTTGAGTTCAGCCCGAATGCCAAACTCATTGCAGTGAACCACATTTCCAACGTGCTTGGGGCGCAGGCGCCTGTTGAAAGAATTGCAAGGGAAAAAGGCTCTGCACTTCTGCTCATCGACGGCGCGCAGAGCGTGCCGCACATTCCGATTGATGTGCGAAAGCTCGGCTGCGACTTCCTTGCATTCTCGGGCCACAAGATGCTCGGGCCTACGGGCATCGGCGCGCTCTATATAAGACGCGAGGTGATGGCCGGACTTGAAGGAGCTTTTCTTGGCGGCGGCGAGGTAATGGATGTGAGCCGCAGTGGCTACAAGCTAGTGAAAGGACCTCAGGGCTGGGAGGCAGGCACGCCGGACATTGCAGGCGCAATAGGGCTCGGGGCTGCGTGCGATTATTTGAGCAAGCTAGGCATGCAAAAAGTGCATGAGCATTGCACGGGGCTGGGCACGCTAGCAGGCGAGAGGCTGAAGGGCGTGAAGAATGTTTCGGTCCAGGGCGCGGAAAATGGCATAGTTTCATTTAATGTCGGCCGCATGAAGCCCCATGATGTGGCGCTGCTGCTCGACAAGCAGAAGATTGCTGTGCGCTCGGGCCACCACTGCGCCATGCCCCTAATGAAGAAGCTCGGCGTGGACGGCACCGTGCGCGCATCATTTTATATTTACAATACAAAGGAAGAGGCGGAGAGGCTTGTGAAGGAAGTGGGAGAAATAGCTGAACTAGTATAGGCCGGTCGATTAGAATGGTCTTGTGCATAATAGCCGCAGTCGTCCTTTCAGTCCTAGCCATCTTCTCGGCATCCCACCGCAAGCTTGCCATCGAAGCCTGGAAGTGCGTCTTCAATATGGTCCGGCTAAGGCCTTGCGAGACGGGGTTTGACGACAAGATTAAGGCGCAGGTGGTCGGCGCAATGATGCTGCGCTCGAAAATCCTGGCCAAGCTCACCTACAAATACTTTACGCTTCTCTCATGGATTTTCGTCATACTCTCGCTCGTGAGCATGTTCTTCTTCGTGCAGGGCATCTACTCGTTCGCACTGTATGGAAACTGCAACGGGCCGAACTCGACCGAGTTCTGCATCTACCGCGGGCTGCTGGGGGGAAGCGGCGGAAATTACTCCATAGAAGGCACGCCCAGCCAGCTCGTCCCGCCAACCTCGCTCGCAGGCCATTCGCTCGGGCCGACGGATGCGCCTGTGACCATAATCGAGTTCGGCTGCTACTCGTGCCCCTTCACGGCAAAGAGCGAGCGCGTTGTGAAGCAGGTGCTGGAGGATTACGCGGGCAAGGTTCGCTTCATCTTCAAGCCCTTCCCGCTCCCGAACCACCCATTCTCGCGCGTGGCCGCGCATGCGGCGGAATGTGCGGGCCTGCAGGGCAAATACTGGGAGTACAAGGATGCGCTTTTCGCAAGGCAGGCCGACTGGCGCGAGAACGGCAACCCGGTTTTCATCGATCTTGCACGCGGGCTGGGCCTGAATGAGACAGGATTCACGCAGTGCGTGCTGGGCGCGAGCCAGACGTGCGAGCGCATCGACCAGTTTATCGACACGACGTTCCAGGAAGGCCTTGACTCCAAGATATACGGCACGCCCACATTCTTCATTAATGGGAAGCCGCTTGTGGGCCCGCAGCCCTACGAGAGCTTCAAGGCGCTGATTGATGCTGAGCTGGCTAAGGCTGGAGAGTAAAAGAAAAAACAGCTAGCCGAATATCGCGCCGAAGCCCTGCTCCGCACTCGCATCTTCATCGTGAATCTGCGTAATTATTTTTGACTCGAGCCCTGCATCGCACCTCTTCGCGCTCTCGATGCCAGCCTCCTTGAACTTGGCCTCGGCATACTTGAAGAATTCGTCCGCGCCGCTTGTGTATAAGTATAGCTTGCCCGCCTCGCCGCCAGTGGCTGCCGCGCCTTCCTTGAGCTTGAAGCCCTGCTTTGAGAAGCTGAGGTCTGCATAAGGGTCTGCCTTGAGCACTGTGTCAAACTTGACGCGCTCGGCCACAATTATCTCGTAAACTCGCTCTGCCATAAAATCACATCTCCTTTCCGGCTCGACCTTTCAAGCCGTTCTTCCACAATCTATCTTTTGCCGGTGACCATTATAATATGATACCCGAACTCAGTTTTCACGGCGTTGGAGATGGCGCCCGGCTTGAGCTTGAACGCAACCGCCTCGAATTCCGTGACCATCTGCCCCGGCCCGAACCAGCCCAGATCCCCGCCGTTCTCGGCAGATGGGCAGGTAGAGTTCTTCTTCGCCACCGAGGCGAAGTTGATGGGCGTGAGCAGCTTCAGGAGCTTCTTGGCGGTCGCCTCGTCTTCCACGAGTATGTGGCTTGCCTTGACTTCCATCGTAATCACCAACTGCAAGAATAAACTTGGGCTGAACTTATAAAGCTAACTAAATGAAGCCTGCGATCGGATAAGCCTGTTCAGATCGGCTTTGCTATGCTCGCATTCGTAAGCGCGTCCAGCGGGTTCGGGCACCTTGCCTTCAGGCACGCGTTTATCTCCTGCTCGAGGTACTCATTTATGCGGCCAAAGGTCATGAGGTATTCTCCATCGATGAATATGACGGGAACGCCACGGTTGCCGGGCTTTATGCCATAGACGTCGGCGAGCCGGTCGTAGAGTGCTGCGTTAGCCGCATTATGCCAGGTCTCATAGTAATGGAATCTCACACCCCTGCCCGCATAGCTCGCATTCAGGCCGTCCACTGTGGGGGCGGCCTTTGCCGAATACTGGCATTCTGCGCCGTAGAAGTAGAGCACGTGCAGCGTGAAGTTTTCGGAAGGCTCGACCGCAGAAGTTTTGTTTGCATCTTTCTGCGTTTGCTCCTGAACGGCCTGCGAGGCGCAGCCCAGGAGCAGGAATGCGAGAAGCACTATGAGGATGAAACGCATGGTTGCGTTTGCGTTAACTGCTTTTATTAATGTAGCGCCGAGTTGTTTTCATGAACTTTTGGGATGAGCGGTTTGCGCGCGAAGGTGAGCTTTGGGGCGCCGAGCCCTCGCAGGGCGCGAAATTCGCAGCGGACTATTTTGCAAAGTGCAAGGCCCGCACTGTGCTCGACGTGGCGAGCGGCTATGGCCGCGACAGCATCTTCCTTGCCAAGAATAGGGGATTTGAGGTCTTGGGCATCGATTCCTCGGCTGAGGGCATAAGGCAGGCCAATGAAACTGCTGCGCACGAGAAGGTTGCGATTCGGTTTGTGCAGGCAGACGTGCGCATGATGCCCTTTGGACCCGAGAGCTTCGACGCAATTCTATGCAACGGCATACTTTCGCATTTGCTCCCGCAGGAGCGGGAGATGACTGCAAGGGAGATTGGGCGCGTGCTGCGGAAGGGCGGGGCGCTCGTGGTTTCGGAATTCTCACTCAGCAGGAGGCCCGAAGGCACAAAGGAAGTGGACGCGAAGCTAGCCGGAGAGAACGAAACTTTCCGCGAGCACGATGAGATGGTGCACCACTATTTCAGGCGCGAGGAGCTGGAATTCCTTTTCCCGAGCATAAAGTTCGAGTGCATCGAGGAGCACGAAGAGGCGAGAGGGGAGGGGCGCGAGGCGCGGCTGAAATGGGTGCTGGCAGGCGTCAAGCGCTAGCTTGGCGCGTTTTGGACTGGAAGTCCAAACAAGGGTCAAAAAATAGGCTTTTATTCATTGCATGAATAGGCACTGCATCAGATGCTGAGGAAAGACTATGGAAGCTAACAAATGGCACAGGAACTTCGACGACTTGAAACCGTACCTTAAGGACAAGAAGGTTCTGGATGTGGGTGCGGCTGCAGGGTCCAACATCCTGCCATTCTGCGGCAAGGGCAGCAAGGGGCTTGACAGGAAACCGGGCGCGCCCAACATCATCAAGGGCGATGCCACGAGCTTCGAGCTTGGTGAGAAGTTCGACGTAGTGACTATGTGCTCCATAATAGAGCACCTGCCAAGCAAGGAGCACGTGCGGAGCGCATTCAGGCAGGCGCACAAGCACCTGCGGGATGACGGGCTGATAATCGTGCAGTGCCCGCACGCATTCGACACCGGTGCGTGGTATGAGTTCGAGCACGAGCTCGCGCTTACGCACCATTCGGTGATGCAGGGGCTTGAGAGCGTTGGCTTCAGGATAGAGGGCGCGTGGACCCACCTCAGGCTTCCCTTTGACCAGGCATACGTGCAGAGGTTCGGCGTTGTGAAGCTGCCGATTTCCAGCGATTACATCGTGAAGCTGCTGGCAACTGCGAATATGGCACGGGATGTCGTGGTGGTGGGCAGGAAGGCCGGGAAGGGCACGAGAAAGTAGGCTTTTTTGAAGGCAAATCTACGTCGTAAAGTAAGGGGTTTATAAAGGAGGAAAGACATAAAGGATAACTAATTCTGATCACGTGAGGTGATACCTATGGCAGCTCAAATGTTAGTTAAAAGTAGCATTACGCCAAGTCAAATCACTAAAAAAGAATATGTCGATCTGGTTTCACTCTACAAGCAAGGCCTGAAAAACAAGGCAGTTATGGAACGCTTTGAGAAGCTATATCGTGAGGCTTACGCCATACTCAAGAGCAGAAACAGGCCCGAGGACATGGAAGCCTGGAACACCCTTAGGAGCTACATAACGGGCTGCGACAGGCGCGAGACGAGTACTGTGACGTTCGTAGTTGGCGTGGGCCATGGAAAGGATGCCCAGGGTCGGGAGTTTGAAAAAGTAGTTGGTGTGGCGTCTACGGACTTTATAGCAGGCGATAAATTCAACACTCATTTTTATGATTATCTTGCCGCCGCCGAAGGCTTTGATGGACAAGGATATACGAAGGGTGCAGTTGGCAAGGCAAACGAGGTTGTAGAGAGGCATGCAGAAAATAAGCACCTAAGTGTGGACTGCAACGTATTGGAAGTCAATTATTGGTATGACAATAGGCAGCTAATACCTGAAGAGGTTTCGCGGGTTGCGGCACTTGCGCACGTGGTTCCCAATGCAGTTGTTTTGTGCGTTCAGCATGAAGATAACGCTTACAGCTCAATTAAGTTCTTGCAACCGGGCCTGCGCTCGACTTGGACTGAGACGCATGAACTCGTACCCATATTCAGCATTCTTAACTCGGAGCTTTACGCACCTGGCAAGACGGCTGAAGGATATAAGCTCGTTGAGACAAGCACTGCATTTGAGATACTGATTACAGATATGAGGCATGCTTGCTATGGCGAGACGTCGTACATGGAACCGGCGTACAAACAGGAACAGATGCTTTCAGACGATAAAATAATGATCGCCTCAGCATATGGAAAGGACAAACTGGTTGCAGTTCCGCTTGGGGACATACTGGAAAACAAGGCAATAATGCGCCTGGCAGCCTGAGTTTTCTTTTCTTGTTTTTATTTTTCAGTTACCTACTCGGAGAGCTAGAGTTCAATTTCAGAATTAGCTTCGTCCAGCAGTGCCTGGACGGCAGACCCGCCGCAAATCCTTTGCACCAGCTCTTTCAGCTCGCCAGTGGCAGCCTCGACCTCGGCCCGAGTTACAGGCGGAAGCCCTTCAACAACCAAAATGCAGTTTTTTGTTTCCTCAGTAAGCTTAGTTCTGTCGGCCTCGCGCCAGTTCCAGCGCCTGCAGATGGCACCTACGGCGTCCTTGTAAATGACCTCGCCCTCATGGGGCGGCCGCGGTTCCTTGTCCCCTAGCATGAGCGCAGGAGGCTCTGTAGGGCCTACAAAGGTCAGCTCAATGTCGCCGCTAATCTTGTCCGTATCCTCGCCTCCAACGGGCACCATGTGCTTCAGCGAGACGAGATTGTAAAGATCGACCAGCTTGTTTATGTGCCGCACCTCGCCGCCCTTCAGAACTAGTTTGTAGAGATTCTCGACCGAAGAGCGGTTCTCCTTCGGCTTGCCGCCAAAGGCAGAATAGGCTGCGCGCCAGCAGGCTATTTTGGGCTCCTGCGAGAGCGTCTCAGCATTCAGTTTTGCCCGGATTTGCGCCTCTTGCTCGCGAAGCTGCGCCTCGATTCCTTCGGGCACGCCCGCATTGTCGAGGCCTTTTGCAACTACGACGCCGATGCAGAGGCCTGGAAATTTTTCAAAAATCCGGCCGTCTATTTTGAATTTCATTTAATCAGCCTGCATAAAAAGCCTCAGACGAGCGACAAGCATTAGCTTGGCGCGTTTTGCACGAAGTGCAAAGCCTGAAGGCTGAGCATCAGCGAAAGCCTCAGGCGACCGACAAGCGCAAGCTTGGCGGGATTTGGACGTAGCCCAAAGCCTGATGGCTGAACGAATGTGAAGCCTCAGGCGGGCTTCGGTAGAATTACCCCATAGCACTAACTACTCCTCATTACCGTTTACGAGAAGTTAAATACTTTATTGGTGCTCCTACCTTTAAGGAAGTATTGGTGAAAAAATGTCGAAAGTTTACCAGAGCAAAAGAGGCCAGCTTTTTGTTAGCCTGCCACGCAAACTAGCAGAGGCCGCCTGCTTTGAGAAAGGCTCGGAAATTGCGTGGCGCAT
>NZ_JAUSNF010000014.1 GCF_030646255.1 Candidatus Burarchaeum sp. | reverse complement strand
CTGCCAGGTGCTGGGGCCATACATAAACTTCAGGCTCAGCACGCAGTTCCTAAAGTTTGCAATCGACTCAACCGTGGACCAGGGCAAGGCCTATGGCTCGCGGGAAGCTAACGGCAAGGTCGTTTACATCGAATTCCCTTCAGTCAATCCAAACAAGCCCTGGCACATCGGCCATTTGCGCAATGCAGTCCTTGGCGACAGCGTAGCGCGCATACTTTCTTGCGCAGGCTTCGACGTCAAGCGCCTAGATTATATAGACGACCTCGGCCTGCAGGTGGCCCAAAGCGTCTGGGGCTACCTCAACTTAAGCAACAAGATGGACATGAAGGCCGACCAATGGCTGGGCCGCCAGTACGTTGAAGTGGCAAAGCTCATTGCGGACCCTGCAGTCGAGAAGCAGGTGCGCGAGATTGTCGAGCTCATGGAAAAGGGCGAAGGAGACATACCAAAAACAGCGCGCAACCTCTGCTCCCAGTGCGTTACTGCACAATACGACACGGCATTCAGGCTCGGCATCTACCACGATTTACTAGTGTGGGAAAGCGACCTTGTGCATGCACACTTACTTGAGAAGACCATGGATGCGGCGAAGGAAAGCGGCGCGGTCGAATTCGAGAGCGAGGGCAAGAATGCAGGATGTTTAGTTGCAAAGCTCGCAGACCGCAAAGAGTTCGCGCAGATGGAAAGTCCTGACAAAGTGCTACTCAGGTCCGACGGCACAGCCACCTATGCAGCAAAAGATTTGGCCTTCGCGCTCTGGAAGTTCGGCCTTGTAGATGCGCAGCTCCAGTTCTCGGAATTCCTTAAGCAGCCTAATGGCACAATGCTCTACACCTCCTCGCCGCGCGGCACCAGCACGCGCCTCCCTTCTGCCGCAGTTGCAATCAATGTAATAGGCGTCGAGCAGAAATACCCGCAAAGGGTTCTCTCGCTTCTAATGGAATCCATGGGCTTCAGCGAGCAGGCCAAGAACTACTTGCACCTCTCATATGAGCATGCAGGCCTGCCCGACAAGAAATTCTCAGGCCGCGAAGGCTCCTGGCTCGGTTATAGTGCGGACGAGGTAATAGATGAAGCGGAAGCGCGCGCGCTCACCGAAATACGCACGCGCTTCACGGACATGGCTGAAGAAGAGAAGACAAAAATAGCGCAGGCAGTGGGCATAGGCGCGGTGCGCTTCGGCCTCCTGCGCACAACGCCCGAGAAGAAAATTATATTCAGGTGGGAGGAGGCGCTCAACTTCGAGGGCGATTCCGCACCCTACATACAATATTCACATGCCCGGTGCAGCCGCATACTCGAGAAGACGGGCGAAATAGTCTTCGGCGACATCAGCCTGCTGGCAGACTCAGAAGAGCGCAACCTTGCAGTCATGCTCGCCCGCTTCCCCTCCCGTGTGCTACAATCCGCCATGGAGCAGAGGCCGCACCTTATGGCAGAATATTTACTGGAGCTCTCGGCGCAGTTCGCAAGATTCTACAATGCCTGCCCGGTTCTGAAGGCCGAGCCGCGCATGATGGAGGCGCGCGTGAAGCTAGTGAAGGCAACGCAGCTAGTCCTGCGCAACGGCTTGAACCTGCTCGGCATCGAGGCACCCGAGAGGATGTAAACAAGCACGTTCTACGTTTGTCGAACCTCATATATAAAAACCCGGCATGTAATTATCTAAAAAACGAGGTGTTTCTAAATGGCCGACATCAAGAGACGAGAGCCTATAATAGTAATATTGCTGTCCTTTATCACGCTGGGACTATATTATC
Organism: Candidatus Burarchaeum sp.; assembly: GCF_030646255.1. Lineage (GTDB taxonomy): Archaea > Micrarchaeota > Micrarchaeia > Burarchaeales > Burarchaeaceae > Burarchaeum. Next base: position 23,740 of record NZ_JAUSNF010000014.1, on the reverse strand, counting down.
TCTACTGGGCATGGCAGACTAAAAATGAGATGAACCGCCTGGGCGCCAAAATTCCAACAACCATCCTGTTTCTAATCCCAATAGTCAATTGGTACTGGATGTGGAAGTACTGCGAGGGCTATGCCAAGTACGTGAAAAAGGACGAGAATGCCGGGCTTATGACCTTCCTTGCGTTCTTCGTGCTGTTTCCCATAGCGCAATACATAGTGCAAACTGATCTGAACAAGCTGGCGAAATAGGCGCGTCTTTAGGCCTGTGCATGCGACGTAGGCAGCCGCAGTATCCTGCCTACTTCTTCATCATGTCGCGCGGCAGCGTTATGATTTCCTTGCCATCCCCAAATACAATCACAGGCGAAATGCCCTTCTCAGTAATCACAAACTTCGTATTATGCTCAAGGCTGGCCTGCAAAACTTCATACTTTTTCAGCAGCTGTGCATTGCCAACGAAATATTTCTGCGCAGCCGTATTGACTGCTTCAATAGCCTTAGCCTTGGCATCAGCCTCTATCTCAACACCTTTCGCACGGCCCTCAGCAACCTTGATCGCCGCCCTCCTCTCGCCATCTGCCTTTGTCTCGGTAGCAGTGGCAAGGTCGGTAGCCGCAATCCGCGTGTTCTCGGCCTTCACAACCTCGTTCATCGTCTGCTGCACATCCTTGGGCGGCTCAATCTCCTTCAATTCAGTCCTGACTATTGAAAGCCCCCATCCCCGCCCTGTCCTTTCCTTGTTCACGCCCGACACTTCCGCCTGCAGCTCCTGAAGCAGCTGCATGTTTATCGCATTCCTGTCGCTGTTCGCCCTAGTGAGCGTCAGGTTGCCTATGATATTCCTCAGCGTAGTCCTCGCAAGGTTCACAATCTGCCACTCGTAATTCTGCACGTTATACTGCGAGGCCTTCACGCTCTCCTCGTCGGAATTCACGCGGAAATAAATCTGCGCGTCCACAAGCGCGTTCAAATTATCTTTTGTAATAATCTCCTGCCTATCAGCATCCACCATCCTCTCAGTCACATTAACCCGAACTATGCTGTCTATGAGCGGAATGATGAAGTTTATGCCCGGATTTGCAAAACGATGATACTTTCCAAACCGCTCAACCAACGCCCTCTCGGTCGGCCGCACAATCTTTATGCTCATCAGCGCGAGAACCGCCAGAACTACGAGCGCCGCTATAAGTCCAATCTCCCATGCCATTCTCCCACCCCTCTGCATATGCCATAGCAACGAGGTTATTAAATCATATTCATCCTATTCTATCCACGGGCCCGTGGCGCAGCCTGGATAGCGCGGCATGATTGAAACCAATGTAGTTTCGATCCCGGAAGCCTTCTAAGCTGATGGTCGCGGGTTCAAAAGCCTTGTCGGCAAGCCGACAAGATTTGCCAGCAAGGCTGTCAATCCCGCCGGGCCCGTTAAATCCTTTTAAACCCCCACATGCACTAACACCAACAATGCATTTCACCTGTAGGCGATTATATGGTCGAGGAAAAAATAGCGCAGATTGTAAAACTTATGGAAATGCTCGTCGAGGACTCGAGCGTTCCGAAGAACGTCCGCAAAGCTGTTTCTGATGCCAGGCTAAAGCTGCAGACCAAGGACGAGCCCGTAGTGCGCGCCAGTTCGGCAGTCTACCTGCTCAATGAAGTGAGCGAGGACATCAACATGCCCATGCACGCGCGCACGCAGATATGGACCATTGTGAGCGCGCTCGAGCAGATAAGGGGCGAGTGAAGCCGGCGAGGTGCATTTTTTCAGATGCTAGCGCAGCGCATACGGCGCAAACGGCAGCAAGCAATCACATGTTTAAATCTTTGCGGCCCAAATTTTGCCGGGAGTAGCGGCAAGTCCAAGGTCGAGGCGTTAGTGTTGGTAAACGAAGAGGTACTGCGGATAATCGGCGATGCGGGCATGCGGCTCGGCGCAGATGCGGCGCAGATGCTTGAGAAGCTTGACGACAGCGTGAGCGTAGCGCGCAAGCTCGTGGAGGGCGAGAAGGACGCATTCATAATCACGGGCGAGCTGGTGCAAAAATACGCGCAGCAGCAGCCGGAAGAAAACAAAATCCCAATGCCCGCCGAGGTCTACCGCTCCCCTGACTTCAAGCCCCTGGCAGCCGAGCATGATTCCGAGTTCAGCATACAGCACGAGAACGAGTTCAGCGCCACCGAGGCCAGGCTAGGCACGCTCGACAACTTCGTGGAATATTTCAACGACAGGTTCAAGCGCACGCGCTCAATCCTTTACACCCGGCCGGGCGAGAACTCAATCCAGTCAATCGCATCCGCGATGGGCATGGTGAAAGGCTCGAAGGTGCGCGTGGCGGGCATAGTGAACAACAGGCACATAACAAAAAATGGAAATTTACTGATTGACATTGAGGATGATACGGGCACTGTAAAAGTGCTCGTTACAAACAGGGACTCGAACCGCGCGCTCTTCGCAGACGCGGGCGGGCTCGTGCTCGACGAGGTAGTGGGCTTCGATGGCTCGGTCTCAGCGCCCTTCATCTTCGCAGACTCGCTCCTCTGGCCCGACGTTCCGATACACGAGCCCAAGATGGCCGAGCGCGACCTTTCCATCGCATTCATGTCCGACATACACGCGGCCAGCCGCCACTTTCTCGAGGACCAGTTCCGTTCCATGCTCCGCTGGCTGAACGGCGACTGCAAGACAGAGCGCGAGCGCGAGCTGGCGGGCAAGATTAAGTACATCGTAATTTCAGGAGACATCGTGGATGGCGTGGGCATCTACCCGACGCAGGAGCGCGAGCTTGTAGTAAAAGACATTTACGAGCAGTACGCGCTCTTCGGAAAGCTCATGGAAGACGTGCCCGACTACATCGAAGTGGTGGTCGCGCCGGGCAACCATGATGCGGTGCGCAGGGCCGAGCCCCAGCCGCTTTTCAGCGATGAAGTGCGGAAGCAGATATGCAGTGAGTCACGCGGCAACATGCACTTCACGAGCTCGCCTTCCACTCTTAATATCGAGGAGCTCCGCATCCTCTCCTACCACGGCACATCGCTCGACTCCATAATAGCCTCGATGCCCGGCATGAGCTATTCACAGCCCGAGAAGCCCATGGCCGAGCTCCTGAAGCGGCGCAACCTCTCACCCATCTACGGCGAGAATCCTATCGTGCCGGAGAAAAAAGACTTCATGCTCATAGGCGAGGTGCCCGACATTCTCGTGATGGGCCACATACACAAGAACGGCTACACGAACTACCACGGCACCGCGGTGCTCAACTCAGGCACATGGCAGGACCGAACAGACTATCAAAGGCAGCAGGGCCACATTCCGAGCCCGTGCATCCTGCCCATCTACCACGCGCGCTATGCGCGCCTTGAGCTCGTGAACTTCCGCGAAGGCGGCTCGTGAATTTTGATATTGATACCGGTGAACAAAATGCCAAACGACATTCCCGCATACCATGAATCGCTCCAGCGCAATTTCGAGAAGGCCTACATAGAGGCCATCAAGGCGCGCACGAAGGGCCTTGACCCGAGCGCCGAAGTGGAAATCCTGCCTGCGCGGGACGTGGCTGAGCGCGTGCAGGGAATTGTCGGCCCTCCCGGCGTGGCAGCGGGCATACGCGTGCACAAGGACATGCCTCTCGAAATGATTGCCTACGAGGTTGCGAAGGAAGTGCTCGATGGCAAATATGCGAAGACTGAGGAAGAGCGCAAGCCTGAGAAGCTCATTGAGCAGGCCATCAGGACAGCAGTTGCAATTCTCACAGAAGGCGTGCTGGTCGCGCCCACCGAAGGAATTACGAAGGTAAGAATACGCGAGAATCCCGACGGCTCCAACTATTTGGCCATGTACTTCTCCGGCCCCATCCGCTCAGCCGGCGGCACAGTCGCGGCCCTCAGCGTGGTAATCGGCGACATTGCGCGGCGCAAGTTCAACATCAGCGACTTCAGGCCCACGGACAGCGAGGTCGAGCGCTACGTCGAGGAAATCAACCTCTACGATGCGCGCGCCATCAGGCTGCAGTACATGCCGACTGATGCTGAAATCGAGACAATCGTGCGCAACTGCCCCATCATGATTACAGGAGACCCGACCGAGAAAAGGCTCGAAGTATCTGTGCACAAGGGCCTTGAAAGAATGGAAGGGGACCGCGTGCGCGGAGGCATGTGCCTCGTGATAAGCGAGACGTGCCAGAAGGCTGCAAAAGTGCTGAAATTCACAAAGAAAATTGCTCTCGACTGGGGCTGGCTCGAGGACATTGTGAAGGTGGGCAAGCGCGAAGGCAAGAACGCGGGCCGCGGCGCGGACCTCTACCTGGACGATGTTGCAGCAGGCAGGCCAATCCTATGCTACCCAGGCAGAAAAGGCGGCTTCAGGCTGCGCTACGGAAGGTGCCGCACAACAGGCATAGCGGGAAAGGCCATTCATCCGGCAACCATGACTCTTCTTGACGACTTCATTGCAATAGGCACGCAGATGAAAGTCGAACGGCCGGGCAAGGGCTGCGTGGCTGCGGCCTGCGACTCTATTGACGGCCCGGTTGTAAAACTCACAAACGGCTCGGTGCGCAAGATAAGCACGTATGCAGAGGCACTCGCAGTCAAAAAAGACGTCGAGTCCCTGATCGCGCTCGGCGACATACTGATAGCATACGGCGATTTCGCAAAATCCAACCAACCCCTCCTGCCTGGCGCCTGGTGCGAGGAATGGTGGGCGCTCGAGCTCAAGGAAAAGGGCGCGCAAGTTCCTTCGAAAACGCCGACAGCCGCGGATGCAATAAAAATAAGTGAAAAGCACGGCGTGCCCCTGCACCCTGCCTACACCTTCCGCTGGCACGACATAACGGGCGCGCAGCTGGCCGAGCTCGCGGACTGGCTCGCGGGCAGCGGGAAGCTCAAGTATGATTTCTTCACGCTCAAGGAACTCCGCGTGCAGGCCACGCCGGCCAAATTGGTCCTCGAGGACCTATGCATTCCGCACGAGGTGCAGGTGGGCGACATTGTGCTGGATGCCGAGAATGCGCTCGCGCTCATGCATAGCATGGGCCTGCTGAAGGGCCGCTCGCTCTCGCTCGAGGATTTCAACAAGAAATTCGATGAAAAGCTGCCAGTGCTCGACATCATAAACGCGCTCGCGGGCATCAAAATAATGCCCTACGCACCCACCTACATAGGCGCGCGCATGGGCAGGCCCGAAAAGGCAAAGCAGCGCGAGATGAAGCCCGCGCCCCATGTGCTCTTCCCGATAGGCGAGGCCGGGGGCAAGACGCGCAGCATCTCGAAAATCTACAAGGACACAAATTATGCGCGCAAGCCCAGTGTCGAGCTCGCGCGCCGCAAGTGCCCGAAGTGCAACGAGCTCACGCCCTACATCAAATGCTCGATATGTGGTTCGGACACGAGCGAGGAGCGCGTCTGCGCCAAGTGCGGCAAGACGGGCACGCGCGAAACATGCTCCTGCGGCGCGCAAACCCTGCGCGCTGATGAAAGGCCCTTGGATGTGAAGGCGCTGCTCAAGCAGGCAATAGCAACCTGCGGATTCGAGCCTGCTGAGCTAAAGGGCGTGAAGGGCATGATGAGCGCCTCTAAAATTCCCGAGCGGCTTGAGAAAGGCATTCTGCGCGCAAAGCACAAGATTTCAGTTTATAAGGACGGCACTGTGCGGTTCGATGCGACCGACATGGTGCTCACGCACTTCACCCCGCGCGAGGTCGGCGTGCCCGTTGAGAAGCTGAAGGAACTCAGCTACACGCACGATTACGAGGGCAAGCCGCTCACGAGCGACACGCAACTTCTGGAGCTCATGCCCCAGGACTTGCTGCTGAGCGAGAACGGAGGCGACTACTTTGCGCGCACTGCCCAGTTCATTGACGACCTGCTCTCCAAAGTCTACGGAGTCGAGCCCTTCTACAACATAAAGGACCGCAATGATTTGGTCGGCCACCTTGGCGTAGGCCTCTCGCCCCACACCTCGTGCGGCGTGCTCTCGCGCATAATCGGCTTCACGAAAGCCAACGTGGGCTACGCGCACCCATATTTGATAAGCGCACGTCGAAGAAACTGCGATGGAGACGAAGATTCGTGCATGCTTTTGATGGACGCTTTGCTGAACTTTTCGCCCTCCTTCCTTCCAGCCTCGCGCGGCGGCACGATGGATGCGCCCATAGTTCTCACAGTCATACTGGATCCAAAGGAAGTTGATGATGAAGTGCACGCCATGGAATGCGTCTCCGGCTTCCCGCTCTCCTTCTACCAGGGCGCGCTGGCCGGCAAGTCGCCCGGCGAGGTCGAAGTGGAGCAGATAAGAAGCAGGCTCGGCAAGCCCGAACAATTCTACAACCTCAACTTCACACACCACGCCTCTTCAATACACGATGCCCCGCTCCGCTCAGCCTATGTGCTCATAGGCAGCATGGCTGAGAAGGTTGAGGCGCAGTTCAACCTGTGCGACAAGATACGCGCAGTGGATGCGGCCGATGCCGCGAGCCGCGTAATCACATCGCACTTCCTGCCAGATTTGTACGGCAACCTCAGCCGCTTCTCGCGCCAGGAATTCCGGTGCGTGGCATGCAACACAAAATACAGGCGCGTGCCGCTCTCGGGCAAATGCACGCGCGAAGGCTGCGGCGGCAAGCTTTTGCTGACAATAAGCAAGGGCAGCGTATCCAAATACCTGGAGCTCTCGAAAAAGCTCATCGCCCGCTATCACCTGCCAGCATACCTGAGCCAGCGCATCCTTCTTTTGGAGCAGAGCATCGGCGCAGTCTTCAGGCCCGAAGAAGAAAAAGAGAAGCAGTTCAACCTGGAAGCATTTATGTAATCAGAAACCTACGGCCCACTACCTTCTCTTCACGTGCTACTTCCTTCTTACAACCTCATACCCTTCCTTTTTCTTCCCCTCTTTCCCCTGCCTCGCATTCAGCGCCTCGCGCGCATACATGAAAAGATATTGCTGTGCATAACCTGCGTGCAGGCCCCACTTCTTCCTTGCATACTCGCCAATCTTCTTCTCGCCCTTTATGCCATAGAGCTTGTGCATCGCCCTCTTCACCCAAACATCTGCGGGAAACGCCTCATCGCGCCCATAGGCAAACAAGAGCACGCAGTCAGCAACCTTCGGCCCAACGCCCGGCAGCCTCAGCAGTTGCTCCTTGGCCTCTTCATAAGTCAAATAGCTCAGCCTGCCAAGGTGCACCTCGCCATCAGCCACCATTCTCGCAGTCTCGCTCAAATATTTTGCGCGGAAGCCCAGCGAGGCAGGCAGCTTTGCCTTTGCAAGCTCCTCAGGCTCCATCATCCACCCATCCGCGCGCATGAGCTTCTGCACATCCTTCCTAATCTGCGGAATATTCCTGTTTACCGAGCAAATATAGCACACAAGAGTCTCCCAAGCCTCGCTCTTCGTGAGCCGCAGGCCCGAATATCTGCTCACCGCCTCGGCAAGATGCTCATCATCAATAAGCCGTGCATAAACCTTGCCCAAATCATCGTCGGCGCGCAGCAGCTTGCGCGCAACCCAGCCATAGCCCGGCGTAACCTTCACATTGTCCCCTGCCTGCCAAATCTCAACCCTCTTCCCGTCAATAAGCCTCCAATATTTGTTGCCCTCCTTCTTCCAAGTGAAGTGCGGCGGCTGTCCGCTCTCCATTGTCAATTTGAGATTGACTGCGCCTTCCATATGTCTAATTTAGCGCCTCAGGTATTTAAGCCGAATTCCTTTCCGCACTCGCACAGCCCCGCAACCAGTCTACTCAGCTTCCTTCATCTTGCTCACAAACAGCCCGACAAGCAAACCAAGCGCACCCATCACAGCAGACTTCACAATCCCATTGCCAACTTCTTTGCCCAAAAACGTGCCGAGCACAGACCAGTCAACAGTTGAAATATCTGCAGGCTCTCCGAACAGGCCGGCAAATGAACCCACAGCAATCAAACCATAATAGAGCCCTCCAGCAACTAGGCCGAAAAGCGCACCCGCAAGCGCACCCTGCAAGGGCCCTGCCCCTGCGCGCGAAGCCAGCCTGAAGCCCACATAGAATGGCACAATCAGAAGGAAAATCCAGAACGCAGTATTCACCTGGTCCTTGTACTTCATCAGGCTTTCAACCCGGTAAAGCGCCAAGCTTACGCCCATCAGCAAAACTACAGTAACCAAAGACGGCCACTTAACCGCATCAAAATAATCGCGCACAGATGATAATTTTTTGCCCGCCATTCTCTCACCCGCAGCCTCACAAACTATAAACTAGTCTTCCCATGCAAAGGGGGCACCGCATTCGGCCCCCTTTGCCCAACCCCTATAAACTAGTCTTACCGTCCAATATCAAACCTCTAATTCTCTCGCCCAGCCCCTTGATTGGCACGCGCTCCTGCCTCCCGTCATTCCTATATCTTATCGTAACAGTGCCCTTCTCTGCACTCTCATAGTCAAAAGTTATGCAGTAAGGCACGCCCACTTCATCAGCCCTTGCGTACCTCTTCCCAATACTCCCACTCTCATCATAGTAAATGCTCAGCCCCTCGTGCCTCAACACCTGCGTCAAAGCCTCGGCCTTTTCAGACAGCCCATCCTTTTTCATGAGCGGGAACACGCACGCGTCGAATGGCGCAACTATGGGCGCAAAATCAAACCAGTTCCAGTCTCTCTTCTCAGCCCCGCCTCCCTTCCTATAACTCTGCTCCAAAATAGCCCAGAATAACCTGTCAACTCCGAATGAAGGCTCAACCACATGCGGCATAACTCTTCCCTGTCCTTCAACATGCACGCTCAAATCCTGCGAGCTCGCCTTAGCGTGTCCCGCGAGGTCAAAATCCGTGCGATAAGCTAGCCCCATGAGCTCAATTACGCCATAACTAGTCTCAACCTCGACGTCAAAGTTGCCCTTTGAATAGTGCGGCATCTCATTAGGCAAAAGCTGCCTGAACCAGAACTTCTCCCTCTTCAAACCAACGGCCTCATAGAACTGCGCGGTGCGGTACATGAAGTACGCAACAATCTCGTTCGGCACAATTTTCTTCTCAACTAATTCGCTGCAACTAAACTCGTGCGCACCCGTTTCATTATTTTTTTGCATCTCCGCACTCCTAACCCTCACGCTCTTTTCCTTCACCTCATCAAACCTCGGGTGTTTTGCATCAGCGGAATTGAAGAAATACTCAAGCTCCATCTGCGTGAACTCGCGCAGCCTCATCAAAGCCTGCCTCGGCGCAATCTCATTCCTGAAACTCTTGCCAATCTGCCCCACACCCAGCGGCAGCTTTGCGCCGAGCGCCCGGAAGATGCGCGGAAAGCCAGTGAAAATACCCTGCGCAGTCTCAGGCCTCAAATATCCTTTCTCAGCCTCGCCCGCCCCTATAGTAGTAGCAAACATAAGATTAAACCACACAACCTCGCCATACTGCCCGCCGCACTTTCCGCACTTAACTCCATTCTCCTTTACAAGTGCATCCATTTCCGCAGGCTTCATTCCCTCCACATTCTTCTTCAGCGCATCCTCGAGCAATTTGTCCGCTCTTACTCTGGTCCTGCACTTCCTGCACTGCACCATCGGGTCGCCAAAGTTATCAACATGCCCGCTGGCCTTCAGCACATTCTCGGGCAGCACGCTCGCGCTCTCAATCTCGTAAAATCCTTCGCGCCACAGGAACAGCTCGCGCCACGCATTCTCAATCTTCCTCTTCATCGCGGCCCCTACCACGCCGTAGTCATAGAAGCCCGCCGTGTGCCCATAAATTTCATTAGAGGGCATCATAAAATTCCTTTTCAGTGCGATTTCCATCAGTTCTTCCTGCATTTCAATTCCCCGTTTGCCTTCACTTCACGCCATAAATTAAAAAGCGTTCATGGTGCGCGCCTGCCCGTCCTCTTTCCGCCTTTTGCGGAAAGGGACATCATTCTGCGTGGCAGAATGTCTGCCCTCGCCCACAGCTCGTCGAGCATGCTTTCCCTCGCCCCCGAATCCTTCGGTTTTCACCGCACCATCGCCTACCCTTTTTTAATAGCTCGGGTCAATAGCCTAGCACAGGCCGAGGTGGTATTGATGGACAACACGAAGATCATGATTGCTCTAATATTCAGCTTGCTGCTCATAGCGGGCTGCCCAGGTCTTTCTCCTACTCCCCCGGGTACAGGCCCAGGAACCGGACCAGGCACCGGCCCAAGCATAGTAGGCACAGGCTCATTTACACTCAAGCAGGCGCAGGGCAAGGAGGACGTTGAGAATGCATTCCTCAAGTCCGCGCTCTCAGGCAATTACTACGGCGGAGGGTTCAATGGTGGAATACGCACGACAACCGGAATGGACTTTGGAATAGTGACTGAAAGCGGCGCACCCGCACAAACTGCCGCCGGCATAACGGACGGCGCGAAGCAATCCACAGGCCCAACAGACTACTCACAGACTAATGTACAGGTTGTGGGCGTGGACGAACTCGACAACGTGAAGCTCGACAGCGCGACAGGCAAGAAGCTCTATGTGCTCAACGGCAAGACTGTCAATTTCCTCAATATCTTCCCGCCCGAGGACATGAAAAGATACCAGACTGACGAGCTGCGCAACTACGGGAACGGGCTCTATGAATACAAGGATGCAGTAATTGCAATCTCCTATGACAGGATAGACGCATTCAGCAAGGCCAACGGCGACGAGGTCTGGCACGTGAACCTCAACTCCACCTACCTTGACTCGCGCATGAAGGACGGCATAATCTACCTCGTGATGCAGCAGTACCCGCAGACGCCATACTATAAGCCCATGCCGATGGAAGTGTGCGGCAGCGGCACCAAGTGCATGCCAGTCGAAATTCCATACACGAGCATCTACATACCGCAGGGCGTAAGCTCGCAGGTATTCTACGAGGTAATCTCGCTCAATGCGCAGACCGGCGAGGTTATAGATGCTGAAGCATTCACCGGCCCCTACAGCGCAACGCTCTACATGTCGGAGGACAACATCTATGTCGGCATGCCCGAGCAGAAATCCGAGACAACCGTAACCATGAACTATCTGCTCGCCGGCGGCAAGTCCCTCATACCGAACGAAATATACAAGCGCCTCACTTATGTGAACGGCCTCGACATTTCCGACGAAGCGAAGGCAGTCGAGTCCTCTCTCGCGCTTTCGAAATGGTTCGCAACCCTCACACCTGAGCAATTAGCCAACTTTGCCAACGAGCTCTCAGACGGCCTGACAGCCTACATACGCGAAGACCCCGAGAGGCTCGAGTACACTGGCATAGTCAAGATGAGCTACAGCGGGCAGGGACAGGTCAGCATGCAGGCAACAGGCAAGGTGCCAGGCCACCTGCTCAGCCAGTATGCGCTGGATGAGTACAACGGCGACCTGCGCGCGGCAGTTACCTATGGAAGGTGGGACAGCGCCGAGAACGGCGTTGTAGTGCTAGGCACCGACATGACGAAGAAGGGCATGATAGTTGGAATGGCTGAAGGCGAGCGCATCTATGCAGTGCGCTTCATGGGCGCCACAGGCTATGTCGTAACCTTCAGGCAGACCGACCCGCTCTTCGTGATGGACCTCTCAGACCCGGCCAATCCGAAAATAGCCGGCGAGCTGAAAGTGCCCGGCTTCTCCACTTACCTGCACCCTGTGGGTGATGGCAAGCTGGTGGGCATCGGGCAGGACAGCGGCAAGATAAAGCTCTCGCTCTTTGACATCTCGAACCCCGCAGAGCCAAAGGAGCTCGACACGTACAAGCTCGATGAGTACTGGAGCGATGCGCTCTACAATCCGCACGCATTCGTCTACCACCCGGGCAAGCAGCTCGTAATCGCGCCCATCGGGGGCAAGGACTATGTGTTCAGCGTGACCGGCAACAGCATTGCGCTGAAGAAAATACTGGACGAGAATGCGCAGCGCAACGTGTATGCGGACGAGTACCTCTACGTGGTGACGAGCACCGATGTCGCGGCCTTCTCATTCGCCGACTACTCTGAAATATCGCGCGAGGACCTGAAGGGCGGCTATGACTACCGCTATTACGGCGGCGACATGATGACAGATGGGACACTTCCACCAATGCCCGCAGCCGAGTCCTCTAGCTCAGGAGGCAGCTCCGGGAGCGGGTCAAGTGGAAGTGCAGGCGCAACAACGCCCTCTGGTTGAACTGCGAGCGCTGAACAATGAGCGGCCCGGCGCACCAATGCGCCGGCTCTTTTCCTTTATTTTTTCTTTCTTTTTTCAATTTTTTTCCATTCATTTTTTAAACCCCTCAGCCAATAGCATAGCATGGATCTTGCCTGGGATGATGCGCGCACAAGAAAATTCACTTCAACCCTAGGCCTGATAACGAGCGACGGACCTTGGGGCCCGAACATCATGTGCGCCGAATGGTCGCGCCACATCTCCTACACTCCCAGCATTATGCAGCTTAACATCAACCCTGCGCACGCAACAGCAGACAACATACTCAAGTCAAAGGAGTTCGGCCTGAATTTAGCCGCAGACACGCAGGCCTCGCTCTGCAGTGCAGCGGGCAACAACACAGGCAAAGAGGTTGACAAAATCTCGCTTTTGAAGGAGCTCGGCGGCGAATTCTACACCGGGAAGAAAATCAACGCACCCATGCTGAAAGGCGTGGCCATGAATGCCGAGTGCAAGCTCATCAAGCACGAAAACTTCGGCGACCACTTCGCTTTCATAGGCGAGGTTCTCGAAATCTCCGCAGAGCCGACCCTCTCAGCGCTTCTCTACCACGAGGGCAAATACTTCAAGCTCGGCGAGCAGCTTCCGCGCCCGCCCCAGGAAGTCATGGACAAGACAAAAGTCCTTGCAGAGAAATACAAAAAGACACAATGAGGCGATCACATGGGTATGGCAAGAACAATGACTATTCCTTACGCTACCCGCGCGGAAGTTCGGCCCCCGGCCTTTGTAGTATTCTTCAGCAAGCTCCTCAGCCCCGTGCGCGACCTCTTCGTGAAGCCCGCGCGCCCAGACGTCGCATTCACGCTCTCCGAGATAACGCGAGTTCATGCACTGATTCTCAAGTCTCCCCGCGACAAGCAGTTGGGAAGGACGATGCACTCGCTCGTAACCACTTACGAAGACCAGACCCGCAAGATTGCCATGCGCAACATACGGGAAATACCCAAGCTCAAGGCCCGCATATTGGCCAAGCTCAGGGAAGACCGCGAACATGCCCATGTTTTGGCATTCAAAGCCACACAAGACCCCTTCTATGGATCGAAGCTGGAAAATTACGACTGGAAGAAAAATGAACGCGTGCCGTACTCGCCCAGATTCTGATCACACAACAATCTCGCCTGCTTCAGCACCGCCAGAACCAGCACACCAAACCTACACAACTATTTCGCCAGGCTTCACACCTGCCAAAACTCTCACGCCCTTAGCATTCAAATTGCACAGCACCATCCTACCCTTCTTCTCGAGCGCAATAATCCTCTCGCATCCTATCTTAGCCTGCGCAGAAGTGCCCGGCTTCACAGCACCCTGGCAGTCTAACTTACAAGGCTCAAACTGCAATCCTGCACTCAAATGGTACGCACCAGTCTCAAGCGGCGCCTTAGCAAACTTCACAGCCGCAACCTCGCACTTGAATATTTTAGCAGGCTCAGCACCCTCATTCGACTTGCAGAAAACCTCGCCCCTTCCAACCTCCTCAGCCTTCACACCCTTCAGCGCAATGCCCAGCCTGTCGCCCGCGTGAGCCTCCTTCACATCCTGGTCATTCATCTGTATACTTCTCACCTCTAGTTCCTTGCCCAGCGGCACAGACCTCATCTTATCATGCACTCTTACAACACCCTGCCTCACAATTCCCAATGCCACAGTACCAATGCCCTTCACTTCAAAGCAGTGGTCAATTAGTGCAACAGCCTCAGCGGCATCTGCTTCCTCACCCACACCGCTCTCCAAACCCATCAAATAATCCCTTGCCTCGCCCACGCTCGCGCAAACCTTGCTGCCCTTCAGCCCCGTATTCTCAATCAATTTACCAATCAGCTCATTCTCACCGACAAAAACAGCCTTCAGCCCCATCAAATTCAGGGCCACAATGCACTCGCCCAGCACCGGTGTAACTTCCTCCGCGAGCACAAGCGCATGGTCAGCCAGATTTAGAGCCTGCATCATGCACGACAGCTTCGCAGGATAGGCCGCAGGGTCAATCGCGCTCACAATCTTGCCCTGCACAGCCGTATGATAGAAAGCCAGGTCATCAGCCGAGCCCTTCTTGCCCAGCATTGCAGCCGCAGCTGCCCTAGCCTCAGGCTTCTCGCCCAGTACCACAACATTCAAGCTTGACATTTGAAAACCTCACAACGCCTTAGGCCGTAATTAGTGCCACAACACTTTTTATCCGTTTTTATGGTTTGTACGCCTTCTTCCTGTGCTCCACGTACACGACTTCGATAATCTTCTCCGCCTCCTTTACTCTGGCGTAAATCCTGTAATCTCCAATTCGTACTGTGCTGGCCGGCGAGTTTGTCAGCTTCGAACAGAAATGCCTTGGAAATTCCCTTGCTTCTTCTAGTTTTCTCGTTATTCCCTTGATATTCTCATTATCTAGCCCCTTAAGTGAATCCAGCGCCTTCGGCATCCAAAGAAGTTCATAAGGCATCATTCCACTCCAAGTTTCTTCAGGAGCTGCTTTGTGGTCATGCCTTTCTTTCCATCAGCTTGCCTCAGCCCCTCCTCAATTGCCTTCCTAGTTTCCTCTGTCAGCTCCCCTTCTTCATCCCTCACAACTTCAAACACCTTCACCAGCCTCCTGATAATCTCATCATAAGTCTCCCTATTGTACTCCTTCAGGTCCGCCAGCTTCTCCCGCGTTTCCTTCTCCACTTGAATAGTCGTATAAGTCATTATAACCACCTATACACTTCTTATATGGTAACATATAAATACCTATTTCTTCTTCACCCATCTCCTCGCAACATATAAACGTCCTTTCTTATCCTGGCATAACAGCGGTTTTCCCAGCGCCCTCAGATATGCCGTCGTAAGCTTGCTCCATAGGTCAAATGAATGCCCCCACCATTCTCTCTCAATCTTGGCGCATTTCTTGCAATCCTTCGGCGGCGCATCTAGATCCAGCTGCTTATGCTTCTCGCACAAAGGGATGCATATGCACAAATGTTCCAACGCATCCAATTCCGGCTTCGTAACTTCCGCAGTTATTTTCATTTCATCCCCGTCAAAAGCTCGCCAATTGCGCATATAAACCCTGGGAGGGTGGGGAGCGGGTGACTTGAAGGCGAAACCTTTATATTATCCAACTTTGGATCATATTATCCAGAAGTGGATCATATGAACCTCGTAGACCTTGTGCGCTTCAAGGGCAGCCAGGAGCTCCTCCTGACCCTGCGCCGCTTCCCGAACCGCAAATTCACTATACGCGAGCTCTCGCTCACTGCGAAAGTGCCTTTTGCATCAACCTGGCGTGCAGTCGAGCTCTGGCGGCGTGCCGGCCTGATAGATGTAAGCACTATAGGCAGGGCGCGCGTCATTGAGCTGCGCAAAAGCCCCCTCTTCTCACGTCTTAACAAACTCATCTCCTTTCCTTCCTCCCACCAAGTAAGCCTCCCAACGCTCAAGCGCCTCCTTGCAAACGAGAAAGAAATAAAGGAGGCCCACCTCTTCGGCAGCACTGCGCGCGGGGAGGAGAAGCCCGAGAGCGACATCGACCTCGCCTTCCTTGCACCCAAAACCTACTCTCCCGAGCCCCTCATTCTCTCCTTCCACGAGCGCACGCGCCTCAAGCTCGTGCCCCTTCTCTTCACCTCCCGCACCGAGCTCCTTTCATTCCTGAAAGGCAAGAAAACCAGGCAGCTCAAATAGTCACCCGCTCCCCACCCTGCAACGCTTTAAAAGCCCATTCTCAGCCATTCTTCTGATGAGCAAAACCGACACTGCGGAAAAAGCCCTAAGCGAGGCGCGCGAATGGCTCAGCACAGCCGAGCTCGCGCTCTCGCACTGCAAGACTGGCGCGCCAGCTTCAGTAGCCTGTGCAGAGGCAATACACGCAATAATAAGAGCCAACGATGCGCTCACAATACACTTCCTCAATCGCAAGGCCACAAGGCATGACGACATGCCCTTCCTCTTCCTCGACCTCCTCAGGCAGGGCAAGCTCGAGAAAACTCATGAGCATTTCCACTCCCTCCTCTCCCGCGCCCTGCACGCCAAGAGCGGCGCAGACTATGGCAGGCAGATGTTCACCCTGCAGGATGCCGACTATTTCGTAAAAGGAGCCCGTGAATTCCTTGATGTAGTTGCCGGGTGCATAAAATGAACACTGATGCATACGTTTATAAACTTATATCAATTAATTATCAACTAGTATCAAAAGGTGATTACTTTGGCATCTGCAACTCCGACATACGAGGTGGCGCACTCGCCCACGCTGAACACGATTCTGATGGTGGAGAAGGTGCTGACCAAAATGGACGAAAGCGTCATCACGGTAGCCCAACTCAAGAGGTGCCTGCCAAAGCAGGTGAACCACAACACGCTGATGGTCATACTCGACTACCTGGACAGAAGCAACAAGATAGCCTTTGGCTCACGCGGAATAACTTGGATGTACAACCCCAAGATGGCAAAATACATGAAACTCCACGGAGTGGACCTGAAAGATTTGTAAGAGTCCGTTTTTCTCCCGAAGCAGCCGAGACCTACCGACACCTGAAAGAGACGGCTGCAACCTCCAAGTTCGACCGGGCAATCCTGAAATCTGTAGACTACAAATGCGACCGCATTGCAGCCGACTTCCAGTACGGAAAATCAGTTGGCAAGGGCAAAATACCTGTCTCTTACATACTCAAATACGGTGCAACCAACCTCTTCCACGTTGAACTAGCCAACAGATGGCGCATGTCATATTCAACTGAAAAAGGCAACGACGATGGGGAAATACGTGCCAACATTCTGGAAATCTCCTCGCATCCTGATTATGACAAGAAGTTCAAATATCATCGCAGGTAAGCCAGCCCCCTCTAAACCTTTAAAATCCTCTTCCCCCTAAACTAGTCCATGGACAACCGCATGGAGAATAGGCCCCGCGCCAAGAAGCGCGACTTCCTGGAAGAGACCAAGGCAATGCTGAGGGAAGCGCACGCTGCGCGCGACCTGCTCCTCTCGCACACCGTGAAGGCAATCTTCGAGGTGAACAGGGCATCCAACTTACTCTATGAAACCCTTACCGAATGGTACGCAGTCTACTTCCCGGAGCTCCGCGTAGCCGAGCCCCCCACCTTTGCCAAGCTGGTGCAGCTCATCAACCGTGAAGATTTACAGGCATCCGACCTCGCCCCAATAATAGGGGAGCAGAAGGCGCGGGAGCTGGAGTCAAAGGCAAAGACGAGCATAGGCGCAAAGCTCAGCACTGCCGACCTGGCCGAGATGACCAAACTTGCGCACAAGCTCGAGGACCTCTATGCCTACCGCACCTCGCTCGAGGAATACCAGGCTTCCCTGGCCAATGAAATAGCTCCCAACCTCTCATTACTAGCAGGGCCTGAGCTGGCCGCCAAGCTCATAGCGCACGCAGGCTCTCTGCGCAAGCTGGCCATGATGCCCGCCTCCACACTGCAAGTGCTCGGGGCTGAGAAGGCGCTCTTCAAGCACCTGAAGAAGGGCACCAACCCGCCCAAGCACGGCTTGATATTCCAGCACGCCTCCATCTCGATGTCGCCCAAGCACATGCGGGGGAAGATTGCGCGTGCGCTGTCCACCAAGCTGGTCATCTGCGCCAGGGCCGATGCCTTCACGCACAATCCCATAGGCGCGAAGCTGAAGGAACAGTTCGAAGCTCGCTTCAAGGCCGTTCAGGATGCGCCCGTCAAGCCCGCTCCAGTCCGTCCGCCCATTTCCTCCCGCCCCGCCGGTTCATCCGGCCCGTCCGGCCCGACCGGTTCGCCGAGACCCGGCGGAAACTCCGGCTTCTCGAGAAGGCCCGGGATGGGAAGGATGAATGAAAGGAGAGTGTAAAGGGACTACGTGAGTGAGGTTGTAAGTAATTATGCCAGATGTTTCATCTGCATTTTTAAACAGTCTTTCTTCATATTCGCCTAAAGGTTTCAATGCTTTAAAGAAATATGGTCAGAATGTTCTCACATTTCTGATAGTTCCCTTGTTTTTCTCGTTCTTAATTTTTCTTTTATCTTTTAGTTTGTTGGAGACTCATTATAATTCTCTTTGGGTAGTCAGTGTATTGGGTCTCATTACTCTCCTTCTATTTACTGCAAAGAATTATGTATGCTTTAAGTATGAAGAAAAAAGTAATTTGGAATTTACAAACCAAGCTCAGCTATTTCGATTTCTTTATGATAAACAGTTCAAGAGATCAATGAAAAGCCAGCTAAAAGCTAAGTTCAGTGATTTGCCTGCATTTAAACAAGTTTCTGATTTAGACATTATTGGCTTCTTGAATAATCATACGCGTCCAAACGTTCTTTTCTATCAACTAGTCTATTTCATCATAAATGTTCTTGCCTATTCTGGATTTGTAGGTTTCTGTTTTATTTTTATGCTTAAGTTCTCTGACAACTGCGCACTTTATGGCTGCTCACAACTTCTGGCTTTATTTTTCTTCAGCGCACCGATACTCTTACTAATTGTATCACTTAGTTATGATTACGGTGCGATTACCCTCCTCCTATCTCCCGACTTCTGCATATATGAGGTTATAACTACTCGCAGAAAGTACATCGGATATCTTAGAACTGAAACGAAAACAGAGATTATTCTACGCTCTTTTTATGTAGATGCTACGAAAGGATTACCTGACAACTTGACGGCTCATCCTACGGAGCTTGTCATTCCGAAAACACAAATAATTCACATCGAAAAGCACTTTCTTAATCCGAAGTAGTGTTCTTTTCAACCATTTTCCTTTCTTCTTCCGTAAGGCCATAAAGTTTGTAGACAAGATCATCTATCTCTGCGTCGCTTTTTTGTATCTCTGCCTCGACCTCCGCCCGCTCGTCTGTTTTCTTGCTACCGATCTCAAAGAGCCGGCGATTAAGGGCGAGTATTTTGTCAACCAGCTTTATGACTGGTTCTTGTTCTTGTTCAGAGACCATTTTTATTGGTAGTTGACTAAGGTATCCTTGCGTTACATTAACTGTAAGGCTTGATTCTGTAGAGAAAACAGCCCGATAGTAATAGTTCATTAATTTGGAATTCAAAATTCCTAGCAAATATTTTAGCTTAATTTGATTTTGTAAAATAGTTTGTTTTGGGAGAATCATATTTGTGGAGTTAAAACAATAGAATCTTTCGTCATCATAAACTCCAATAAGTCCAGAACCTATTCTCTGAAAAATTAGTTTTTCTGGGCTATTAAATGCCTCCAAATCTCCAACTCTATCCAATACTTTGCTTTCGTAAAGCACGAATCGGTTTCGTGTTCTAAGGACGTATTTTCCAACATCTCTGCCAAGCACAACGGGCTTGTAAGCGCCGTTTAACTTTTCAAATGAAAGATATTTTTTATTGTCTTTGGTGTTAAGCCCAAATGACACTATTCTAGCTACTTCGTCTAATTTTTTCGATTTAACTGATAGCTTATTTTTCAACGACTCTACCCGCTCATCAACATATATTGCAAACATATGGTCAACAGAATGCTGAAAATTTTCTTGCTTTAGGTGCGTCGTCTTGCCTTTATTGTTAAGAAGATCGGCAGGATTCGTAAGGCCATATCTTATCTTTATTTCGTGGCCATTTCTCTTTGAAGAATTCGGTTCCTTTTTTAGAATCATTATTACGGTTTCTCCAGTTACCTCTGAAAAAACGCCAGCCCCCAAATCCACTATTTGTTCTATGCTGCAGTTGTCGAGTATATATTTTCTAAGTAGTTTATATGATTCAACTTTCAGAACGTTTTTGTGAACTATGAAACCGAGAAAACCCATAGGCTTCAGAAGACTTATTGTTCGTTCCACATATGGCACAAACAAGTTTAGTTTTATCCCACCTCTAGTTTTAACTTCGTTTGAATATACTGAAGTGTAGTTTTGGCGGTAGTATTCTCGTTCCAAATAAGAAATTTTCGGAGCGTCTTTCTCGCCTTTTTGGTGAACATAGGGTGGATTGCCAATAATTACATCAAAGCGGCCATCTGTAAACACACTGGCAAATTGTTTTTCCCATTTGAACGCTTTGTCTCCGGCGATAGCTTCACTTTCAATAAAACTATTTCCTTGCTTGAGATTATTGTTTAATTCAGGCAATTTATGTTTGGTTTCAGCTGCCTTCAGAAGCAGATTGAGCCGTGCTATTTCAACCGCCTTTGAGTCCAAATCTACACCGTAAATATTCTGTGTAAGTATTTGAGAGTCCACATTCAACTTCTGCTGACCCTTTTGGTTCTTGTAGTAGCTCTTAATCTCGTCAAACGCTTTTATCAAAAACGAACCAGAGCCACAAGTAGGATCCAGCACCTTCAGCCTCGCTACTTCCTCCGGCTTCTTGTCTTTCAGCATTTCGCCAAGGGCGTTTTTGACTATGTAATCTACAATGTACGTGGGCGTGTAGTAGATTCCCTGTTCCTTTCTTTTTCCTTTGCTCGCCTTCAAGGACGTGCGTTTAGCTGTCTTTTTGAGTAGAATGCTCAGATATTGCTCATAAACACATCCAAGTATGTCTGCATCAATCGCGTCAAAATTGTATTTCAGGCCAGTGGGGCTCTTGTAACTTTCATCTATGATTTGCCTGTAACTCTCATTATCTATGGTTAGCTTCTCAGACTCATGCTCTCGGAAAATGCCGCTGTTATAAATGTCGTCCATCTTTCTAAAAACATGGCGCAGATATTCAGACAGCGGTTTGCTTTTGTCTACTTGCCAATTCCTTAGCGCGTTCTCCAGTACTGGTTCTTCAATCCCCCGATCCTCTGCAACACGAATGAACAAAATCCTATCAAGAATGCGCTGCACCATTTCATCTATGTATTCCTCTGCCTGCTCTGGCTCAGAAGGTATTTTGTTAAGATTTCTGTGCTCGCTTATGCCTTTCGTAAGCAGTTTCCTCCACCTCTCCATATCATCAGACAATATCTTAGTTATCGGCTCCTTTGGCTTTGCCTTTCCATACTGTGCAGCTATTTTCTCAATTAGTCGCTCTTCGAAGGCCGGTTTGCTCAGAAGCCACAGATCGTCAAAGCGCGTAAGGAAGTCTGTGATCTTCAACGGCGTAACAAGGCGCCTCGTTTGTTCTGCCTCCTTCCAGTATTCTGAGTTGTATATCCGTATTTCCTCAAAATTAGTCAAAACAACCCATTTCTTGCTGTTCTGGTAGCCATATTCTACTGCCTGATCGATATGATCATCAAGGTTCTCGCTGGGTTTCTTGGCCTCTAGCAGAAACTGAACAGTACCTTCTATCTTGAAGGCGTAATCGACGCGCTTTCGCCTCCCACTTCTTTCTTCTTTCGACAAGTCTGTCCGAAGATTCCAGCCGAGTCGGTGAAATAGTTCGTCAATCCACTGTTTAGTATTCTCCTCATTAAACGTTCTAGGCGGGCCTTGTGGATGTTCGCGGCGCCAGTCCTCAAGTAGTTCAGCTACTTTTTGTTTGGCTTCTTCTTTCGTGATTTCGGCCACTTAATCGCCCCGTCCAGCAGTTCAACCAATTGCATTGCAAAACAAAAAATTTATTAAGAAGTAATTTGATAGGTCTAGTTTATAAGGAGAAGTCAAACCTTTCGGACAAAAATCCGCAAACAAGCCCGGTTCGGAAGGCAGTAACATATCGGCAATATGCTTACTCAGCTTCTCTTTAAAAAGGTACCTGAACGGGCGAATTATGCGGGGAGGTGAGGTCACGGAAGACATTAAAAATCTTCTCGCCTGGATCGGCTTCCTAGCTGTCTTAGGATTGGCGGCTGGCCTGATCCATTAGGCGAGGTGGGAGGAGACGATGTTCTCCTCCTTCTCCTTTATTTTCCCCACCTCTTCAAACCTCCTAATCGTGAAATCCGCCACTTCCCCGCACCCAAACTTCCCGTAGTAAGCCGCCAAACACGTGCGCATTCCCGCCTTCTTCGCGCCCAGAATATCGCGTTCAGGGTTATCCCCTACAAACAGCGCCTCCGAAGGCTTTATCTTGAGCAGCCCACAGGCGCGCATGAACGGCGCAGAAGAGGGCTTCAGCTCCCCGGTATCAGTATACGTTACAACAGCATCAAAGAAGCCGTCCAGGCCTGAAAGTATCAGCCTCTGCCATGCCTTCTCCCTGGGCGCGTCAGTCACAATGCCCAGCTTGAACCTGCGCCTGAGCGAGGAAAGCGTTGAAATGACGCGGGGCCGGGGCCTCAGCAGTGCGTACTTCTTCTTTGTATATGCTATCACTGCAGCCTGCAGAGCCCTCTCGTGCGCATGCGGGTCCAACCCATAGCCCAAAAGCACATCCCTGAAGGTATATTGGTACTCAATGCCCTTCTCATCATAAACAGCCCAGATGCGCCTGCACAGCTCCTTCTCCTTTGCCTTCACGCCAGCCTTCCTCATGGCCTTGGCAGCTGCAATCGCGCTCCCTCTCTTAAAGCCGGAAAAGTCCAGCAAAGTATTGTCCAAATCAAAAAGAATGGCCTTAATCATTTTTTCACAACCTCAAACCTATGCCTTGTCGAAAAGACCCTCAATGTCCTTTATGTCAAGCGTGAGGCACCCCATCTCTTGTGCCCTCTTCAGGCAGGCGGGCTCGAACCCACTCCTGCTGACCAGCACAAACTGCCTCTTCCCTGCCTTCGGCACCAATGCAGCCTTTTTCTCCAGTTCGTACAGTATGTCAGCGCCCATGGGCTTGTTGGTCCATTTTATCTCGCCCAGTAGCAGCTCCTCCTTGCCGTCAATCACAAGGTCTATCTCATTGCCGCTGCGGTCCCACCAGGCGCCTATCCTTTCAAAGTCCAGCTTCACACCTTTCATCTCGCGCCCGTTGTAGAGGATGAAAAGCTCCCTGACAACCTCTTCCACGCAGCGGCCCACATGGGCCGGCAGGTCGCGGTGGATGGCCGCGAGGGGCGCCTCTAGGTTCCCTATCTCGATTCCGGACGCATGGGGCAGCACAAAAGAATACCAGAAGCTGAAGAAGTTGTCCGCCAGCGCATACCTGCCAAGGTTCTTCTTGCCGAAAAGGGGGTCTTTGCGCCTCACAAGCCCCAGCAGGTTCCGCAGGCTGTTCAGGTAGGCCGGAAGCGTGGTCTGGTCGATTTTGGTTTCATCGGACATTTCCCTTATTGTCCTCTTGCCCCTGGCTATTGCCTGCAGTATGGAGTTGTACCTCGCAATTACCTCCAGCTCGAACTCCAGCAGGTTCTTCGGCTCTTCCCTGAGCGGTGCCTCCTTCTCCAGCACCACCTTCTTTATTGCATCCATGAGCGTGGGCTGCCTGCGGGCAAGCTCGAGATAGGCCGGCGTACCTCCAAAAACGGAATACCACTCAACTTTCTCCGCCTCCGTCAATCCGGGAAACACCTGCCTGAAATCCGCGTACCTGAACGGCTCCAGCTGCATCTGCGCAGTCTTCCTCCCATAAAGCGCGCCGTGCGGGCTCATGGCTATTTTCCTCATCATCCCTATGGAAGAGCCCACGAGTATTATCATCAGGGGATTGTTTTTCAGCGCAGAATCCCACTGGTTCTGCAGCTCGGTTATGAAACCTGGCGCAATTTTCTTCAGCCTCTGGAACTCGTCAATAACCAGGATGGTCTTCTTATCTTTTGAAACTTTGCCTATGTGCAGGAACAAGTCGCGCCACGCCTCCAGCTTCACGGCCTCC
>NZ_JAUSNF010000007.1 GCF_030646255.1 Candidatus Burarchaeum sp. | reverse complement strand
AAATACGCGGCGCTCTTCTCGTTGCGGCGTTTCAGCCGCTCGTGAGGCTCGCGCGCGAATTCCCTGAAGAACTCGCGGTAGGCGCCGTGATGGAAGATGACGCTCTCGCCCTGCAGCCTGATTTTTTCAGGCGGCGCGATTTTCTCGTCGAGCAGGCACTTGATGAAAATTTCCTGTATCTGGGAATTTCCAACAATGCCAATGCCCTCGCGCGTCCTCCTTGCCTTCCACAGGCCTATCACATATGCAAGCCCGCTGCTCAGTTTCACTTTCATGCGTTTCCCTCTCAGTTATGATTAAAATGGGTTCGTGAGGTTTGCCGGACTTAACCGGACAGTTCACACCACGAGCTGACGATGGCCATGCACCACCTCTCGGCTCGTCAGGCAAGATCTTTAGTCTGGCCTTCATCCTGCCGTCGCTCTTGGTAATATTCCCGGCGTTGAATCCAATTGAACCGCAGCCTCCACCCCTTGTGGTGCTCCCCCGCCAATTCCTTTAAGTTTCAACCTTGCGGCCGTACTCCCCAGGTGGCAGACTAAACACCTACGCTACGGCACTGCATTGGCTCGAGGCCAACGCAACACCACAGTCTGCATAATTTACTGCTAGGGCTACTCGGGTATCTAATCCGATTCGTTCTCCTAGCCTTCGTCCCTCACTGTCAGACGCGTTTTGGTCAGGCGCCTTCGCCACTGGTAGTCCTTTCAGGATTACAGGATTTTACTCCTACCCCGAAAATACTCCTGACCTCCCCCGCTCTCAAGCCTCCCAGTATTCCCTGCACGCCTCCGAGTTGAGCCCGGAGATTTCACAGGAAACTTAAGAGGCCAGCTACGGACTCTTTAAGCCCAATATTCGTGGATACCACTCGCTCCGCCAGTGTTACCGCGGCGGCTGGCACTGGTCTTGCCCGGAACTTATTCTGCTAGATATTTAGTCTAGCCAAAAGATAGGCTAAAAGCCTACCACTCAGAATTCCCCTGTCACGCTTTCGCGCATTGCAGAGTTTTCGTGCCTGCTGCATCCCGTAGGACTAGGGCCCTTGTCTCAGTGCCCTTCTCGGGGCTCCATCTCCCAATGCCCCCACTGATTATTGGCTTGGTGGGCCGTTACCCCACCAACTACCTAATCAGACGCAGTCTCATCCTGGGGCCATATGAGTCCAATTCCTCACACGGTTTTGCCCATCAAGCATTCCAGCATCGATGGACCATCGCGGGTTACACACAGTTTCCCGTGTTTATCCACGTCCCCGGGGTAGATTGACTACGCGCTAATGAGCCGTTCGCCGCCCTCCCAGGTGGGAGAGCTGACTTGCATGGCTTAGCCGAATTCTGATAGCAGTATCCTCCAGCAGGATCGACTGGAATCGACTTCTGCTGTTCTGAAGTAATTCTTCCGCAAAATTTTCTGTTCTGTGCGGTAGCACCACATACGTGCTTTTTTCCGTTCCTGAAGCCTAAGTCAAACTCGAAAAATCTCGAGTTTCCATAAGCCGAGATGGCCTAATCTATACGGCATGGCGGAATGTGCACCATCATAGCACGAAAAATTCGCACTCCCTGCAACCAGGAGCCATAACGCTCTCGGTAACCCTAGTTAACACGGCGAGGGTTTAAATACCTTGCGTCGGTTGTGGCTTTGCACATAAACCCCGGCCAATGCCGTAGTTTAGCGCGCAGGTTTTCCAAAGCCCGGCTTGGCAAGAATCCTGCCCTCGTAGCAGGCCTCCTTGCCGCGCAGGACCACGCTGCGTATCTTGCCCGTCATCCCATAATTGAGGAACGGGCTCCAGCCGCACTTGGTGTGCAGGTCCTCCTGATGCAGGCGCCACTGCTCGTTCATGTCCACTATTAAAAAGTCCGCGTCCTTGCCGGGCGCAAGCTCGCCCTTCCTCTTCATGCCGAAAATTTCCGCAGGCTTTGCGCTAATCATCTGGCACAGGCGCACGAGTGAAAGTTTGCCTTCATTGACTGCGGTAAGCATGAGCGGCAGCATGGTTTCAACGCCTGGCACGCCTGCAGCCGCCTTCTCTCCATCCTTATCTGCTAGTAAATGGGGCGCATGGTCGCTCGCAACAGTATCTATCATATCCAGCCTGTTCCAGAGCCCGAGCCTCTGCTCCTCGCTCCTTAGCGGCGGATTAGTTTTCGCCCTATTGCCCAACAGAACGAAATCTTTTTGAGAGAGAAAAAGGTGGTGTGGCGTTACCTCGCACGTCACGTTTGCAAACGACTTTGCGAGCTGCACCTCTTCCGCAGTAGTCACATGCGCAATGTGCAGCTTCCTGCCATGTGCAAGCACGCATGCCTTGGAAATGCCGAGCAGCTGCGCGGCAGGCCCGCGCGCCTTCGCCCTCTCCAAGGGCTCAAGCCCTTCTGAATCTTCCGGAAGCGCCTCCTCATCCTCGGCATGCACTACGACGGGCTTCTTCCTGTCTAACTGCGCAAAATGCCTTTCAATCACTTTGCTCTTCGTCAATGTCATTTCGCTGCCTGTTTCGCTGAAGAACATTTTCAGGCCCGCACAGAGCCGAGATGCTTTTTTCACCTCGCCGAAATTCTTTGCAGTCGCACCAAAGTTGAATGCGTAATCGCACACGAACTTCGATTTCGCAAGCGCAAGCTTCTGCTTGAGTGCCTTGAGTGTAGTCGTGGCTGGCGCGCGGTAGCACGGCATGTCCACTATGGTAGTCACGCCACCTGAAAGCGCAGCACTTGAGCCAGTCAGGAAATCTTCCTTTGCGCTAGCCTCGGGCTCGCGGAAGTGCACATGAGAATCTATTGCGCCCGGCAGTATGTAGAGGCCCTTCACGCTTATGCTCCCGTCCGTGCCGCCCAGCCCCTTTCCGATTTTCACTATGCGGCCGCCATCGTACTGCAAATCCCCGTCGAAAATCCTGTCGCGCAGCACAATCCGGGCATCTTTTATTATCATGTAATTCCTCTCCTCCACTCATCACAACTTCACTTTCTTCCCGCTTGCATCGCGATGGCAGCATCCGAATTCCTTCAGCCCGCTCACATCATCAAACACTGTGCCATCATAGCAGGCCAGCCTGCCATCAATCGCGCACTGGCCGCACAGTCCGAAGCCGCACTTCATGTACCTTTCTATTGAGACTTGGTAATGTGTTTTGTATTTCTTGCACATCTCCGCAACACCCTTCATCATCCTCTCGGGCCCGCACGCATAAACACAATCATATTTTCCCTTCTTGAGCACTTGTTCCAGCCCGTCCGTTGCCCTGCCCTTCATGCCCGCCGAGCCGTCGTCCGTCGTTACGACATGCTCGCACGCAGGCATCTGCATGAGTAAATTCTTAGTGCGCGCGCCCATCACCACGACGCCCGTCATGCCCGCCGCCTTTGCGCGCAGGCACAGGAACCTGAGCGGCGCCATTCCATAGCC
>NZ_JAUSNF010000004.1 GCF_030646255.1 Candidatus Burarchaeum sp. | reverse complement strand
CGGAAGCTGCCGCCTTAAGGCAGCAGAGGAGCGCACCCGAGCAGCTTCCGCCTAAAGCCCAACCCTATCGGAAGCTGCGGGCTTTAGCCCGCAGTTGTTCACCCGCTCCCCACCCTCTTAACTTATTTTAATCCTCCCGCGCCTCTTTCTATCGGTCAGCATGGCAAAAGTGGACTATTCCAAGTTCCCGCTCTTCCGCGACATCGACTTGGCAGGGCTGCAGCGGCTGCAGGAGCGCGAGCATGTGTTCGGCCCGACCCCGCCAAACGTGTTTGTTGGCCGCGTGGGCTATCCTGACATCAACTGGGGCCCGCTAGTTTCCGTAGATGCCGACTCTTCGGCCTCGATGCCAATACTCGACAACCCCGCCAAGTGGTATGGCATGGACTATGGGAAGATAGTCGAGATGCAGATCTCGATGGTGCGCAGCAAGAGCAGGCTGAACGTGAGCGGCCGGACTGCGCTGCTCGAGAAGGCGCAGGATGCTGTCATGTCCGTGAAGCCCGTGGACGCTGAAATAACTTTTGCGCACAAGCCGCACTTCAACATGGACTTCTCGCACTTCCTGCAGCCCATGGGCTCGAGCGCGCCGCTCAAGGACTTTACAATATGTGACAATCCCGTTGTACCTAAGAAAGTTGACGAGCTGATTGAGGAAAAAGTGAAGGCGAGCGATGCCGCAAGCGAGCTCTATGACAATGGCCGCGGCCATGATGTCTATTATTTGACCAGACTCCTGTCAGCCGGCATCCTCGGAAGGCAGGGCTCGCAGAAATTAGTTCCCACAAGATGGTCGATTACAGCAGTAGATGACATGATTGCAAAGCAGATGCTTGAGAAGATACGGGAAGCGCCGGAGATAAGCGACTACCAAGTCTACTCCTCAGAATTCCTCTACAACCACTTCGAAATCCTTCTGATGCCCGGCAGGTGGGAGTTCGAGCAGTTCGAAGCATGGGCCGCAGGCAGCTTCTGGGACTTGGGCAAGCCTGTGTACAACATAGAGCACGAGTACGAGCCCTTTGAGGGCAGGACTGCGTATGCAGACCAGGAAGGAGGCGGCTATTATGCAGGCAGGCTCGGCGTGGTTGAAGCTCTTGCGAGGCGCGGAAGGCAGGCGCGGGCCGTAATCTTCAGGGAGATTGGCTCAGAGTATAATGTGCCTGTTGGGGTCTGGACCGTAAGGGAAGCCTCACGGCATGCAATGGCAGGGCAGGCAAAGAGATTCACCACAATGAATGAGGCTCTCGCGCACCTCTCGACCAAACTCAAAATACCGATTAGCGAGTACCGGAAGCGCAGCTCGATTCTGCCGCAGACGAGATTGAGCGACTTTTGAGGTCCAAATGATAGGTTTATATACATAATCAATGCATAAAACTAGCATTAATGTAGTATTAAGGTGAATAACATGAATATGAACGTGAATTTGAAACTGAAGGGCGAGCTGGCTGAATTCGTGAATGACGTGGTGGCCCGCGGCCTGGCTGCGAATAAGACTGAGGCAATACGAATGTCTATTCTGAAAGATTATGAGCAGAGGCTCAGGCAGGAACGCGAGGCCGAGACTGCGCTCCACAGCCTCACGGCTGAGGCGGCCTGGAACAATCCCCAGGACGAGCAAGCTTCCAGTTTTTACTCCAAGAGGTATCTGCATGGCAAAAAGGCGTGACGTGGTTCTGGCCCGCGTCTATTTTTCCGATTCTCCCGAAAGCAAGGTAAGGCCCTGCATAATTCTTTCCGATGAGAAGTATATTGCATCGGGCTTCGTGCTTGCGGCGCCTATAACAACGGCTTTGGACGACTACTGTCTTCCAATGGGCCCAAAAGATGCCGATTGCGCACTTGCGCCGGGCAGCTCCGCCCGGGTCGACGGAATCCTCAAAATAAGCATGAAAAACATCATCAGGAAAATAGGCCGGGTCGCGCCGGACTTTTATGAGCTGCTTGCGGGCCGGATTGTGCGCATGCTGAAATGACAAGGCGCAGCAGCATCCTGCCGCAGACGCGGCTGAGCGACTTCTGACTGGCTAAAAATATTTATAAATAATGGCAGCCATAAACTGTTCTTATTCTGCGCTTGAAGGTTGAAACGCATGGCCAACGCTCAAAGTTCATTTGATGAACATATGCCTAGTCAGAATGTGCTAAATCACAAAGCAAGAAGCGCAGCCATGGATGCACGCAAAACTGCCATGCGTGCACGCAGGGACTTCTACCGCGAAGTTATAGTAGAAGAAGTGCGTTTGCAGGAGCTCAGGTACCTGATAGGGACAAAAAAGGAGATTGCCGGCAAGGAACAGCGAATCGAAGCGCTCAAAAGTCAGCTATCTGATAAAGAATCCTATGAACGGATTAAAGAATCCTATGGAAGGATACTTGAGGGCACGCAGCCGGCCTCTTTTTCAGAACAGGGCGAGGAAATTGTCGGAGCCCGTTTGAAGCGCCTCAGGGGATACCAGCTGAATGCAAAGTATAATCCCCTCAGCTACATTTTTTTCCAGCATTTGCGCAGCCTGGCCTTCAAATCAAAATGCAGCGTCACTGAACGGCATTTCAGGGGCGTCGCAAGATTTGCGCAGGCAATATACGACAACCTCAGCCCGGCTGAAAAAAAAGCATTGGGCGCAACAAGAAAGGAGGTAACGACCGCGGCTTTGATGCACGACGAGGGAAAAATAGAAATACCCTCCTCATTGCTCAGGGCAACTGGAAAACTCACAGCTGAAGATATCACCATACTAAAACGGCACCCCGAGACGTCGATGCAGTTTCTTGAAGAAACGGGGCTGCCCGACTTAGTAATCATCGCAGCCCGCCAGCACCACATGTCGCGTAACGACGCAAACGGTTCAAGGAGCTACCCGCCAAAAGAATTGGGAGAAGAGTTAAGCGAGCTCTCGCAGCTGATTTCAGTTGCAGACGCAGGCGAAGCAATGACTGCTGGGAGATACAACCAACCGTTCAAGTCAAAAGAGGAGACGGTTGAAGAATTAAAACGAAACGTGGGGCAGCAATTTTCCCCTGTTTATGCCGGAGCCATGATTAGGGCTTTGGAGGAAGATCCTTCTTTCTTGCGGTACTGGCACAATAGAAGAAACAGGCAGATAAAACGGTCTAAATCTGAGTCCCGGGCGAGAAAGTCGAGGCCGGAAGATGAGCGGGGCTCGCTTGCCAAACTGGAACCGATTTATGCTGCAAACGGGGAATCAAAATACGGGGCAGACGGGAAGAAGCTCGCCCCAAAGAACATTAATGATTTGGATTAATCCTGCAGATGACAGACTAACCACATCAACAGCTCAAATTCTTTTTAATCCCTACTCCGAAATCCCCCCATGGACTCCGCTTCAGCGCAGCACGGCCTTACCTCGGCGCAGGCAGCCGAGCTTATGGCCAAATTCGGGCCTAACGCGCTGCGCGAGCTGCCGGGCGAGCCGGCATGGAAGAAGCTGCTCAATCAGTTCACCAACTTCGTAGTCCTGCTCCTGCTAGTTGCAGTCGTAATCTCTGCCCTCTTGGGCGAGCTTCTCGATGCCAGCGTAATCTTCGCCATCGTCATTCTAAACGGCATCTTCGGCTACCTGCAGGAGTCAAAGGCCGAGAAGTCCCTGGAAGCGCTCAGGAAGATGGTGGCCCCGCAGGCGCGCGTGATGCGCGACGGGCAGGTGGAGCAGATCGAGGCCCGCTTCCTTGTGCCCGGCGATGTGCTGCTCCTGGAAGTGGGCGATGCAGTGCCCGCGGATTCCGAGCTCTTTGAATCTCTGAGCCTCGAGTCCGATGAGAGCTCGCTCACGGGCGAGAGCATGCCTGTGCACAAGAAGGTGGGCGAGCAGGTGTTCATGGGCACTATTGTTACGAGAGGAAAGGGAAAGGCAATTGTGAAAGCAACGGGCATGAACACGAAGTTCGGCAATGTAGCCGCGCTCGTGCAGACTGTCCAGCAGGAGAAGACGCCGCTTGAGGAACAGCTTGAGCAGACGGGCAAGCGCCTCGGCCTTGCCGTAGTCGCCATCTGCGCATTAGTCTTCATAATGAACTACCGCCTCGGCCTGCCTTTCATAGAGTCCTTCCTCATCGCAGTCACGCTCGCAGTTGCCGCAGTGCCCGAAGGCCTGCCTGCAATAGTTACGGTAAGCCTTGCGCTCGGCGTGCAGCGCATGGCCCAGGCCAAGGCTATTGTGAGAAAACTCAGGGCAGTCGAGACCTTGGGTTCGACGACATTCATCTGCACGGACAAGACCGGCACGCTCACGCGCAACGAGATGGTCGTGAAAAAGCTTTTCGCAGACTGGAAGGAGTTCGAGCTGAGCGGCACTGGCTACAGCCCTGCGGGCGAACTGATGCTCGAGGGCAGTCACTTCAAGCGCAAAAGCGGCGACGAAGTTTCTATCGCCCTGCACATAGCCGCGCTCTGCAATTCAGCCTATCTCAGGAAAGATGGCGAGCGCCATGTCGTAATCGGCGACCCGACTGAGGGTGCGCTGCTGGCAATGGCTGCAAAGGGCGGAGTGGTGCAGGAAAGCGAGCACGGCCGCTACAAGCTCCTGGCCGAACTTCCCTTCGAGTCCGAGCGCAAGCGCATGACCACCATACACCTGCACAACGGCGAGACTGTCGCATTCACTAAGGGCCAGCCCGAGCGCGTGCTGAAGCATTGCACGCACATATTCACGGGCGGCAAGGTGCACAAGCTCGGCGATGCAGACAGACGCGAGTTGCTGCAGATGAACAGGCGCTACGCCTCGCAGGCCTTCCGCGTGCTGGCGCTTGCCTACAGGCCGCTTACGGGCAAGGAGAAAATTTCGGTAGAGGAAATCGAGCGCGACCTGGTGTTCGCGGGCTTTGCCGCAATGATGGACCAGCCGCGCGAGGAGGCGAAGCAGGCGATTGCCCAGTGCATAGATGCAGGCATCTCGGTCGTAATGATTACGGGCGACCAGAAAATAACCGCCGAGGCTGTTGCGCGAGAGCTCGGCATTCTCAGCGGCGAGGTCATAACCGGCGAGGATCTGGACAAGATAGGCGATGACGAGCTGGCGGTGCGCGTGAAGAGCGCGCGCGTATTCGCCGCAGTCTCGCCCGAGCACAAGCTGCGCATAGTGAATGCGCTCAAGCAGAACGGCGAGGTAATTGCGGTTACAGGGGATGGCGTGAATGACGCGCCAGCGCTCAAGCGGGCCGACATCGGCGTTTCCATGGGCATTACAGGTACTGATGTTGCGAAAGAGGCCAGCGACATGGTCTTGATGGATGATAATTTTGCTACAATAGTGAATGCCGTGCGCGAGGGCAGGCGAATCTATGATAACATACGGAAGGCCGTGTACTACCTGCTCAGCACAAATGTGGGCGAGGTGGTCGCCATCTCGGCAGCCGCATTCACGGGCATAGGCGCCATCCTGCTGCCAATCCAAATCCTGTGGATGAACCTCGTGACAGACGGCCTGCCCGCGCTTGCCATGAGCCTTGACCCTGCTTCCGATGACATCATGAGGCGCAAGCCGCGCGACCCAAAGGAATCGATGCTGGGCCCGAAGCACCTTGCAAACGTGCTTGGCATCGGCTTCCTCGTGGGCGGGGCCGCCTACGTAGTCTATATCCTGGACCTGCAGTTCGGCGACGTTGACCATGCGCGCACGCTCGCCTTCACAATGTTCGTGCTGCTCGAGTTTGCAGTCGGGCTTTCCATAAGGACAAAGGGCCTGTTGCTGAAGGAGCTGCTGGCCAACAAATACCTGGTGCTTGCCATAGTGGCCTCGACTTTGCTGCAGTTCGCCATCATCTACCTTGCGCCCCTGCAGCCGATTTTCAAGACCGTTGCGCTCAACCTGGTGGACTACTATCTGCTGCTGGCGGGCTTTGCGCTGGTGCTCATAACCCTGGAGCTGAAGAAGTTCATCACGGGACGCGGCCTGATATCTCAGGAAATCTAGCTATTGATCTAGCTATCCTCAGATTTTTCCGAGCCCGTCAATCTTGGCCTGTATATCTTTCACAAGTTCCGCATCGCCCAGTGCCGCCGCGTATTTTTTGGCTTTCCCATACTCTGCCAGCGCGTTTTCCGTGGAATTTTGAATATATGACTTGGCATATGCGTCGCCCAGCTGCATCTTGATTTTAGCGGCATTGGTCAAAGCCCGTGTTCCGTTCGCGTCTCTCGGATGCTCCCTGGTGCCTGGCCGCATCTCTTCCCTGGCCCATGGCGCATAAACCCTGAACCTCCATTCCAGAAGGCTGATGCGCTCGTTCGGCGTGCTGTTTTCCACAACATGAGTATCCAGCGCATCAGAAACCGCTTCAGCAATCTCTGTCCACATGAGCTGCTTGCAGCCCTCCCTGAATTCATTAGTTGCCTTTTCGGCCAGGAACTTCATGGCCCTGTAGGGTTCGCATTTCGCAAGAATCCGCGCGCCCTCCTTAACCATTAAGATATCCACTAATCTTTTGATCGCAGCCTCCTTGCGTTCATCACAGGCGCACATCTCTTCCAAACTGGTTATTATGAGGCCGATCTCATCAGTGCGTTTATTTCCGGGCAGCACGTATTTCAGGAGTCCGAGCGTGCTCTTATCCTCCAGCCTGTTGAAAAATATCTTATTGGCATTTTGAAAATATGAGCTGACTTTTCCCCTTTCGAAACGCACTGCGCGATCATATGCCCTGTTATGCTCTCTCGATGTTATCATCCGATCTTTCAGCCGAATGCCCATTAAACGCACCTCAAAACTAGACTATAATATGCGTTTTCAGGCTTTTAATCTTTCAGTGCTTCCCGAAAAGTCCTTTCAGCCAGTCGCCTATGCTTGCTAGGATTCCTTTCTTCCTCCTAAAGTCCTGCGAGCTGCGGACGCTCCCGAACTTCTTCTGCCCTTCACGCCACGCACTCCAGTTTCTTTGTCCGTCCATGCTCGCACCTCTTGCTCACTTGGGATCGTTGAAAATGTCATAGGCATTTGAGTCTACGGAAGCGGACGGGCCTGCGTAGCTGCTGGTATTGGGAGATGACTTGGGCTCAGTTACCTCGGTCTCCTCGCCCGCAACCTCCTCGAACTCGAACCTGCCGCTCTTCATGCCGCCCCCTGCGCCCGTGTCGACCTTAATCTCAAATTCCTTGCCGCAGTTAGGGCACTTGGCCTGTATTGAAATTACGGAAACATTCGCAGTTGAGTCAAAGTTGAAATTGAGCTGCGCGCCGCACTCGCACTCCAAGGTCCTTCCAAAACGCACGCTCTCGCTACGCATCAGCACCACCTCGCCGCAACCTCGCACGCGCCCTCTCGCTTCGCACGAACATCACCTCGCAGCTATGGCCTTCACCTTTTTAGGCGCGGCCTCCTCTATCATCGCCAGCTCTATCTCCATGATTTTCCTCACGACCGGGCTTTTCTCATTCAGCTTGTACAGCCTCGTCTTGCCGAATGCCCTCGTGACCTTCACCATGCCTTTCTGCTCAAGGCTGTCCCAATACTTGTAGAACGTGGCCTTGCCGATGCCCGCACCCTCGACTATCTGCGTCTTCGAATAGTCGAAGAGCCTGTTCTCGAGCAGGAAATCGAGTATCCTCAGCGTCGGGCTCTCGCCGAAGTACTCCAGAAGCACTGACTTGTCCTCCATTTTCATCACCCGCTCCTTACCCTGCGCGGGTTTATAAACCTATCCATTGAATGGCCTAATTAGTGAACTTCATGGTATCAGATGAAGAACTCGCTGCGACGATAATGCACCGGCTCGCGAGAAAGCACAAGTGGGGCCATAGCCATACCTCTATTGATAATCTTTCAAAAGGAGTTCCCTCGCACTTCAAGGGCAGGCTGAAGGAAATTGCCGGCCAGCTGGTAAAGCAACAGTTCCTGATTCCAAAGCCGACCGGCTACGGGCTGGAGGTTTCGCTGAACCCTGCCAAGGGCGAGGAGATAAAGGCAATCGTAAGGAAATATTTCGAGGAAGAGCGCGGCTAAATCTGATTTATTTTGCAGATATAATCTGCCCCACCTTAGGCTCGTAGTAGTGCGTTACAACCTCATAGTCCCGCACGACAGACGAAAGCACGCGCAGGTCATGAATTACCTCATGCAGCTCCACCTCGCTTCCCGTCATGACCTCGAACTCCAAATCTGCAGACCCGATGGGCTCTACGATATAGATCACTGCGGGATGATTGTGCAGATACGAAAGGAGCTCGCGGTAGGCTTGCGAGGCGCGGTCCGTTATTCTTAGCAT
Organism: Candidatus Burarchaeum sp.; assembly: GCF_030646255.1. GTDB lineage: Archaea > Micrarchaeota > Micrarchaeia > Burarchaeales > Burarchaeaceae > Burarchaeum. The sequence goes on along the minus strand of NZ_JAUSNF010000004.1, from coordinate 9,228 downwards.
CATTTTCCTGTGGGTGTAGCCGAGAGCCTTGTGGTTTATCTTCACGTTGAATCCCACAATAACGCCTTCCCTTTGCAATCTCCTCAGCCTGTTTCTGGCAGTAAGTGCGGCAACCCCTGCTCGCTGGGCCAGCTCAACAGTAGGCATTCTTCCCCGCTCAGACAGCAGGCCGATTATTCTGAGGTCTATCTCGTCTGCATCGTATTTTTTCTTGCCCATCCCCACGAGCAAGCTTTGCTCGCTCCGCGTTCCTGTAAGATAGTCTGCCTTGAAGTAGCGTATGCTCTTGGATATTGAGAACTCCTTGCGCGAGAAATTCTTCCCGAAGCGCCGCATGATTGCGTCGTATACTTCCGCAAATTCTTCCGTGCCATTAGCCCATATTATGATCCCGGCGTCCAAGGATCCTTCAAGATACGCAGTCCACACTACCTTCGGATTGCGGGACAGGAAATCCATGAACTCCTGCTCCCTTCGCGCGCTCATTCCCGTATATTTCACGAACAAACGGTAGTGCGTCATGCCCAGCGCATAGGGGTTGATGACGGCGTAATAGCCCTCTATCATGCCGCGCCTCTCGAGCGAGGCAAGCCTGTAGCCCACTGCTTGCTTGCTGGTCTTCAGCTTCTTGGCCAGCGCGGAGAGCGGCATCCTGGCATTAAGGCTCAGCCCGTGCAGCATGCGCCTGTCCTTGGCATCGAGTTTCTCATTCATGATTTACTTTTAGATAGTTTTATTTAAAAATCTATCTTTTTGTCAAAAAATTAGCTGCGAAGTTGGAAATATAAGATATGGATAAAATAATGCATGGAAACGTCAGGGCAGGCGCAAAACACGAATTGTCTGGGCTGCATGCGGCGCTTTGAGCAGGCGCTGCGAACAGGCAGCTGGAAGCGGCTACCCAAGCCCCTCTTCTTCTGGTATCAGGCAGCTGCGAAGGAAGAGGAACTTCTGAGATCACTATTCAAAGAAACCAAAGCAACTTCCGGCATCGAGGTAGGGTGCGGCCCGGGCCGGATTCTTGAATTCATGCTCGCTGAGATACAGGCCATAACCTGTATGGTTGGCGTAGAACACAATCCCGAAACAGCCGCATATGCCAAAACCCGCTTTCGGCAGGAGCGACAGGTGGAAATACTTGAAGCCGCTCCTAAAATCGAAAAATTCGACATCTCTCTTTCGATGTTCAGCACAGCCGGCAATCAGGCAGAGCCCTGGATTTTTGTCGCAGACCTCTTCAATCTCTCGACTAGACTGACAGCATTTTCGGTTTACAAGCTCGGGCTTGAGAAAGAGAGAATGCGAATATACGCCCAGTTCGGCCACGAGAATATTCAGGTAGCGGGCAGTTGCATCATACTCAACGATAAACTGGTGCAGAACCTCCGCTCGCAGGCGTTCTCTTACAAAGAGGTGGAAGCTGCCTGCAAGGCGCTCACAAAAGACTATGAAATAATAGACGCCTCCCATCTCAACTACGTCGTAGTGCTGCGCCACTAGGTTCGTGTGTTCTGCCAAAACTAGAAGTACGCGAGTATGCCGAGCGTCGCGTGCACGCCCGCCAGCAGGAATGAGGTGATTACCATCTTTTTGTGCTGCTCCACCGTGGCCTTGCCCTTTAGGATGCGCGTGCCGATGTAAGCCGTGGTCATGAAGCTGAGCAGCGTAAGTATGCCTAGATACATTATGAGCGGCTTGCCGAATATCAGGTAATATGTGATGTCCCTAAGCATTCCAACACCGCACCATCAACGTATCCGCATGCCTCACTGCACGATTATCTTCCCTTTCATTGTTGGATGCAACCCGCAGATATAATCGAATGTTCCTGCATCATTGAAAGTGAATTCGTATGTCTGGCCCGTGTTCAAATTCTCAGATGAGAACGCATCGAAGTCCAAGCGGTGCGGTGCCGCGTCCTCGTTGGTCCAAGTGACTTTCGTGCCTTTCGCAACCGTCAGCTCGGCCGGGTCGAATGCGAAGTTCTTGATGGATACTACGGCAGTCGAGGCTGCGGGCGGCGTAGTGGCCGGAGGCGTGGTTGATGGCGGTGTGCCTGCGGGAGGCTGGTTAGCGGGCGGCGTCGAGGAAGGCGGCTGCTGTGCTGGTTGCGTTCCATACTGCTGCGAGCAGCCTGCAATCAACGCGATGAACAAAATCATCGGAATTATCGCTACCATCAATCGCGTAGTTTCACTCATCCGCACCACCCCATCTCGCCATCTGTGGCGCCTACTTGCCCATCAGCGTCTCAAGCTCGAACGCGTGCTCCTGCTCGTCCATTATCACGTGCCGCACGCGGTGCTCGACATACTCGAACTGGTACTTGAGATCTGCCTTGCTTTTCTTCAGCTCCTCGTAAATGGTGTTGTAGAAGTCAATCGCATCCTTCTCGCCCTTCAGGTTCACCTTCAGGATCTGCGGCACGTCCTTGGCCTCAAATACGGGTGCGAGCTTCATCGTGGGCTCGCCTCCAAGGATGGCAATGCACTCCCGGAAAAGCCCCTCGTGCTTCTCCTCGTCGCCCGCTATCTCCTTCAGCCGCGCAATTATGGGTTCGGCTCCAGGCCCCTTCACCAGCTCTGCATGAGCTAAATATTGTATGCGCGCGGCGTGCTCGAGAGCAAGCGCAGCATTCAGCATACGTACTAAGTTATCGGTTGCCATGAAACCACCACCTGATTGGATTTGAGGGGGAAATGTTAAAAACTATTCTTTCAGCCGATACCGAAGAACCTCAAAATTCCTCCAATGAACTCTGAAATCCATCCAAGAATTCCTACATCCTGCGGCTGCCCGGGACTGGGCGCAGGCACCTGCGGCTGAGGCTGCGGCACCGGTTGGGCTGGTGGCTGTTGAGGCGTGGATGGCGGAACTTGAGGCTGCACGGTTTGGTTAGGTGCCTGAGGTTGCTCGCTTGGCTGTTGCGGCTGCCCATCTTGCGCTGGCACCTGGTGCTGCTGCGCAGGGTTGCAGTCCTCAGGGCAGCTGAAAGGCGTTTCGCCTGCGCGAGGGCTGCAGTCATCATCACCACACACGCCTTCCTCCTCCCCGCCAGCCATGCAGTCGCTCGGGCAGGTTTCGCTGCTCTCGCCCGCCGACGGCTCGCACATATCATTGCCGCACTCTGCATTCCCTGCGCCTTCCCCTTCGCCGCCGCCCATCGCAGCAATGAATCCTTCGAGATCCGGGTTGTTTATTACCGAACAGTCCCACTGCCTCGCCTCATCCTCCGCAAAATCGGTTTCGAAAAAGTAGCCGACGGGCCCCGTGCCTGCTGCCACAAGCTTCCCATCACCTGAAAAGGCGATTGTGCTTACCCACTCACTTGCGTCATAGGTCCAAATGGGCGAGGAGCTCGCGCGCGGGAAGGCAAGTATTTTTCTGCCTGTCGTGCCTGCCGCTATCCTCTCGCCATCCCTGCTCACATCGAGCGCGCCGACGCGCCTGCCCGCATTATAGCTCCAAAGGAGCGAGCCGGTGGAATCGAACACGTGCATGTAGCTAGCGCTTGTTCCTGCCGCTACCGTCCCTCCATCTGCAGACATGCCCAGCGAGCGCGAGTCGATGCCGTTGGGCATGTAACTCCAAAGGGGTTGGCTGCTGCTTCTCGAAAAATAAAATATGTTCGGCTTGCCCTGCTCGCCGTCGAAGCTGAACGCCGCATGCAGGCCGTCATCGCTTATGCGCGCCTGCTTGCCCGGCGAGTCCCTTGTCAGCCCGTCGCTGCGCGCGAGCGTGGCGTTGCTTTCCCGCGCAAACATGTACGCGCGCCTGTCAGGGCATCCGGTCGCAGCAGCAAGATATTGCCCGTCAGGCGTGAGGTCCACAGACTGGAAGTATGCGGGCGCCTGGTAGGACCAGAGCTCCCTCCTCGCCCCCAAGTCCAGCATCACCACCCTATTGCCCGAGTTGTAGCCTGTGCCGAGCCCAACTGCCGCGTATTTCCCGTCAGCCGAGATGTCGACCGAAATTGCATTAGTCTCGAACGATTTCTGCCACACCGGCCTGTTGCTGTCAGCATCAAACAGATAGAATGCGCTGCCCTGCGCAATTGCTATCGTGCTGCCGTCATCCGCAATTGCCACGCCGCCCGGCTCGTTCTCGTTCATCATGAGCCCGCCCCCCCTGTCAGTGAAATTCCAAAATTGCGCGCCGTCGCGCGAGAGCAGGAAGAGGTAGTTGCTGGTCTTTACCGCAATCGTGCTTCCATCCTGCGAAAGCTTCACATGCCCGACCCACTCCTTGCCAGTCTGGAAGCGCCATTTCAGCGCACCGCTCGCGAAATCGAAAAGATAGACTGCGTTGTTTTCAAACGAACTCGAAAACAGCTGCGGCCCATTGTCCGGGCTCTCAATGATGGCTGCGCGCGCCTTGCCCAGCCCGTTGCTCGCCTCGAAGTAGTAGAAGTTTGCCTTCAAGCTTGTGGGCACGAAGCTGTAGCCGTACATCACGCCGCTCTTGTAATCGCTGCCCTGCAGCTTCTGCAGGTCATGCCATTCGTTGTTGAGGTAGAGCTTCACGTAAGCGGGCGGCCTGCCTTCTCTGTCTCTGTAAACAGTTATGTAAGTATAGTTTGTGCATGGCGCGCCGTAGGGTGGAAAGACGCTGCCCTGAATCAGCTCAGGGTCATCTGGAGTGGGCACGAGCTTTTCCGGTATCACATACTGCTGCGAGGGCTTGTCTTCGGCGATGCAAAAGGATGCGAAAAGCAGGAAAACGACAACGAAACGCCAGCAATTTTTCCATCGCTCCATCAACATCACTCTACCAAAAGCAATTCGGAGAGAGCTGTTAAAAACTATTGCGGCGGCTTTGCCGGCATATATGCTATCTTGTGCTCCCCGTAAATCTCAAAGTAGTCTGCGGAGCGGATGTCCTTCGAGAACGCCGCCCTGAACTCGTCGAACACCCTGCGCACCGCGGCAACCGACGGCACCTCCACTTCCATCTCCACGTCCCAGCCGCCCAGCGAGTCAAAGGCCCACGTCACGCGCGGGTGCGCCCTTGCCCATTTCATCATCTCGCCGCGCCTCTCGAACGAGTTGAGCGTGAAGACGAGCTTGTACCAGAGCACGCCAAGCTTCGCAAGGTCCACGGTCGCCCTGTAGCCCTTTATGATGCCCCTTTCCTCCAGTTTCTTCAGCCGGTATGCCACGACCGTGGGCGCCGCGCCCACTTTCTTCCCGATTTCAACAGTGGGCGCCCGGCCATCCGCAGCGACCGCCCCAAGAATCGCAAAATCCAGCCCGTCGCACTCCGCCCTTTCCTCCCCTCCCGTGACTATTGCGGCCTCCAGCCTCTTCTCCCTGCCGGACAGGTATGCGCGCGGGAACTGGTAGATGTATTGGTGGACGGAAATCTTCTCTTCTGATATTTTTCCCCTGTATTTCCTGAGAATCGCCTTCCAGGTGCGCTCGAACTCGTAGCCGCTCCTCACCCATGAGCCCAGCGCCACGTCCCATGTCCCGTTGAAGCTGCAAAGCCACCAGACGTCCTTGCGGCCGGCCAGCTCCCGCAGGATCTCCGCCTCCTCGGCAGGCGAAGTTTCCGAGAGCCTGAAATACGCGCGGTAGCTTGTGTAGCCGAGCTTCGAGAGGTCTATCACTGCGTGGAAGCCCTTCACCACGCCCCTTTCAAGCAGCCTTGCCACCCTGTAGGCCGCAACCTCCTTGCCAAGCCCGGCCTTCTTCCCTATGGCCCTGAAAGACTGCCTCGCGTCCCTGTCCAGCTCGTAGAGTATGCGCCTGTCCTTCGCATCGAGAGCAAATGCTTCCGCCGTGGTTTCTGCCATGTTTTCCCATTACACAATAGAAGTATATAAAACTTGCGTTTTGGGGCAAAATTTCGTGCAGAGTTTAACATAGTTAAAATGGATTAATTCTTGGCGGGAGAATATGGCAATGAACCCGCACTACTGGAACAAGAGGTACGAGCGCCAGGGCCGCATCTACGGCAGGGATCCGTCGGAGCTCGCGAAGTGGGCGATGCGCAACGGCGTGCTGGCAAGGGACGCGCGCCTTCTCGAAACGGGCTGCGGCACTGGCAGGAACTCCATATTCTTCGCAAAGCACGGCCTTGACGTCACGGGCGTGGACTTCTCGCCTGCAGCGCTTGCGCTTGCAAAAGAGGACTCTAGCAATGAAAGCGTCAGCGTGACCTGGCTCAAAGGTGATATGACAAACCTCAGGGAGCTGCCGCAACTGCAGCCCGGCACATTCAATGCAGCCTTCAGCAACTTCTGCCTGCACCTCTTCAGCTGCGAGGAGCGCACGCATGCCGTGCAGGAGCTTCACAGGGTCCTTGCGGATGACGGGGTGCTCATAGCCTCCCTGCTCTCGACGTCGGATGCAGATTACGGCAAGGGCGCTAAGCGGGCTTACAACACCTTCGAGCTCGAGCCGGGCAAGCCGCAGCACTTCTTCACGAGGCAGGAAGCGGAGGCGCTCTTCATGGCATTCAGGATAGGGCAGCTGGAGGAAGTGAGGGAGATGGAGGCGATAGTGAGCTCCACGTGCGAAACAGCGTTCTGGCGCCTGGTGGCGCGCAAGAGGGGTTAGCATGGCTGCAAAAATACTCATGATAGCTCCGGACAATCTGGACGGCCGCGACGCGAGGTTCCTTGCAGACGTGATGAGCGGGCAGGAGGCGAGGTGGATAGGCTCCTCGACGGAGATGATGGTTCCGCTGGGCGCGATGAGCGTGTGCGGCTGGGCGCAGAGGGCGCTTGCGGAAAATGGCGTCAGGGCGGAATTCAAGGTGATAAAGCAGCTTGGAAGCAATGGGGAGCTGCTCAGGCAGGCCGAGGCGTTCAGGCCGGACTTTGTCGCGTTCTCTGCGATGAGCCACAACTACCCGAACGCGCTCGCGCTTGCGGGCAGTCTGAAGGTGTGGGCAAGAATGCAGGGCAGGGCCCTGCCCATAATTCTCGGAGGCGACCATGTTTCCGGGGTTTTGCGCAGGGTCGTGGCCGGCTCGGCAAACGCATTCTGGGACGAGGGTCTTGTCGGGATTTTCGAGGCAGAGGCAAAAGGAAAAATAGATTTCTGCGTTGTGGGCGAGGGCGAGCTGACTTTCGCAGAGCTGCTTGAGCGCCTGATAAGCAGCAGAGACTACTGCGATGTGGATGGCATAGCCTATTTTGACAATTCAGGCAGAATCGCGCTTACGAACCCGCGGAGGCGCATGAGCAATGCGGAGCTGGACAGGCTGGCCGTGCTGCGCGAGGGCTACGAATCCAGGCGCTTCTACACGAAGACCTACCTCACCAACCCGCCGCACCCCGAACTCATGGGGCACTATGATGCTGTGAGCGCCTCGCGCGGCTGCGCAGGCAGCTGCACATTCTGCTCGAAGGAAACCGTATTTCCGGGGCGCGTCGGAAAAAGGAGCGCCAAGAGCGTTGCCGATGAGATCGAGCAGCTATCAAAAGAGGGCATCAGGCACGTCTTCTTTACTGACGAGAATTTCACGCTTGACAGCGCCTGGACAGTTGCCCTGTGCGACGAGCTCATCTCGCGCGGCCTTGGGAAGCGCATAAGCTGGCATTGCCAGAGCAGGGTGGACGATTTCGTAAGGCGGCCTGGCGATGCCGTGGAAGAGGAGGGGGCGCGCAGGCTTCTTGCCAAGATGGAGGAAGCCGGCTGCTGCATGATTGCCTTTGGAATAGAGAGCATCAGCGAGGTGGATTTGAAGGGCATGCACAAGGCAATGAACGTGGCGCAGGCAAAGAAGGCGCTCGAGCTCGTGAACGAAACCGGCATCTTCTCGTGCGCGCTCATGATGTTCGGCGCGCAATTTGGGAAGGCGGAAAAGCTGACGGAGGAATTTGTGCAGAAGCACGCGGACCTCCTCTATCTTGCAGACAGGATACGCTTCGCAGTCTACACGCCGCTTCCAGGCACAGAGGACTGGCTCAGGCTCAATGACCGGTTCAACAAAGACTTCGCGCAGCGGGATGAGAGCGACAAACTCATCGGCTGCAAATGGGGGCTTCTTGATACAGACCACGAGACGCTCGAGGGGCAGGAGGGCACGCGGGAGCTGATAGAGAATATTTACGCGGCGGTTTACGGCAGCGAGAGGTGGCAGGAGCGCGTGAGGAGAAAGTGCGAGCTGCACCCTGAGCTCGAGGACGCATTCTCGTACTGGCGCAAGGTCATCGGGAAGCACGTGGCACTGCAGGACAAGGGCACGCCTGTTTCCATGCAGGCTGCGCGCGCAAGGGCAGGAGGTGTTGTGGATGGCGGACGAAAGATACTCTGAGAGCGGGGTGAGATACACCCTGGAAGGGCACAGGCTGAGCGAAGCGGACGTGATGCGCGCATGGCGCTGCAGGTTCATCTGCGAGTACTACGGATTCAAAAAGCTCACAGGGGACGGCGGTGAAATCCTGCGCTATGTCAGCGCGCTGCCGGATGGCAGGATAAAGGCGCAGCTGCTCAAGACTTACGGAGAAATCAGCGGGATGGATGCGGCGGAGTTAGAGGAGCTCGTGCGCAATGAGGCTTCAAAAGGATGGCTGCTCACTCTTGCGCTCATGCTCACGGGCGAGTGCCAGGAGGCGTGCAAAATCTGCTACACAAATAGGAAGGCGCACCCGGATGAGCTCACCTGGGCTGAGCACAAGGAAATACTTGGCCAGGCGCGCAAGGCAGGCGCCAAAATAATATACACCGCAGGCATGGGCGAGCCCACGCTCGACCCGAGCTTCCTCAAAATATGCGAGTATGCGAAGGAGCACGGCATGACATTTCTTTTCTTCACTAATGGCGTAGTGTTCTCGGATGAGGCCGAGGCGCAGCGCGCCTTCGGCATGGGCTGCCGCGAGCTGGCCGGGAAGCTCAGGGGCTACCCGATAAACATGTACCACTCGTTCTGGGACACCGACCCGCATGTGCTGCGCGAAATGGGCAGGATGAACATGGCCCGCATCATGGAGAACAAGGCGGTTGAATATGCCTACCCGGACGGCACGATACGCCTTCCGAAAGGGCTTGCAATGCTGCTTGAAGTTATGCCAGCCGGCAAGCTGGGAATACAGTTTACAATCGCAAGGCAGAACCAGGTGAATGCAACGGGGCAGATTCTGCCTTTCATAAGATGGGCGCGCAGGCCTGTTGGCGAGGGCGGGCTGGGGCTCGGCGTTTACTTGGAGCCCCTCATCCACTCGGGCAAGAACACGGGCGTCCTGTCAAACGACCCCGGGCCGCAATATGCTGCGATGGT
>NZ_JAUSNF010000061.1 GCF_030646255.1 Candidatus Burarchaeum sp. | reverse complement strand
GTAAATTATCGCGCCCTTGTCATAGCCTCCGAGCAGGAGCTGCACGTAGAACGGGAACATCTTGTACTGGAACATTATGTTGGAAAGCATGGTGGTAGCTGCGCTTACCGACATCGGCTCGCCGTTGCGCATCTTGTAGAGCTTGAGTTCCGCCTGCATGAGCCGCACGAGGCTTTGCGCGTCTGCCACCGAGCCGGCTATCGTGAGCGCAATTCTCTCGTCAAGCTGGTGGATCTTGTCAACATCCTTGGCCGCAATGAAGTAGCCCATGCTCGCGCGCTTGTCGGCTGCGAACACCAGGCCGTCTGAGCAGATGATTCCGACTGTAGTCGTGCCCTTCTTTGCCATCTGGTTGCCTTCCAACTCAATCACCTTTGGGTCGCTATTGGCGCCTAATGCGGTCGCCTAATACTTTCACTATGACAGAAAAACGAACTGTGGATATAGGCAGGGTAAAGATATTTAAGCGTTTTCGGGCTTCAGCGCAACGCATGAGATCTCGACGTCCACCCCAAACGGCAGCTTTGCCGGCCTTACGAACTCCACGGCCGGCAGCTTCTCTCCGAAGAATTGCAGGAGCTGGCCCGTGATCTTTTCGCGGTGGTGCAGCTCGGAGAGATAAACAGTGGCCGACACCACCTCCTGCGGCGATGCATCTCCTGCCCGAAGCACTTTTTCCAGGTTGGCAAGGATGGTGGAAGTCTGCTGCTCCACGTCTCCTTCCCTGCATATCTGACCTGAAAGCAAGAGCATGTTGCCAAGCCGTACGGCATGCGAATATGGGCCGACAGGCGCAGGCGCGTCCGGCGCGTTGATTGCCTGCTTGTTGCGCCCCGCTATTACAGATATCGCTATGTTAATGTCCACTGGCATGTTTTCGTTAACGTCCACTGGATAAATCCTGGCCATCTCAACGGTCTCCCTTGCCGGCGGGCCGGCCTTGAAGACTTCGGAAAACGCCTTGTTGACGATGGGGAAATCCGCATCGAAATTTTTCACAAACACGTTGGCCTTGGCTACGTCGGCCATCGTCATTTTGCCCGCCCATAAGGCCGACTCAATCTGTTTCAGGACAGACGCAACTTGCTCTTCGGTGCTTGTAGCGCCCGCAAATCTGCCTGCAAGGTAGGCTATGTTTCCGACACTCAAACCTCGCGCAACGGTGCCGCCCGGAGCTGAAACCTGTCCCGAGGCGCGCATCTCGGTTTTTTCTTCAGATGAAGCTATTAGCGATATCTGCGCGTGCGCGTTCCCAGGCAGCGCCTTGGCGTGAACGCACTCGAGGACTGGGAGCTTCCCGGGCACATCTGAGAAAAACCGCATATAAGCATGACTGAAGTCCGCACGCTCGCTTGCGCCCATGTCCCTCAAGAACGCCCTCACCTTGACAACGTCGCCCTTCTCAAAGCCTTTTGCCCGGAGCATTTCGACCAGATGGTTAAGGGCATCAAACGTACTTGCGCGTATCGTGTTTCCGGCGCCCACTATGCCGGAAGTGAAAACTGCGTCTTTAGTTCCGCATAGGATTGGGCCGAAAGGGCATCTTTCGGAATGGGCCCGCAGGAACCGCTCTGCGCTGCCAGTTTCGTTTCTGTTTTCAAACGAACCAAGAGTACCTGTGGGACTTTTTTGTCTAGCTGCATCACGCCCAATCTGCTTCATCCATATCACTCCGAGACGAATATGACTCCCTTGTGCCATTAGCGGCGTTAAGCTTTCGCGGTTGCGCCGGAGTTATGTATGCGTGCCGCGCGCTCAGCTACTTTCTTCTGAAAAGATGCCAACCCACGGGAGGTTCGGCGCTCTTTTAACGACGCTAATGCCTCATATAGCTCTGAAAGTTTGTTAAAGTCGGTTGCAAGTTTATGCTCATCAGAGCCGTTACGATTAACGCCAAACCAGTCCATTGAAGTTCCATAGTACGAATGCTCCAAGCCCGGCAGGTGAGCAGAAGAATGATATATATCATCCGCTTTTTCAAGTTCGGAGTTAGCTTTCGAACACTTCTTAGAATCCATATACTCTTTTGCCAGCTGCTCATGGAGTTCTGCCTTTTCCAGATTGGTCAGCATTGTTTCGAAACCCTGGAAGAGCATTGTCATAAACGTTTCGCCTGATACCGTAAGTGAAACATGCTTGTCAAGCGTACCTGCTAAGAAGTCATCCGCCTTGTCAAGTTCTGTATTGACCAATTCACGCAATTTGTCCAAAACGCCAACATTATGGTCTGTTTTGGTTGCGGCCTCATAGGCCGGGATTGCCCACTCTAAAACCGAGGGTTCTACCTTGTCGTCAGATTTGTAAAGTATGGCCTCAAGCAGATTTTCCATGAATTTCGGATTGCTGCCTAAAATGCGGCTTAGTTCCTTAGCAGGAACTTTCGCCATCAACTTTGAAAGGCGTTTGCCGTCTACGTTTTCCTCCTTGGTAAGCTCTTTTACAATGTTTTTTAGTTCCACGGGGATTTTGTCTTGAGTCTTGCGTTTAGTGCCTCGGCGCGCGGTTTTCGAGCCCATCTTGCCGTACATGCGGCCCTCAATCATCAAAAGATTTCCAGGTATCCTGGGAGGGCGAGGATCGTGCTTTACTGCGGGACTGGTGCCCATCAAATTGCCAGGTACTTTTACTTGTGCCATATGTTCCATGCTCACGCACCCCCTAGAATTAGCTTCTCTTTATGCCATTTCAGCTATTTAAACGTTTATTGCCTATGGTTTGGCATGGCCGGCCTATCCAGCTTTGACATCGACATTGCAAAGGCCCTCAGGGGAGAGCTGGAGCGCCAGCGCACTGGCCTGGAGATGATTGCCAGCGAGAACTACTGCTCGCTTGCAGTCATGGAGGCGCAGGGCAGCATCCTCACTAATAAGTATTCAGAAGGCTACCCGGGCAAAAGGTACTATGGAGGCAACGAGTTTGCCGACGTATGCGAGAATTTGGCGATTGAGCGGGCGAAGAAGCTTTTCGGCGCGGCGCACGCAAACGTGCAGCCGCACGCAGGCTCGCAGGCCAATATGGCCGCCTATTTCGCAATGCTGCCGATTGGCGGAAAGATTATGGGCCTGGCGCTGAGCGAAGGTGGGCACCTAACGCACGGCTCGCCGGTGAACTTCTCGGGCAAGCTGTACAAGATTATTCCGTACCATGTGGACAAGGAGAGCGAGCTGCTGGACTATGGCGCGATAAGGAAGCTGGCCGAGAGCGAGAAGCCCGACGTTATTTTAGCAGGCTATACGGCTTATCCCCGCACAATAGACTTCGCGGAGTTCGCGAAGATTGCAACTGATGTTGGCGCTAAACTAATAGTGGACATGGCGCACATTGCCGGGCTCATAGCGGGCAAGGTGCATCCTGACCCCGTGCCTTATGCTGATGTCATTACCACGACAACGCACAAGACCTTGCGCGGGCCGCGCGGCGCCATGATCCTGTGCAAGGCCGAATATGCGCAGGCAATTGACAAGGCAGTATTCCCGGGCATGCAGGGCGGGCCGCTTGACCACGTTATTGCTGCAAAGGCAGTGTGCTTCAAGGAGGCCATGCAGCCGGAGTTCAGGAGGTATGCAGAGCAGATTGTGAAGAATTCCAAGGCGCTGGCTGAGGGGCTGATGGAAGGCGGGCTAAGGCTGGTGTCGGGCGGAACTGACACGCACCTTGTGCTCGTCGATTTGCGCAGCAAGAATTTGACAGGCAAGGAAGCGCAGACTGCGCTCGAGCTTGCGGGCATTACGATTAACAAGAATACCATCCCGTATGATGAGAAATCGCCGTTCATAACGAGCGGTATCCGCGTGGGAACGCCGGCACTGACTACGCGCGGAATGAAGGAGGACGAGCTGAAGGCGGTTGCAGGCATGCTTGTGCGCGTGCTGGATGCGCCCAATGACGAGGCCGTGCGCTCTAAGGTCAAGTCCGAAATTCTCGAGCTGTGCAGGCACTTCCCGCTTTATCCGGAATTGGGTTGAATCAATAGCGATAGCGCGCTAGCAGCCATCCTTCTTTTTGTGATTGCAGGTCCGTAATGGCAGATTGAACCTCACTTAATTTATTTGTTAGATCTTCTGGAGGAGAACAGCCATTTCCAGTGATGAAATGGCAGATAGACTTTTCGTAAAATCTCGCCGCCGCCTTATGGTCCTGAATGGCGTTCTTCCACTCTGACGGCGTGGTTATCTCTTTCGCTTTGGCTGCCTCCAGCCTAAGATCGCCCATCGCTTCCCACAGGGCGCTGAGTTGCGCATGTCTGCGGTTATCGCTTCTTTTTCTGATGGTGCTGATGTAACTGCTAAGAAGCTTAAAAATGCCCTTTTCATCCATCCTAAGAACATTAAAAATGCCAAGTTCATTCGTATTTGCATTTGCCTGCGCACTTTCTCGCTCTTCGGCCAGCCTACCGTCTATTTCGCATATATTCTTCAAATCATCAAGAGCAAGATTGCGCGCGGTTTTATTGTTGTAGCGATAGGTTGCGACGAGATCGGAGATTATTCCGTTTATTTCCTGTTGGTTTACTTTCGCCCTTATTTCGTGTGGGCAGTTTAGTAGAGGGTGAAAGCGCATGAAACTAGGCAGAACAGCTCGATTTCCCGGTCCACTTTTTTGTTGGATACTGCTTTTGTTGGAGTTTGCGCTGCCTTCCAAAACATCACCTCAAGAATAGCATCTTCTTATGCCGTTTCGCTTTTATAATCTTTTCTTCAAAGGTAAATGCAAGGATGCGCGGTGAGCGAGATGGCGGTTTTGATTGACGGCAAGAAAATGGCTGGCGGGATACTGGAGGAAGTGAAGAAGGAGGTTGCGAAGCTGAAGGGCAGGCCCTGCCTCGCAGTTATTCTCGTCGGCGAGGACCCTGCATCGAAAATCTACGTTACAAGGAAGAGCGAGGCTTGCAGGGAGGCGGGAATAGAGGCGCGCGATTACCGGCTGCCTGCCGAGACCAGCGAGAAGGAGCTGCTCGAGCTCGTGGACAGGCTGAACAAGGACAAGGGAGTTAATGGAATTCTTGTGCAGATGCCGATGCCGAAGCACATAAATGAAAATTTGGTCACGGGCGTGGTCTCTTCCGGAAAGGACGTGGACGGCCTTGCGCCTGAGAATATACGCAAGCTCGGGGAGGGCGGCGCCGAGGGGTTTGCGCCTGCCACGCCGCTTGGCGTGATGGAAATGCTGAGGAGGCTGAAGGTGCGCGTGAAGGGAAAGAGGGCGGTTGTAATTGGGAGGAGCGCTCTTGTGGGAAGGCCGGTTGCCGCGATGCTTAGGAATGCGGGCGCAGAAGTCATGGTGTGCCATTCCAAGACGCCCGATGTTGGCGCTGAGACGATGAAGGCGGACATCCTGGTAGTTGCAGTCGGCAAGCCGAAGCTCGTTACTGGTGACATGGTGAAGAAGGGTGTGGTTGTGATTGATGTCGGCACCAACCGCCTTCCCGATGGAAAGCTGGTCGGGGACGTTGATTTTGATTCCGTGAGGAAGAAGGCAAGCATGATTACGCCCGTGCCTGGCGGCGTGGGGCCCATGACTATTGCGCTTTTGCTGAAGAACGTGGTGAAGGCTTACAGGATGCAGGGCGGGAAGTAGGAAAAGTGGGCCCATGAAATACCGTCAGGCAATTGCGGCGCTGTACAAGCTCTCACTTTTCGGCAGCGTGCTTGGACTGGAGAGAATTAAGGAGCTGGAGCAAAAGCTCGGCTGGCCTGAACGGAGTTTCAAGTGCATTCTGGTAGCTGGAAGCAATGGCAAGGGCTCGACTGCCACCATGATTGCGCGTTCGCTTGAGGAGGCGGGCTACCGCACTGGCCTTTACCTCTCGCCGCACGTCGATGACTTTCGCGAGAGGATTAGCATTAATGGGAAAAAAATAGGCGGACGCGAAGTTGCGGAGGAGTATTCTCGCGTTGCGGCTGTTGCGCGCAAGATGAAACCGCAGGCGACTTTTTTTGAAATCCTTACTGCAATGGCGCTCGACTATTTCGCAAGGCGCAAGGTTGAGTGGGCCGTGCTCGAGGTCGGGCTGGGCGGCAGGCTGGATGCCGCTAATATAGTGGAGCCCGAGCTTTCGGTGATTACGCGGGTGGACTTGGAGCATACGGACAAGCTGGGCAGGACATTGGCGGAAATTGCAAGGGAGAAAGCCGGAATCATGAGGAACGGGAAGTTTGTGATTACGGGCGCAGAAGGCGAAGGTTTGTCGGCGTTGAAGCGTTTGGCTTCGGAAAAAAAGGCAAAGCTGGTCGTTGCACGCGGTAGATATGAAGGAAAGCTTGCGATGATGGGCGAACATCAGAAAAAGAATGCGGCTGTTGCAAAGAAGGCACTGCAAATGCTGGGCGTACCGAAAAATGCGATTACAAGGGGCTTGGCGCACACAATTTTGCCTGCAAGACTTGAAGTCATGGGCAGGAAGCCGCTTGTAATTCATGATGGCGCGCACAATCCTGCTGCGATGAAGCAGCTGGCGGAAGAAATTAGGCGCATGAAGTTGGCGAAGAGTAAGTTAATTCTCGTCTTCGGGGCAATGAAGGACAAGGACTTTGACGCGATGCTGCATGAAATTGCGCCGCTTGCCTCCGAGGTAATTGTGAACCAGGCGAGGCTTGAACGGGCTGCGCGGGCGGGGGAGCTGGCGCAAGCAGCGCGAAAATATAATAAGCGAGTAAGAGTAGTGAAGGATGTGCGGGAATCGGCGCGCAAGGCCAGGAAATTAGCGGGCAAAAATGGCGCGGTGCTTGCAACCGGCTCCATTTACATGCTTTCCGAACTGCGGGGTAAGAACAGGCTGAGGGTGACTATGTGAAGAAGCAAATGAAATCCGACATGCTGGCCAAGAGGAAGAGCCATGCGTGCGAACTAGTTGAGAAGAAGAGTGCAGCCATAATGGAGCGGCTTTTCGCGCTTCCCGAGTTCAGGAAGGCCAAGACTATCCTGTTTTACGCGGCAAAGAAGGACGAGGTGCAGACACTCGAAATGATACAGAAGGCGCTCGACATGGGCAAGACCGTCGCGTTGCCAATAACCGTGGTTGAGGGCAAGAACCTTGTGCTCGCAGAGGTCAGGAACCTGAGCAGGCTCAGCGAGGGCGCTTTCGGAGTGCTCGAGCCCATGGACTATGTGCCGGTGAAGCCTGAAGAGGTAGATTTGGTCATCGTGCCTGGAGTGGCTTTTGACGTGCATGGCGACAGGCTCGGGCATGGCATGGGATACTATGACAAGCTGCTGAAGCAGATGCCTGATGCGCTCTTCATCGGCCTCGCATTCGAGTTCCAGATGGTGGAGGACATTCCCGAGGAGGAGCACGACGTGAGCGTGCACAAGGTCGTGACCGAGGAGCGCGTCATCGGGTGCGGGCAGGACAAGACATTCTGCTAGGTTTATAAAGATGAAAAGGCCTAATTTTAGGCGGGATGATTATGGCTATGCAACCACCTATCGGAGCATATAAAGGCCGCAATACTGAAGAACAGTTTGGTCGGAAGGAAATCAAAAGTTATGGCGCGGCACATCCGTTTAGCAGGGCGCTCATCGATGCCTGTGAGATTGAAAAGTTGCGAGGAATCTCGGTGCCGGTAAACTGGCTTGATGTTATGTGCGCTTCCGGTATGTTCTTCCTTAAAGTAATTCTCCCGTATTACGAGGAGTTGCGCGGACAGAAACCCGGCGATTATCCGTTCCTGGAAGCATATCTCAATGACGCGCGAGAAGGGCCTCTCAAGATTCTGGAGGAGAAAGGGTACGCAGGACGCACAATATGTTGCACCGTGGAGGACCTTCCCCTGCAAGAGCCATTTAGGACCTACAAAAGAATCACCGAACGCTATGGCCTGAAGGATTCTGCTGGACTGGAGATCATTCAAAAAGAATTGACTGCCATGCGCTATGTGCTGGACACTGACGGCATAGTGGTGCTGGGCGAAATGACGGCCTATTCGCGCGAGGCGCAGGAAGGCATCATAGAGGTGCACGCCACAAAGCAGCGGCTGGCAGGCCGGGATGAGGCAACTGAGGGCAGATGCTATATACCGCTGCCCGAGGAATGGAAGACGGTATTGAAGAATGCGGGTTTTTCGGTTATTACAGAATATGGAAGATTTACGAGCGACGTTGAAACCATGCAGTGGAAAGATCAGTTCGGCAAAAAGACGGAAAATGAGAAAATGGAAATGATTGCCATCATGAACCAGACGATTCTCGGAGTTTGCAAAGCAAATCCAGTCTTTGAGAAAGAATTAAACGTGAGGAGCGAGGTTGTGGAAGGAAGGCAGGTTGTGAAACTGGATTTCCCGATAATGGTGTTTGCGGCACAGCCATGGTAGGCGTGGCAATCGTGCAGACCCGGACAGAGCATGAGCCTGCCGGGCTCATTTCAGCTGCACGACCTCGTCCACGAAGGAGGCCAGGCGCGTGGCGACATCCCCGTAGTCCTTGGGGAGGCAGAGCATTATCCCGCTTATCTCATTGGACCGTATTTTGCCCGCCATGGAATGCATGAAACGGAGGATGATGTCCGGCGGATTATAGAGCAGGAGCGAGGAAATCGAGTCGATGAAAAGGATTCGCTCGCCCTTGAACCTGAAGATTGCGTTTGAAATGGCTATGCCCATCTGCGTCAGGCCCTTCGAGGCACCCAAACAGTCCACGTTGGCCGGCAAATTGTCGCAGGGTTCGGAAACGGCATCTATGAAGAAGAAGCGGCTTGAACCGAGCCGTTCTTTCGCAAGGCCAGCTTCGATGGTTTTGTGGGGCTTGCCAGTAGTCAGGTAGATGCATGAGAGAGTTTGCGAGGAACGCATGACTGCCGCCAACAGGCGCCTGGAGGCAGCCTCGTAGTCGTCAGAATCCACCATCACGAGTATTATTTTTTTCCGCCAGTCCTTCGCAATCTGCTGCGCTGTTTTTGTCTTCATTTCCTGTGCCTCCATATGCGCTTGGTCTTTACAACATCCTTGGCAAGCTTGGAGTCGATGTACTCGATAAAGTCCGGCACCACCTTTATCAGATGGGTGTAGCGCGGGTTTTTCCTGAGGTCTATGCCGAAGTAGCCCCTGTGCTCAAACTCCTTTGCATAGGCCGGCTCGCCGTATTTTATTATCCGGGCCCTGCCGAAAATCTGGACACCTTGCATCACGTTGAAGTTCTCTTCGTACGGGGCATAGGCTGCAATGCAGACCCTGTTGTCGCGCCGTATGTTATCCAGCTTCCTTCCTTCAGCTGCAACTAAATATATGTTGGGCATTATCGCCCAGTATTCCATGGGGCTTCCCCGCGGGTAGCCGTTGTCATCCATTGTGCAGAGGACGCACATGCTGTGGCGTTCCAAAAAGGAGAATATCTTGCGCTTGAGAGCATTCTGGGAAACGGCTTTTGCCATGCGGGGATGTGGGCAAAGGAGTATATAAATTTAGCTAATGTACGATAGGCTATGGCGCTGAAGGTGGCGGTTCTCGCGAGCGGCCGGGGCACGGATTTCCAGTCCATAGTGGACGGCATCGAAAAGGGCGAGGTCGATGCGAAAATTGTGGTAATGATAACTAACAATCCCGATGCAGGGGCGATTGAGAGGGCGAGGAGTCATGGAATCGAGCACATGGTTATCGATGGGACGGCCTACAAAGGCAGGGACGAGGAATATTTCGATTTAGTAGATGCCGAGCTCGCGAAGCGGAAAGTTGAACTTGTTGTGCTGGCAGGCTGGATGAAGTTCATAAGGAGCGGCAAGTTCCTGAAGAAGTGGAAGGGGAAGCTCATCAACATTCACCCGTCGCTTTTGCCGAAGTTCCCGGGCGCGCACGCGCAGAAGGATGCGTTCAAGGCGGGCGAGAAGGTTTCGGGCTACACTATTCATTTTGTGGACGAGAGCCTGGACGGCGGGCCCGTAATCTATCAGGAGAGCGTGCCCATCAGCGATTGTAAGAGCGCGGATGAAGTGGCGGCTAAAATCTTGGAGCGCGAGCATGCGGGGCTGCCGAAGATTGTGGACAGCTTTGCGAAGGGAAAGTATGGGATAAAGGGAAAGAAAGTTACGTATCTGTTGTTTGGTGCAAAAGGAAGGAGCGAGAGGTAAGAGTATGAAAAATACGCCCTTGATTGTAATAGTTGTCATAATGCTGGGGATTTTTGCAGGTTGCATTTCATCGTCGGAAGGGCAGGCTCAGGCGCCAGCAGCTTCAACGGCAGCCCAACCTCCTCCGCCTACATCTACGAGTCCTTCAAGCGAAACTCCGCCTTCCCCGCCGCCAAGCCAGCCCGCAGAAACACCTGCTCAGCCAGCGCCAGACTCGCCGGCTTCGAGCCCTCCTGAAACTACACCAGAAGTCCCTTCCACGCCTCCGCAGCCGCCTGAACCGCCATTAGAACCTGCAGCCATTGCAACAGGCCAGTTGACAGGGAAGTACCTTATGGCATTCCATGCGTGCAATCCTGCGGCAGCGAACTGCAACGACCCGAAAAACCACATGGTCTATGTGGCGCAGTCGGACGACGGGGCGGGCTGGTCGCCCGTTCCTGGCTATCAGGCCTATAGCGGAAGCGTGCCTGACCTTGTAAGGAGGGGGAACGTGCTTTACGTCTACTCGCCGGGCATTGTGAGGCGCTATAGGATAGATACGGACCAGTGGGAAGACCCTGTTCCTGTCAGGCTCATGGGCAGTGACGGCGGGCCCGAGGAATTCGTTGACCCGAGCGCGTGGGTGGATGAGGAGGGAAGAATAGTCTTGTTCTACATGGTCGGGATGCGGGGCGGCGACCCTGCGCAGTGCGCGCAAGGCCAGACGACATGCACGAAAATCTTCAGGAGCGCGACGGAAGTGGAAGGAGGGGACGGCGCAGACTTTGTTGTAGATGAAGGGAACAGGGTTGAGATACAGATTTCGTCCCAGCCAATGGGTTCTGAAAACTTCTGGCTTTCTACGGCCTCTGATCCTGACATCTTCAAGGGCCCGGACGGCTATGTCCTGTACATTTCCAGAGGGAACAGCGTCCAGGTGTTCGCTTCGGACGAGTTAAGGGGCAGCTATCAGATGGCCTCCAGCTTGCCGAACGGCCTTTTGAGCAGCAATTCGGGTGGGATAGCTTCTGGCTATTATGATGCCGGGAGTGGGAAGTATTGGACTTACGTGCATAGCAATGAGGGAGGAAGTACGACTGTGATAAGAAGGGCGGTGCATTCCAGTTTCAGCAGCCCTTTAACGCAGGGCCAGTTCTCTACGATAATCAGCGGCTCGAGCTTCCCGGGATTGGGCTCTGCCTACCGTGTTGAGAGTCCGGGATTCGCCGTGAATGAACCCTGAGCGAGTCATGCGCTAATTACATACCTTTTGTCCACATGCGGGAAGCCGGCTTTTGCGCTTGCCGTGAATTTGTCTAGTGCGTAGTTTATGGCAAGGTAGCTTACCGATATGCCTAGTGCGAAAACGAAGCGCTCGTAGATTACCACTGGTATGAGCGCAGCCCACATTTCCGGAGTCATGGGCACGACATAGTTCCAGAGCGAGCCGCCTATCGCATGGGCCGTCATGGTGGCGCCGAGGCTGCGCAGCAGCAGGTTCTGCGTTGGCAGAAGTGCGACGACTATCGGAATGGTCCAGAAAATCAGCGGGAAGTACCATGCGGCTGCACCTACTGGGTGCGACCAGAAGAGCAGCATAGCCGCGATGGGCACGAGAATCATGAAGATACGGCTAAACTGCTTGTCTGATTTGTAGCTGGCGAAATAGTAGGCTGCGAAGAACATGGGCAAAAGGCGGATGATGTTGACCGGCTCGATAGCCTTGCCCTGAAGCACGAAATCGGCAAGCTGGGCTACCAGGACTGCAGCCACGCCGAGGCCTGCGCCGAGGAAACCTCCGGTAATCGGGCCGAAGAACTGGAAGAAGGTGAAGGCCTGGTTTGGCGCGCCTACGAGTGTCGAGAAGTTTATGCGGCTGCCTATGAGAACGAGCGCGGCAAAAATCAGAACAAACCAGAGTTTCCTCTCTACGTCCCTGTTAAAGTCCATCCTTCCACCCCCCATTTGCGTATGCTTATATCATCTTTAAATTCTTATTTCTCATGCGAGGCGTTTGTGCTTCGACTTCAGCGCCGCCTCGATTGCGAGCGCGATGTCCCGGCATTCCGATACTTGGCTCTTCATCTTCGCCATTACCCGTATATACTGCTTGAGCGTGGCCATGAGCACAACGTCGGTTGCCGGATCCTTGCAGTTCACGGTGTTGCACGAAACCGCCGCATCGGCGCCCACCGCAAGCATCTCCTGCTTGAGTATGTTGGCAATCGCGTTCCGCACGCCGTGCAGCTTGATGACCTCGAGCAGGCACTTGCCGGCCATGAGCCGAACGCCGGTCTCCTCGCACCCGACTGCGCGAATCTCGCGCTCGGCATCATCGAGCGCGCTGATTTGAATTAGCTTTGGATTATAGTTTGAGCTGGCCATGTATGTCCAAGACTAAAGTGAGTGGGAAAATCTTAATAACCATAATTCCGAATTAACGTGCGTGGGCAGACTAGATGGAAAAGTTGTTTTGATTACTGGCGCGAGCAGCGGGCTTGGACTGGCAATGGCTTCGGCGTTCTCGCGCGAGGGCGCGAAGGTCGTGATGAGCGCGCGAGATGCGAAGAAGCTCGAGGCGGCGGGACGCAAGGTGAAGGGCGAGAAGCTTCTTGTGGCTGCGGACGTGACGAAGTCGGGCGATGCAAAAAGGCTGTTCGAGAAGGCGGTTGCGCAGTTTGGCAGGATTGATATTGCCATTGCAAATGCCGGCTACGGCGTGTTCGGCGAGGTTGCAGACTTTGACGAGAAGGACTGGGATGGCGTAATGGCCGTTAATTTGAAGGGCGTTTTCCTGTGCTGCAGGGAAGCCATGCGCGTGATGAAGAAACAGAAAAGCGGCTACATAATTACGATTTCATCCACTTCGGGCAAGCAGGGCTATGCTGAAGGCGGCGCGTATTGTGCATCTAAGTTCGGAGTGCGGGGCTTCTCGCAATCGCTTGCTGAAGAGGCGAAGAAGTTCAATGTGCGCGTATCTGTCATCTGCCCAGGGGCAGTGGACACGCACTTCTTCGACAAGATTGGGTGGGGCGGCGAGAGGAAGAACATGCTGAGGCCCGAGGATATTGCAGAAGTCGCATTGTTCCTCGCAACGAGGCCTGAGAATGTAATTTTGCCTGAGGTTGTTGTGACGCACATGAAGCCAGTGTGGGAAGATTGATGCCGACGTAAGATGTCCGCCAAGCTTTACATAATGTAAAGCTTTATATACTTATTGTAATATTAGCTTTACATGAAAAATAGGCTGAAGGAACTGCGGGCGAAGTTCAACATCACGCAGGAGGAGCTGGCGCAGAGGGCCAAGGTTACGAGGCAGACGATAATTGCGATTGAGGCAGAGAAGTACAGCCCTTCGCTCGAGCTGGCCTTCAGGCTGGCGCGCATACTGGACACGCCGATTGAGGAAATGTTTGCTTACGGTGGATGATATGCACTGGCGTGATGCGCTGAGATATTTACTGATACCCGTCAGCCTCTACATATTCTACGACATGGGCATAAAGCCCGCCACGCTTGCCGCGCTAGGGGCGATCATGCTGATTTTCGTGGCGCTGAGGGGAAGAATTTACGGTGCTGTGAGTGCGGTGCTGGATGAGACGGTGCCGCACACCAAAAAGCTACCGGGCTGGCTGAAATACGCGGTTACGCTCGCAGTATTCCTGCTGATATTCATAGTGCTAAAGGAAATTGTGTATGCGGCGCTCTATTATGCAGGGCTTGACGTGAAGGGCGAGATGTTCGAAGCGATGAACAGGAGCATTTCAGGCTAGAAAGGGCTGCAATCATACGCCACTGCCAAAGAGTTCGTAGAGAACGCGCTCCTTAGGCACGCGCATCGTCACGAGCAGCAGGTTGCGGAAGCCCTCCACAAAAGGAGTTGAGCCGCAGAGCATGAAGTGCTTGCCCTCCACCGAGCCGCCGCAAGCGCTCAGTATCCTGTCCGCATCGAAGCGGCCGGTTTCAATCCCTTCCATCGATACCTGCTCCTCGCGCGTGGCAGTGCAGATGAACTTGAAGTTGGGATTGGAGCTGACAAAAGAGTCGAAGTCCTTGTAGAAAATAGTCTCGGAGCAGGTCTTGTTGCTGAAGAGCAAAAGGAGCTTGTTGGACAGCTTCTTGTCGGTTGCGTATGCAATCATTGAGTGGAAGGGCGTTATGCCGACCCCGCCTGCAATCATCACGACGTCCTTGTGCTTGTCAGGGTCAAAGGTGAAGACGCCGAATGGGCCCATAAGAGTAACCTTGTCGCCCGGCCTAAACTTTGCCACCAGTTTCGGGAAGCTGCCCTCGCGCTCGGTTATCTTTATTGTGAGGCCGAGGAATTCCTTGTTGGTAGGCGAGGACGAGATTGAATAGGGCTTGGAGAGGAAGGGAACCGGGCCCTCGCGCATTGCAATCAGGAGGCTCACGAACTGGCCTGGCTTGAAGTCGAAAATTGTGCCGCTTTCGGGCGCGAGCTTGAGCGTTATGACGTCAGGCGCCTCGTTCACGAGCTCTTTTACAATGTACGCAAGTCGCTCGACCAAATAATCACCGGCAGGAGTAAATCTGCGGCCGGCTTTTTATTGTTTTGTTCGGCAAAGAGCGTTGGCATGGGTTTGCGGGGTGAATTTGATGGGCAAAAAATACCTGGTGCGGTATGAGCGGGGTAGCTGCATAGGCGCAGGAGTCTGCGTTGTGATGGATGGCGCGAGCTTTGAGATGAACACTGACGGCAAGGCGAATTTGCTGGATGGCAAGCAGTCGAGTGCCTACTTTGAAAAGGAGATTGACGAGAGCGAGCTGGATGCCGCAATGAAGGCTGCCGAGGGATGCCCTGTGCGCGTGATTCACATTGTAGAGAAGGATACGGGAAAGCAGCTGGCTTGAACTGTTCGCGGTTAACCGTCGCCAGCGCTGTAGTCATTTGTACCTAAGGCTAACAAGGCAAGGAACGAGAGGGCGGCTGTAGGAGTGAGTGCGCCAATGATGGCTGGCCACGCAACATTTTCACCGGCCGCTGAAGCTATCAGCGCAAACAGCCCACTTGAAACTGCTGAAACCGATACAAAAGGCACCAAATCAAGGAGCACCTGCTTCAAAGTCTGAGGCACCGCAGCTTCAACCTGCTTGGGCGCCGTGTCCTCGGCCAGTTCGGTTTTTTGTTCTTTTGCCGCAGTTAAATCAATGAGAGGAGACTCAAAGGACCTGCCAGAATCGCCGCCTTCAATGAGGCTAATGTGATCTGGCATATTGGAATCGCCGCCCTTATTCAGAAAGATATTCCTTGGGTCGGAATGCCTATCAGGAAGTTCAATATGCACCGGGGTCCTTACAGGACCTTGCATATATTTCGTGATTCCGCCGGGACCTGCTTTGTGGTTCGTATTGCCAGGGGCTGGTTTGTGGTTCATGACCATATGCGAAAATATGGAATTTCAGATTTATAAGCATTAATTCGGGCCCTTCCCATATTTCTTATCGAGCTCGTTCAGCTTTGCATCCGTCTTCTTCTCTGCCTCAAGCCTTTCGAGCTTCTGCCCGCCGCTCATGT
The DNA here is from genome assembly GCF_030646255.1 of Candidatus Burarchaeum sp. Lineage (GTDB taxonomy): Archaea > Micrarchaeota > Micrarchaeia > Burarchaeales > Burarchaeaceae > Burarchaeum. Next base: position 7,779 of record NZ_JAUSNF010000061.1, on the reverse strand, counting down.
CAACAAACTTGATTCCGCCTGCAAGAGCTGGATGAACCTGCTTTACTTTTGCATACATCTGCTGTGCCACCCTGCGGTAATCGACATGGCCCTGCGGCGAGGAACGCAGCTCGGTGAAGTGCAAAACTTCGCGTAAGTTGAGCGTGATGTACCAGCGCATTTTGTATGCAAGCGGCACCACGTACTGCGCCTGCTTCGGCATCTCCTTTGCAATCTCGCGGTAGGCGCTGTCGGCTTCCTGCATGCATGCTTCGAACTTGTCGCGCACGCCTGCATCTGCAAGCTCTTCCGGAACGTCGTAGCCGTGCAGCGTGCTGAGTTCCTGCCTTTCCTGCGTGAGCATGCGGTGCCTATGTAAATCCCGGTACATACCGTAGTTGCCGAGGATGTCAAATGTGTAGTAAGCATTCTCGAGCGCGCGACCCGGCCTGTTCCTGCGGTTCTGCCTCATGCCATAATATTCCGCAATGAGCTTGCACCTTGCAATCTGGCCCATGCCCGCTGCGCTTGAGCGAAGCTGCCTGAGCGTTAGGTGCGAGTAGGGGTAGAGCATTGCGGCTATGATCTTTTCTTCCGCCTTTGCATCATAGTCAACGAGCTCGACTGCCTCGCGGTTCTCGGGCTTGGTGTTTGAAAGCAGCTGGCCCGATGCCTCTTCCATCGCCATGCGCGTTTCGCGCATGTATGCGTGCGCGCTTGCGCCGTATTTGTTGGAGGGCGAGGCGCGCTTCACGAATGATGGGATTGTTTTTTCCAGCTCGGTTTGCATTTCTGCTGCAAGCGAGTGCATTTCACCCAGCGGGCTGGCATGCATTTTTGTGAGCAAGTATTCGAAGGCCCGTCCATTGCCGAAAATGCCGACATTAGTAAGCGCGGAAGCAGGCAGCAGGCCGCGCAGCAGGTCGCAGGTCTTGGCGCGCACTGTCGCGGCATAGGCTCGGTCGGTCGCATCTGCGGGCTTTGGGTTTGCATCAGTCACATATTTCTGCACTGGCTCCATGAGCGAGCTGTAAGTATCGAAAAGAAGATTGCACGTGCGCTCATAGAGCGCTGCATGCTCGCTTGCCATTATTTGCGGCTCGCGGTAGTAGCGGTAATTGCCATCGGCATTTTTCTGGTTGAAGTAAACATAGCGCGTGGACTTCTCGAGCGGCGAGAGGCCGATGCGCGAGTCCTCCAAGACCTTGCTCGCGATGTTTGACACATCCTCGCACGCAATGTGCGCGCCGCCGAGCTCGGCAACAGAATCATCGCCGTAGCCAACCAGCACGCGGTCGTAGAATTCTTCTGCTTTCCTTAGCGCGACTGCCTGCTCAATGCCGCTCCGCGTTGCCTCGCCCACGATTTCCTTGAATCCCATCTCGGGCTTGTTGATGAACTCGTCCAAAAGCACGCGGCGCAGGCTCTTGTCGCTCCTGCTGTAGCGCGAGAAGAGCGCGCCCTTCACGGCCTCAGGCAAGTTTAGAAGCACGAACACGGGCTTGTCGAGATTTGAGCAGAAACGCGAAAGCACAGCCTGCTCGTCGCTTGTGAATGAATCGGCCATGCGCAGTATTCCGCATAAAAGCTATAAATAGCTGAGGCTGCAACCGAGTATAATATGGTGACAAAGGAGCAGGTAATGGAAGTGCTCACGCAGCAGTGCATGGACCCTGAGCTGGGCATCAGCCTTGTTGACCTTGGCCTCATCTATGGCGTGAAGGTTGAGAAGGATGTTGTGAAGGTGAAGATGACCTTGACGACGGTCGGCTGCCCGCTTGTTGGCATGATGCAGGGCGATGTGAAGGATAAGGTGGGCGCGATGAAGGGCGTGAAGGATGTCGAAGTTGAATTGGTGTGGGACCCGCCGTGGACGCCTGCGAGGATTTCTGCAGAGGGCAAGAAGAAGCTTGGATTTGAGGGATGAAAATGGCTGAATGCTACGATGTTGCGATTATTGGGGGCGGAGTCACGGGCTTCAGCGCAGCAATGTATGCGGGAAGGTTTGAACTGAAGACAGCCGTGTTCGCTGAAACGCGGGGCGGCACCATAGTGCTCAGCCCTGCTGTCGAGAACTTCCCGGGCTTTGAGAAGATTGTCGGCTTTGACCTTGCAGAGAAGATTATGAACCAGGCTCTCAAGTTCGGGGCTGAGCTGAAGGATGAGAGGGTTGAGAAGGTTGAGAAGAAGAAAGACGGCGGGTTTGCATTGACCACAAAGAGGGGCGAGTACTGCGCCAAGACCGTGATTTTTACAACTGGGACAACGTGGAAGAAGATGGGCGTGCCTGGTGAGGAGAAGTTCTCGGGCAAAGGAGTGCACTACTGCGCCCTGTGCGACGGCGCATTCTACAAGGGCAAGGTCATCGGGGTTGTGGGCTCTGGCGACTCGGCGGTGAAGGAGTCCTTGCTCCTTGCAGGCTATGGGAGCAAGGTTTACTTGCTCATACGGAAGGATGCGCCTAAAGCCGAGCCGGTCAACTGCAGGATGCTCGAGGCCGAGAAGAAGGTTGAAGTGATTACCAAGGTGACTGTGAGGGAAGTGAAAGGAGGCGGGCAGGAAGGCATGGAGCGCGTAACCGGTGTGCTGCTCGACCGCGAAGTGAACGGCTCGCGCGAGCTGAAGCTTGACGGCCTGTTTGTCGCCATCGGCCACGAGCCTCTTTCAGGCCTTGCCAAATCCCTGGGCGCGAAGCTGAATGCAAAGGGCGAGATTGTTGTTAATAGAGACATGGAAACTGGCGTGCCTGGAGTTTACGCAGCGGGCGATGTCGTTGACTCTAAGTTCAAGCAGGCAGCCACAGGTGCGGGCGAAGGCGTAACTGCAGTGCATTCGGCTTACGAATATCTGAAAAAGAAAATCTAGGTGGCTAAGGCATGAAAGTTGACGGCCGAATCATTGCGCTAGGCAGCCTTTTCCTTTGGTCCCTTTCCCCGCCGCTTTCCAAGCTCGGGCTTGCACAGATGGGCTATCTGGAGTTCTCGCTGCTTACTGCGCTCGCTGCGGCCGCGCTTGCTGTGCCATTTTTCATCCATGAAAAGGGCTGGACTAAGATTGCAAAGCATTGGAAGCAGCTCGCATTGCTTGCGCTCTTCACCTATTTCCTCTTCTCGATATTCTACTTCCTCGGCATGAGCAGCATTACGGGTGCGCAGGGCTCTGCGCTGCTCGGCACTGAAATTCTGTTCTCGCTTCTGCTTGGCGTGATGATGAAAAAGGAGAGAGGTGGAGTGGATGAGATATTTTTCACGCTGCTGCTCGTGCTCGGCGTTGCGATTGCAGTTACCAATGGCACATTTGACCTGGGCGCTGCAGGAATTGGCGCGTTGTTGGTGCTCTTCTCAATGTTCCTGCTCCAGCTCGGCTACTATCTTGCGCCCGATGCGATTCATGAGTGCGGTTTTGCAACGCTTGTGCTGCCAGGCGTGCTTGCGCAGGCGCTCGCAACCCTTGCGCTCTTCCCGCTGGTTGGCGCGAGCCTTGCATTGCCCTCGGACCAGTCTGCCTATTATATAGTGGCTGTCTACGGCCTGCTGCCCATTCTCTTCTCGTATGCATTCTACTATGAAGCCATTAGGAGAATTGGCGTTTACAAGACTACTGCCATAGTGGTGCCCGCGCCCGCCGTCGCGCTCTTCCTCTCGGCCCTGCTGCTGGGCGAGCAGATTACGGCCTATAACCTGCTGGGCGTGGCGCTCATCGTGCTGAGCGTGTGGAAAATAACTGAAGTTAGAGGAAAAACAATTTCACACTAGGCAAACAGCAGCTTGAAGTAGAACATCGGCGAGTAGAGCTGCTTTTTTGCCTCCTTGTTCGTGAACGTGCCGCCAATGAACTCGCGTATCTCGGGCTTGCGGGCTGCCTTGCCTATTACTAGGTTCAGCAGGAACTTCCACTTGCCAGCGCGCTGCAGGTTGTAGCTTGTCTGCATTTCGGGCCCGAGCTCTGCCCAGAGGTTTTCAGCATAGACTGAAAGCATATTCGCTGAGAAGTTGTTGGCCTTGAACGCCTTGTCTATCGCGTCGCACGCAATCTTCGCGCTCGTTGTCGCATTGCCCACGCCCTCGCCTGTGAACGGGTCTATGAGCGATGCCGCATCCCCTATCAGCACATAGCCGGCGCCGTGCGCCTTCTGCCTCTTTGAGCCCAGCGGCAGGGTCCAGCCCCTTATTTCAGTGCTTGGCTTCGCATTTTTGAACCGCTCCTTGAAGAGCGCGTTCTTCTCGATTGCATCCAGCATTATTTGCTTCAGATTGATACTCTTGCCCTGCATGTCCTTTGTGAGCATCCCCAGGCCGATGTTGTGCTCGGTCTCGCTTACAGGAAAGATCCAGAAGTAGCCGGGCAGGACCTCGTCGATGAAGTGCAGCTCTATCCGGTCCTTCGGCCCGCTCACCCCGGTATAATAGGCGCGCACTGCGGCGCAGGAATGGCGCGGGTCTGGCACTGTAACGCAGCCGGTCTTGCGCGCGATTACTGATTGCGCGCCATCTGCGCCCACAATCACATTGGCCCTGAACTCGCGCTCTTGTTTCGCATTCATGTCCACGCCTTTGACTCCGACTACTTGTTCGCCCTCGAGGATGATATCGCTGACCTGGAAATTTTCCATCGTTGTCACGCCCTTCGTCTTCTTAGCGCACGTGAAGAAGAGATTGTCCATTATCTCGCGCTTGCAGCAGTAGCCCGGCTCCTTCTCGCCTGGCAAAGGCTTGCCCCTGAAGGGTATGTCGAGCTGCACGCCCTTGGGCGAGGAGAAGATTACGCCGCGTATCGATGCGTGCGGCATCTTCTCAATCTCCTTGTCAATGCCGAGATCGCGCAGCACGCGCAACGACTTGCCGCTCACCGCATCCCCGCATGTCTTCTCGCGCGGGAACTTGGCCTTGTCCAAAAGAAGAACATTGTAGCCTTTCCTGCCTAGAAGCGCAGCGCAGGACGAGCCGCCTGGGCCTGCGCCGACCACTATAATATCATATGAACCCGATGATTCGCGTGCCATTTCAAAGACCCCGAGTAGATTTTGACTTGCTTACTTCATCGAAAATATTTATAAAGAAATGTGTGGCTGCCCTGCGGCTGAGTGCGGTTTTTCACTTGATGCAAGAAGGTTCGTTGATAGACGTATATGTGGAAGTTGTAGAATATTTATAAGCTTTCTAAGGCATAGAAAAGAGAGTGGGCAGTAAGGCTCTTTATAGTGGAGGTGGGTGTATGAGTTTTAGTGGTAAGTCTAGCCTATTTGTTATTGTGATTCTTGCGTTTGCACTTTTGGGCTTCCTAGCGGAGCTGGTTTACGCCGTGCCGGACAATGGGCCGGCGCCCTGCATACTGCAGGTCACGGGTACGGATGCCGAGATCATGACTTCACCGGCCTCGAATGTGACTGTCACGCTGCTTGGCGCCGAATATACGGGCACGGTGGATGCGTACATTGACGTGGGCGCAGGCACGCAGCTGCTTTGGCTCAATGCGGCAACCCAGATCGGGGAAAATTATACTACTCACGTAAATGACGGTACTGCAGTGAGGCTGAGGGGAACGGGCAATCCGGGCCTGACAGTGTGGTCCGACGAGGCGGGAATTCAGGTGGAGGTTCTCCGCAACGGGGACACGCTGCCTACATATGCGCCGTATCTTAGCCAGGCATCCTTTGGGACCATTCTCGGCCCATATCTTGTAAACGGCACGGTCGTGCTTGCTCCGAACCAGGCAATAGTTATATGGGAGCTTGGAGGCACTGATGTAAACAGCCCGGCCTTTGACTTCCAGGACCTTGTACTTCTTGTTACTTTGGATTGCGACACGTTCTGCGGGGACGATTATGTGCAGACGCCCAATGATTACGGCCAGACTGAAGAGTGCGATGGCGGTGATTTCTGCAGCAACGAGTGCACACTGATTGAAGTAGAGGGCTGCACGTACAGCCAGGGCTATTGGAAGAATCATCCTGGTGCATGGCCGCCTGTTGAGGGCGAGTACGGCTGGTTCAACGTAACAACCATGCAGACGCCGCCTGCAGGAAATGCATGGTACATCCTGGCGCACCAGTACATTGCAGCCGTGCTGAACAGGGAAAGCGGCGCCACTGTTCCCAACTCTGTCGCAACTGCGATTGCGCAGTCCAAGGTGCTGCTGGGCAGCGACGTTTACGAAATCGGGCCGGGCCACCTGAACAGGACGCAGGCCACAGACCTAGCCGATATTTTGGATGATTACAATAACGGACTTGCAGGAGTTCCACACTGCGGGGAGCAACAGCCCGAGCCGCAGAATATGACGATCATAGCAACCAAGATAGTGTGCTCGAACGAGGCCGACCTGCCCAACTGGGGCAAGGGAGGGCCTGATGTGACTGCAACTACTGCAGCCGACTTCCTGGCGCAGCACCCGAACTGCTGGCTTGCACCTGACTGGCTTTTCCAGTGGGGCAACCAGAATGCAGCAAACCCGGGCGACAATACGGGCGCGGCAGGGGGCGCGTGGAACAGCTTCGGGCCAACGGATGCGAACGGGATTGCGACGGTGATTATGAATAACTTGAGCGGCGTGTCTGAGATTCATGTGCGCGAGGCATTCCAGCAGGGCTACATAAACTTCACGTACAACATGTACGGCAATAATGAGCACAACGTGAGCGCGGAGATATACTGCGACAAGGATGTGCTGAATTACGACAACTATGATTTCATACGCAACCCTGCGCTGAACCACACATACTACTGCGTTGCGTGGAACGTGCAGGAGCGCGTGTGCGAGCCCGAGGAGGAGCTTGTGATGAACGGCGCATTCGAGGTGCCGGTTGTGACCCACAATGCGAAGTGGGACATTTATGCTGACGGCACTCCCGGCCTTGAATGGCGCGTGGAGTGGCAGACGAACATAACGAGCTACAGTGGAAATGACAGGCCAGAGGTTGCGAACCTCGAGCTGCACAGGGGCGTGAATAGCTGGCTTCCTGCAAATGGCATGCAGCATGCCGAACTAGATACTGACTGGACTGGGCCGAATGGCGCGCTGAACGGCGAGCCGGCATCCGTCAGGATTTACGAGGACATTGATACCATACCGGGCGAGACGTACAGGGTGAGGCTTGCGTTCTCGCCACGGCCTGGCACTGGCTCGGCTGACAACGTGCTCGAGGTGAAGGCGGGCGGCGCTGTGCTGGACACGATTTCAGCTGCAGGCGCGGGCAACACGGTGTGGACTTATTATGAATATGATTTCATTGCGGCTTCCGCTACAACGAGGCTGCAGCTTACTGACTTGGGAACTCCCAACTCGCTGGGCACTTTTGTGGACGATGTGAGCATGAAGTGCATTGAACCTCAAGAGCCCGAGCCCTACTGCGGGGACGGCGAGGTGAACCAGGAGAGCGAGGAGTGCGACGATGGGAACGAGGTTAATGGAGATGGATGCTCGACCCGGTGCACGCTCGAGGATGTTACCATAATAGCGCACAAGATTGTGTGCGACAATGAGGAAGACCTGCCGAACTGGGGCGCTGGCCCGGATGTTACGATAACTTCCGAGACCGCCGCAGACTGGGTCGAGGAGCATGAGGGCTGCTCGCTAGTTGAAGGATGGAAGTTCCAGTGGGGCATCAATTACCCTGAATTGCAGTTCCCTGCCGGGAACTCCGGCGAGGCAGGCGAGCCTTGGACCACCATTACGACTGGCGAAGGCGGCTATGCAAGCGCGACTGTTGAGCTTGGCGATGTGAGCAACATCGCGCTGCGCGAGGTTCCGCAGGAAGGCTACATACCTTTCAGCCTGAATTCAGAGGATGACTTCAGCGCT
>NZ_JAUSNF010000054.1 GCF_030646255.1 Candidatus Burarchaeum sp. | reverse complement strand
CTAAGCTCAACAGCATACTCGAACTTGAACACATCCTCGTACAAATATTTCACAAAGTCTATGAGTGCTATTAGTTCAGCCTTGAGCTGCTCGGGCGTGCAGAAAATGTGCGCATCGTCCTGGCACATCTTGCGCACTCTTGTCATTCCCGTGAGCGTGCCCGTCGGCTCATTGCGGTGCAGGGGTGCAAAATCCGCTATGCGCAAAGGCAGCTCGCGGTAGCTGTGCGATGAGCCCTTGTATATTAGCAAGTGCGAGGGGCAGTTCATGGGCTTGAGGCTGAAATCCCGCTCATCAATCTTCAGCAAAAACATATTCTGCTTGAAGTGCTCCCAGTGGCCCGAAGTCTCCCACAAAGTCTTCTCGTAAAGCAAAGGCGTAATGACTTCCTGGTAGCCTCGCTTCTTGTACTCCGCGCGCATGAAATTCAGCAGCACGTTATAGACTATGGTGCCTTTGGGTAAGAAGAAAGGCGCGCCGGGGCTATACTCATGCATCATGAACAGGCCCAGCTCCCTTCCAACTTTCCTGTGGTCGCGCTTTTCAGCCTCCTCAAGCCTCTTCAAGTATTCAGCCAGCAGCTTCTTGTCCGGGAAAGATATGCCGTAGATTCTCTGAAGCATTGTATTGGTGGAAACGCCGCGCCAGTATGCGCCTGCCACCTCCGTTAGCTTGAATGCCTTGATGTACTTTGTGCTCGGCACGTGAGGCCCGCGGCACATATCGCTGAACTCCGCCTGCTTGTAAAATGAAATGTGCGCATCCTGAATGTCGTTGCTTATCACTTCCACCTTGTAGACCTCGCCCGCCTGCTGGTACATCTTCAGCGCCTCATCGCGCTTCATCTCACTCCGCTCAACCGGAATGTCGTTCTTCGCAAGCTCCTCCATCTTCTTCTCTATACTGCCAAGGTCATCGGGCGTGAAAGGTTCCTTCCTCTCAAAATCATAGTAGAATCCTTCCTCTATAGCCGGCCCAATCGCAAGCTTCACCTCCGGGAAAAGCTGCTTCACGGCCTGCGCCATCAGGTGCGATGTGCTGTGCCAGTAGATTTCCTTGCCCTCCGCATCCTTGAACGTAATTATCCTGAGCTCGCAGTCGGCCTCGAGCGGCTTCGTGAGGTCCACGAGCTGGTCATCAACTTTTGCTGCAAGCGCGTCTTCCGCAAGCCTCCTGCCAATCTTCTCCGCTACCTCGAGCACCGTCGAGCCCTTCTTCACTTCCAACAACTTGCCGTCAGGGAGCTTTACTGAAATCATGGGTGTAGAATAAGCACGAAGTTTTAAAACTGATTGCTATGCCCCGCACGATGCAAGCGGCGCGGGCGCTATTCTCCGCCGCCTGTCGGGCCGATGCAGTAAATGTCAGGGTCAGGGCAGCTTGGATACTCGCCCGGGCAGTCTGTGCACGGATACCTGTCAACGTCGCGGTAGCAGCAGGCATACTTGTTCACGCCCCAGTCCCATGACTTGTAGCTCACATAGACGCAGAGCGTCTTGCAATTCTCAGTAGGCACCTCTAAGTATGCATTGCACTGCGCTTCCGTAAGGTCCTTGCCCTGCGCAACTATGTTCGGATAGAGCGGCGGCTTCTCGGCCACGCAGCTTACGGGCACGTCATCGCACGCGCTCCCTATGCCGTCTCCGTCATTGTCCTCCTGGCTGGGGTTCGCAGCATTAGGGCAGTTGTCGCACGCGCTTCCCAGCCCATCACTATCAGGGTCAGCCTGGTCTGCATTCGCCGCATTCGGGCAGTTGTCGCATGTGTTCCCCTTGCCGTCTCCATCTGTATCAGCCTGGCCAGCATTCGCCGCATTCGGGCAATTATCGCATGCATCGCCCTTCCCGTCGCCGTCGGAATCTTTCTGGTCTATATTATCCGCATTCGGGCAGTTGTCGCACGCATTCCCCTTGTAATCTCCATCTGAATTAGCCTGGTCTGGATTTACAGCCAGAGGGCAGTTGTCAACGTCGCCGCACACGCCATCCTTGTCCGCGTCATTTGCAGAATCGTCCGGGCACGTGTCGCACGCATCGCCCTTGCTGTCGCGGTCCTTGTCCTTCTGGTCCGCATTCGCGACGTTGGGGCAGTTGTCAACATCGGCGCACTTCCCGTCGCCGTCCGCATCATTGTTGCGGTCGTAGCGGCACGTGTCGCACGCATCCCCCTTCCCGTCGCCGTCATTGTCAAGCTGGTCCGCATTCGGCGTGTTTATGCAGTTGTCCCGTGAATCCGGCACGCCGTCCCTGTCCCTGTCGGCCACCACGCCCGCGCCCGCATTTGTGCCGCCGCCTATTACTACAGTGCCTCCTGTGCCGGTGCCGTCCCCGCCAGTGCCTGTTCCTGTTCCATCGCCGCCGGTCCCAGTGCCATCGCCACCAGTTCCAGTCCCGTCCCCGCCGCCACCGCCTCCTGTCCCATCGCCTACGCCGCCGCACGGTTCAGGCGGGCATGCGCAGGCTTCAGTGGACTTCCAGAACTGCGGGTCTGTGTTGAACTTTGCATCCGCGCCGCGCTTGTCCTTGTAATGGCCGCGCGTATGGTTGAACGCCTCTTCCATCGAAGTGGAGCCGTCCTGGTTCGCGTCCGAAGGTATCTTCCCGTCCAGTCCGTCTACCAGCGATTCGGTGCCGTCCGTTCCGCCTCCCGCGCCCATCGTATTCTCGCCCCAGCCGTACTTGTCAGCCGAAGCAGATGTGCCAATGGTCCTTCCCTTGCCCTGCATCTGGTTTACCATGCCGCCCGAGCGGCACGAGTCTATGTAGATGAACGTGTTGCAGTTGTCCATCGTGTCGAGCAGCAGGTCAAGCTGGAAGCCCCACATGAACTCGCCATTTAGCGTCACGAAAGTGTCCATGGACACGTCGATTACCTTCAGGTTGCCAGCCTTCACATCGCCGACCTGCGGGCACGCATGGCCGCCCCCTGTGCCATCGCCGCCCTCGGGATTCGTATGCTCCACCGTGACGGTCCCGTCAACCGTATTGTTCCACGTAACCCCGCAGTAGAGCCCGCCGTGCCCGCCCAGGAACACGAAGAGAACGTCGCAGCACTTCATCTTCCCTCTTACCGCACCGAATGCCGCAGCTATGCTGGCCTGCGAAGTCTGCGCATCAGCATTAGGATTGTCGTTCACAGGCTGGGCCGCGAACTCTATGTTGTCGCCCGCAAATCCCCTCTTCGTCAGCGCATCAACAAGGTCGTTGGAGCTCTTCATGAACATCGAGTCGTTGTGCCCGTTTATCACGATTGCATAACGGTCAGAGGGCCTGCCGCACGGGCACGGCGTCCTCTCAGCATTTATAGGCACGTTCGGATTGCCCGGCTGTGGGCCGCCGCCGAAGATTCCGCCCCATCCATTGAGCTCAAGAGTCCTGCTCGGAGGCGCGAGATTATTCATGATTTGCCTGTTCTCATCTTCAGCCGCAGGCTCTGGCCCGGCATCCATGAACTGCCCGCCCCGGTCTTCAGTAAGCCCCAGCAATTTTTCAGGCCCGTATTCGCCCTCTGCAAACCTCATGGTGCCGTAGACAAGCCCGCTCCTGTCATTCACCAGGATGTCCCTTGACCACCAGCTCTGCCCCTCTATCACAGGCCACCACTGGCCCTTCAGCGCAATATACTCGCCGCTTTTCAGGTCAACAAATACGAAGAGCGTGGGATGCGCAAATGCGGCGTCAGGCACGTCGTCAATCCAGAAGAACCACGCAGCATTGTCCAGCTTCCAAATAAGGTTGTTGAGCTCAGGCGGGCCGAACTGGTACACTTCTGTGCCGGGCGCGAGCAGCGCCGAATTCGAGAATACCAGCACATCCCCGCCCTTCACAACCTCATCCAGCACAATCTTTTTCGCAGTTTCAAAGTCAACCGCGCCTGCGACTGGCAAATCCGGCTGCTCGAAGGCCGGTAGGTTATTGAGAGCCTCCCGCGCTCCCTCTTTCTGCGCAATCATATTGCCCTGCTCGCCCCTTACCTCCCTCTTCTCATCTTCCGCGCCAGCCTCCTTCGCCTGCTCCGGGAAGTCCCTCTCGAATTCAGCCAAGCTTTCCTCTGCAGTCCGATAAGCGCCAATCGCCTCATCCACCTTTTCTCCGGACGCCTGCTCAAGCGAGCGCTCAGTCTCTTTTATTTCCTCGTTGCTTCTCGGCACCTCGACAAAATCGCTTATCTTCAGCTCCTTCGCGGCATCATACGCCGTCTCCCGCGCATCCGCCTTCACCTCATAATAGCCAATGAGCGCCTCGAGCGCCTTCCTGTCCTGCTCTGAAAGTTTCTGAGAGGTTGCCGCCGACTCCTTGAACTGAACCAGCTCCTGCCTGTAGGCCGCGAGCTTCTGGGGCGAGTACGCGTTCACGTACTTGGCGTTTATGTTATTCAGCTCGGTCATGGCATCTGCAAACGTATACGGCTGCTGCCCCCCGCCGAAGAGCTGGTCAAGCTGCGGGCAGCCTGCTAACAATAGTGAAAAGAGAATGAGCGGAACTGCAATCAATTCCAAGCGCATTATGGTGTGGAACTGCACCATCATATATAAACTTTTATGCCGTTCATCTATTTTCAGTTGAACGCAGGGCGATAATGGTGATAATATGGCTAGAATAGTGGAAAAGGCTGACAAGGGCCCGCTGGAAGTAAAGGTTGGCGGGGAGAGCAGGTGGATCTGCATGTGCGGCCTGTCCAAGAACCAGCCCTTCTGCGACGGCGTGCACAAGCAGACGGCAGATGAGAAGGCGGGCAAGCTGTACAAATATGACAAGGACGGGAAAAGGACGGAAGTAGGATGAGTAACCAATATGTTAGAAGGTGCAACCATGGCAAAAAAACCAACCGAGCATCCTGCGCCGGCCAGCGTGCGCATCGCATTCTCGTCCGCAGGCAAGGACTTCCATCTTGAGGTGCGCGGCGGAAAGCTGGACGACTGCGAGAAGGCTTTCGAGCGCCTGTTCAACAAGGTGAAGACCGCGCATTCGCCCGAAGCGTCGCATTACGGCTGAATTGAAAGAGGGGGGAGAAAACGGGAATAAACAACATCAACACCGCGAAGGCCGCCGCTTTTGTCAAAGCGGTGAAGGCAGAGCCGGCGAAAGCGTTCAAAGAAAAATCTATCGAGGGAGAATGGGTGTTTGAAGAAGGAAAACCCCAGTTCAGGGCGAGCCTGAAGCACGGCGAGAGTTTTACCATTGTAGAAGCAGACGCGCCCTCCTTCATGGGCGGTTCCGCATTAAAACCGGATCCTGTGCAATACTGCCTGTTTGGCCTGGCAGCCTGCTTTGCGCAAACCTTTGCTTCGATAGCTGCGGAAAAAGGAATAAAGCTCAGGAATCTGAAGGTCACTGCAGAAAATAAAATGAATCTGAAGAAGGCAGTGGGTTTAAGCAATGAGCCCATGGTGGAGCGCGTTAAATTAAAGGTAACTGTTTCAGGTGGAAAAAATATGGGCGAGCTGCTGAGGCTCGCGAAAGAGAGGTGCCCTGGCGTTTATTGCCTGACAAACCCGATAAAACTTGATATAGAACGGGCTGAATAATTCAGTTAGAAAAAGGTCATGTCATGCCCCGCACCTATCTTGGCAACTTCTCCTGGGTCATTCCGAAGAAGCTCGGCGGGTGCGACCTGCCGGGCAGGTACAGCGAGCTGGCACACGACGTTGCGTGGCTCAGCAGGCAGGGCGTGGGTGCAATAGTTACGCTTACAGAGCAGCCGCTTTCGCGCGATGCGCTCGGCTCTATGGAATATTTGCACATGCCTGTAATCGACATGACCGCGCCCACCTTTGAGCAGATGGAGCAGTTCGTGAAGTTTGTGGACAGGATGAACAGGAAGAAAAAGGGCGTGGTAGTGCACTGCCATGCGGGCATTGGCCGCACGGGCACGATGCTTGCTTCTTATTTAGTGGCAAAAGGCGCAACACCAAAGGAAGCTTTGGAGCAGGTGAAGCGCACGCGCGGCTTCGGCCTTTTCACGCCCGAGCAGTACGAGGCCGTGGAACTCTACCACTGGGCGCGGACGAGGAAGGCGAAGCACTGACTACGTCTCCTGCCGAACAGGGGTTCGCTAACATTTAAAAGCCTTGCTGGCCTAATAATTGACGATGTCGCATAAGGCGATGGTCGAAAATTGAACAAGCAGAGAGATGGACCCATGGACAAGCTAAGCGTGAAGATTGCAGGCGAGATAGCCCTCAGCGATACGCCTGGCGGCACGATGAAGAAGTGGCGCGAGATATTCGGAATCACGCAGGTGCAGCTCGGCGAGTACCTGGACATCACACCCAGCACGATAAGCGATTATGAGGGCAACAGGCGCAAGTCGCCAGGCATCGGCATTGTGAAACGGTTCATTGAGGCGCTTATCGCGATAGACGCACAGCGCGGCGAGCACGTGGCGCAGAAGTTCCGCGAGGAGGAAAATAGCAAGAAGTTCTTTGAGGTGCACGACTTTTCAAGCGCCATAGGCGCAGAGGCGTTCGCAAAAGCCATAGATGCAAAAGTAATTGCAAATGAGGAGATGCTGCGCGAGAAGAAAATCTACGGCTACACCCTGATTGATAGCATCAAGGTCATACTCGAAATGCCCTACAGCGAGTTCCCGAAGCTCTACGGGCAGACGAGCGAGCGCGCATTCATCTTCACCAAAGTGAGCACGGGCCGCTCGCCCATGGTAGTCCTGCGCGTTACGCCCATGAAGCCGAGCATAGTCGTGCTGCATGGCATACAGGCAGTAGACAAGCTGGCCATAAAAATAGCGCAGAAGGAGCGCATCCCGCTTCTGACAACAAAATTCGACCTGAACGAGATTGGCGAAGCTCTTAAAAAGTGGTAAGCTGGGCGAGAGGGCAACTAGAAAAGTGATACTTATGGCAGTTGGAATTGTTGGATACGGCGGATACGTTCCGCGATACCGCATCAAGGTGGAAGACATTGCGCGCATCTGGGGCGAGGAGGGCTACCGCATAAAGGAGAGCCTCGGCGTCTCGGAGAAGAGCGTGCCCGACCTCGACGAGGATGCGGCCACCATGGCGGTCGAGAGCGCGCGCAATGCTGTCAGGCATGCAGGCATCTCGCCGCAGTCAATCGGCGCCCTTTTCGTTGGCAGCGAGTCGCACCCATATGCGGTCAAGCCCACGGCAACCATAGTTGCCGAAGCACTTGGCGCCACGCCCAACCTCACGGCGGCAGACCTTGAGTTTGCGTGCAAGGCAGGCACGACCGCAATCCAGTGCTGCATGGGCATGGTCTCATCGGACATGATTGAGCATGGTCTTGCAATCGGCTCAGACACTTCGCAGGGCAGGCCGAGCGATACGCTAGAGTATACTGCAAGCGCAGGCGCCGGGGCATTCATAATCGGAAAGGAAAATTTAGTGGCGGAAATTCTTGGCACATATTCATATACTACGGACACGCCCGACTTCTGGCGCAGGCCCTCGGCAGACTTCCCCTCGCATGGCGGCAGGTTCACGGGCGAGCCTGCGTACTTCAAGCACGTAGTGAATGCGACCAAGGGGCTCATGGAGCGCATGAAATTCGGGCCCAAGGATGTCGACTATGTGGTCTTCCACCAGCCCAACGGAAAGTTTCCCAAGGAGGCTGCGAAAATACTCGGCATCGACGTGAAGAAGCTCGAGCCCGGCCTGCTCACGCCCATGATAGGCAATACCTACTCGGCGGCATCGATGCTCGGCCTCGCAGCCACGCTCGATGTGGCAAAGCCGGGCCAGCACATTCTCATGACCTCATTCGGAAGCGGCGCGGGCAGCGACTCGTTCCTCATAAAAGTCACTGATGGCATAGAAAAGAAGCGCTCGCGAAGCGTGCCGCTCTCAACCTACATAAACAAGCGCGAGCACCTTGATTACGGGCAGTATGTGAAGTTCAGGAAGAAGCTGAAGAGCCTTTGATGGATGCAGTAATTTGATTGAAGTTGATGGTGAAAAAATGCGAAGAGTTGCAGTCGTTGGAGTCGGCCTGACCAAGTTCGGCGAGAACTGGGACCATAGCTTCCGCGACCTCATAACCGAGGCGGGCATTCGCGCGCTGGCAGATGCCAACATGTCAGGCGCAGACATAGATGCGCTCTACGGCGGCACGATGGCAGCGGGCAGGCTCATAGGCCAGGAGCACATCACCGCGCTCATTGCCGATTACATGGGCCTGAATCCCATACCTGCCACGCGCGTCGAGGCGGCGTGCGCCAGCGGCTCAGTTGCCCTGCGCACTGGCTACATGGCAGTTGCAAGCGGCATACACGATCACGTTGTTGTGGGCGGAGTCGAGAAGATGACTGACGTGAGCACCGGCGAGGTCGCGAGCGCCCTCGGAGGCGCAGGGGACCAGGAGTGGGAGCTCTTCATGGGCGCCACATTCCCGAGCCTCTACGCGCTCATGGCCAAGAGGCACATGCACGAGTACGGGACGACTGAGGAGCAGATGGCACAAGTTGCAGTGAAGAACCACTACAATGCAGCCCGCAACAAGTATGCGCAGTACCAGAAAGAAATCACGCTCGAGACCGTTATGAAATCAAAAGTAGTTTCCTCACCGCTCAAGGTATTCGACTGCTCGCCCATAACCGATGGCGCGGCAGTTGCGATTCTCGCGCCCCTCGAGCAGGCGCGCAAGTACACGGACACTCCGATTGAGATAGTGGCAAGCGCACAGGCGAGCGACAAGCTCGCGCTGCACTCGCGCGAATCCATTACGCGCCTGGATGCGACCATGATAGCCGCGAAAAAGGCCTACGCACAGGCGAATGTCGAGCCAAAGGACATCAAAGTGGCCGAAGTGCATGACTGTTTCACAATAGCCGAGATTATGGCCATCGAGGATTTGGGCTTCTGCAGGAAGGGCGAGGGCGGCAAGATGACTGCTGACGGCGCGACCGCACTCAACTCCAAGATTTCCATCAACACGAGCGGCGGGCTGAAAGGCTGCGGCCACCCCGTTGGCGCCACGGGCGTGAAGCAGATAGCTGAAATAGTGTGGCAGCTCCGCGGGCAGGCCGAGAAGCGGCAGGTCACTGGCGCGGAGATAGGGCTTACACATAACGTGGGCGGAAGCGGCGCAACCTGCGTTGTGCACATACTAAAGAGGACAAACTGATGAGACGCGCGAGGAAAACGGAACGTGAGAAGCGAACAAGGATAGTGAGAATATGATGAACAGTTCACCATCAAGCTGGAGGCGCATACCTGAGCGCTACTGCCTCATAGGCACTTCGTGCGAGACTTGCAAGGCCAACTACTTCCCGCCCAGGCTAATCTGCCCCAAGTGCAGGCGCAAGGGCAAGATGGTGGACAAGCAGTACTCGGGCATAGGCAAGGTCTACTCATATTCTCTCGTGAACGTGCCGCCCAGCGGCTTTGAGATAGAGGCACCGTACGTACTCGCACTCATAGAGCTCGAGGAAGGACCGCACCTTACGGCGCAAGTAGTCGACTGCGAGGAGAAGGACGTGTCGATAGGCGCTCCCGTGCGCATGGTGTTCAGGAAGATACAGGAAAGCGGGCCCCATGGCCTCATCCACTACGGTTTTAAATTCGTGCTTTCCAAATAATCCGAGGGATGAAAGCTTCTATCAGCGGTCGACATTATGGCTATTGACATGAGCGAAAGATGGAAGATAATAACGCTAGCCGTGCTGGCTTTCTCCCTGCTCACATTTGTCAACAGGCCCTACCTTTCGCTTGACTCTTTCCAGTATGCGAGCGGCCTGCGCGCCTTTGAGTCGGGCCAGGCTCCCGCCGCAGGCTCAGGGCAAACTTTCTTCTACATGCTCTCCTCGCCGCTTGTCGGCCTCACAACCTTCCAGTATTTTGGCCCGCTCCTTGGCGCCCTCTCAATCCTCCTGCTTTACTTTGCGCTCAGGCACAGCTTTGGTTCAACCCCCTCCTTCTTTGCCTGCGCCATTCTGGCTGCCTCGCCCGCATTCACATCCTTTTCGTCGTCAGGAACCTACCTGCCTTCCTCGCTGGCCTTCTTCCTTTTCTCGCTCGGCGCCTACGCCTTGCTCAGCTCAGAGAACAAAAAGGCGCCCGTGCTCGCGCTTGTCGGCGGCCTTGCGCTTGCAGTAGCTGCCTTTGTCAGTTTGGATTCGTTGCTTCTATCCGGAATTCTCGCACTTTCACTTGCAGCACAGGCACTCTATGACCATCTCGCAAAGCGCGAGGCATATCTCGTGGCACCAGCACTTGCGCTTGCCGGCGTAATCGCAGGCCTCGCAGTTGCAGGAATTCCGACTCTTAGTTCCGAGTCCAGCTTCAACACCGTGCTCTTCGGCCTCCTCGCCTTGCTTCCATTCGCGCTGTCTGCGCTCGCAGTGGCCTTGCTTGGCTTGCAAAAGTCTGAGAAAGGGCCTCACGCCTTCGCGGCCTGCGCAATATTGCTCTCTGCAATTGCGGCATTCTTCTCGCCCTATGCGGCGCTCTTCGGCGCAGTTCTCGCATGCGCCTACGGCCTCAGCTGGGCGCTGGGAGAGCACGAGGGCCAGAAAGCCGAGATGCTATTCCTTGGCCTCCAGGTTTTCGCAGTCATTTTCCCGCTCCTCTACATCTATGCCTTTGGCGAGGTCCGCTCATTTGCCTTCGCAATTTTCGTGGGCGCGGTCGCGGCCCTTGCGCTCAAGCTTTACGAGGATAATAAGGGTTCATTCAAGGTAGCTGTCTACCTGCTCGCGCTTTTTGCCCTGTTCCTGTCGCTCGCGCTGGGCGCGCTGCTCACGCAAACGCAGTACAAGGAGGCGCATGCAGATGTTGCCGTTGCGCTCGAATGGGCTGCTCAAAACATGCCCTCCGGTTCCGTGATTGCTGGCTTCGGCCTTGCAGACCAGATTTCCTACTTTGCCCATGGCGCCGCGCTCAATGACGATGCGCTCATTGCCCGCTTCCTGCTCACGAATGCAACTTCGAGTGAGTTTGCCCAGAAAGGCGTGGACTATTTAGTTGTCGATGCACGCAGCTTCGAAGACCTTTCCTCATTGCGCGAGGCTTCGGGCGAGAATTCTGTGCGCATGGACGCGTTCTCGTTCGGCGGACTTTCGCGCGACCAGGCGACTGGCAACATATATGCCATCTTCTTCAGCCCCGATGCGCAGCTCCTTGCCCCGTTTGACCAGCAGTCTGGCAGGCTGATTGGCTACACGTACACACTCAGGCGAGCAACGGGCGAGTCCTTCGAGATTTCTTCCAGTAGGGTGCTCGTGCTCAAGTACAACGACAGCGAGGGCCTGCAAACGCTCGACCGCATAATCTACCCGGGCGAGAGCCATACTACAAATCTCTTCAAGCTTTACTTCGGCAGCGTGAAAGGCACTGAGAAGGTTTATCCTGAAGGCGAGGGCGCTGTCAGGATTTACAAGATAACCGGATGAGAAAAAAGCGAGCTGCGGCAAAGCGAAAAAATAAGCGGATGAGAAAAAAGCGAATGACGGCAAAGTGAAAAAATGAACCTTGATTACGGCCTCACGGCCGCACTCGTGGCGCTCATCAGCTTCTGCATAGTTGTATTCAGCACGCCTAAGCTCATCCGCAAGATGACTTGGCTGAAATATGTAGACAAGGACGCCAACAAGCCCGGCCAGCCGCTTGTGCCAAAGATTGGCGGCATTGCAATATTTCTCGGCTTTGCAGTTGCGGTCCTCCTCTCGCTCCAGCTCAGCTCGCAGACTAACACAATCCTGCTGCTGGCAGGCATAAACACCGTGCTGCTTGTCGCATTCCTCGGGCTCGTTGACGACATGATGAACCTGCGCGACCGCTACCGCGTAATCCTGCCCCTTTTCGCGGCTCTTCCGCTCATGGTCGTGAAGGCAGGCACGAGCGTCATGGGCGTCCCATTCCTCGGTGACATAAATTTCAACCTCGGCACTTCCATCCTCCCATTCCTAGGCCCGGTCGAGCTCAACTTCTACATCCTTTTCCTCATACCCATCGGCGTGGTGGCCTGCTCGAACCTCATCAACCTGCTTGCGGGCTTCAACGGCCTTGAGGCCGGCGTTGGCGTGATAGTCACCGGCACGCTCGCACTCGCAATCCTGCTAAGTGGCATGCCGCCCAGCTCGCCCGAAGCGCTCTTCCTTGTAGTTGCAATGGGTGGTGCATGCCTTGGCTTCCTTTTGTACAACTGGTATCCTGCCAGGATTTTCCCAGGCAACATTACGACCTATGCGATAGGCGCAACAGTTGCAGCTGCGGTCATTATAGGCAACATGGAAAGAATAGGCGTAATTGCGCTCTCGCCCCAAATAGCCGAGTTCTTCCTCAAGGCCCGCTCGCGCTTCCAGGCCGAGAACTTCGGCAAGGTGGGCAAGGACGGCCGCCTAAGCTACGACGGATCCGTCCACTCGCTCACCCACCTTACGATGAAGCTCTTCAGGCCAACGGAGCAACAGCTCGTGATGTACCTGCTCGCGCTGCAGGCCCTCGCGGGCATTGCCGCGATTGCGAGCATCTACATCTGAGCTACCGAACCCATTTCCCGCGCAGGTCAACATATAAATACCATTCAATCGATAGCCCGCCATGCCCGAAGAATCCATTGTAGGGAACAAAATTGTCGTCGACTGCTCGGCTTCGCCCTATGAGCTCTTCTCGCCTGAATTCATAAACAACCACCTCAAGGCGCTCACCACGCTGCTGAACGACAAGATACGGGGCATACGGTACGAGGAGGAAATTGTCATAGAGTTCGACGAGGAGAAGACCCAGATTCTGCGCGAGTACATAAATGTTATACGCGAGCTCGAGGTGCTCTCGCTCAAGCCCGAGACGTTCGGAAGGCCCGACGATGACGGCTACCCTAAGCGCAAGAAGCTGTTCCACCATGTTTACGAAGAGCTTTTCCAGAGCCCGATTCTCGCGCTCAGCTCGCTCGCAGACTACGTTGAGCCAGTGCCCGAGCGCGGCATCTTCATCGACAGTTACAAGCGCTTCATGCTCTACAGGCAGGACGCGATGGAGGCCATCAAGAAGACCCAGTTCTACCTGCTCGTGCAGAAATGCGGGGATGCGCGGCAGGTGTTCATCTCTTTTGCGGGCCTGCGCAGCTTCAAGTTCGTGCAGTCGCTCGTGCTCGACCTGCCGAAGAACGCCAAGCTTGTAGATTCGCCCAATTCGGCATACGGCCTCGAATTCGGCATTATGACAAAAGTCTACGACATGCCCGGCTCGGAAGTGCGCCTCTATGTGCACGAGAACCCGCTCATAGACGCGCTCGATGACCGGCTCCAGAAGCTGCTCAAGGAGGAAATCGTGCGCGGCATGGAGGAATCTGAGCACATCGAAACCCTCAACTACGAGCTTCTTTACGAGGAGAAGACGCGCGAGTACAGGCGCCACTTCCTAGACCAGGCCTCACTGCAGGGCATCGTTCTCACTGAGGAGCAGGCGCAGGCAATGGCCCACGAGGCTGCGAGCTGGAGCGTCGGCCTGGGCGCGCCCATCGAGAACATGTCGCTTGACCAGAAGAACATCACGGACATCTATATAGACAGCGAGAACTCGCCCATCTACATTGAGCATGCCAAGTTCGGCCTCTGCCACACGCTCTGGCGCTACAACCGAGACATACTCGAGCATGTGGCCAAGAACATAATGGCAGTTACAAAGGAAGTTCGGCGCTTTGATGAAAAGAACCCCATAGCGGACGTATTCCTTACGCGGCTCAACATGAGGTGCCACATGCAGGGCCCGCCCGCAACCTTCGGCGAGATACAGCTCGCGCTCAGGCTTATGAAGCGCACGCCCTTCACGTACGCGCAATACGTGGACAACTACTCCATGTCCGCCTTCTCAGCAGGCTACGATGACCTGATGGTGAGCCTCGGCTGCTCCGAGGCAGTGCTGGGCACAAAGGGCGTGGGCAAGACATCATTCACGGCAGCCAAGATAATCAGCATAGGCTCGAAGAAGCGCATCCTGCCCATACAGGACATAGAGGAAATTCCCACGAAGGCATACAGGAAGCGGGGCTTCCACATAGGCACGATGCGCGTGCAGAGCTCGGACCTTGAGACCGGCAGCCAGAAGGAGCTCTCGCTCATTGCAATGGCCAGCGCTGCGCTGCGCATGGGCGAGGCCTGCTTAGTCATCAATGAAATCCGCTCGCGGCTTGCGGTGCAGGGCATAATCAACCTGCTCAACACCCAGCCCGGCATCTTCGTGCTCTACAACTTCCACGCGCAGAGCATGCGCGACGTGCAGGACCGCCTCGAACTCGTGTTCGGCGTGCCTGCGGCCTCGATGTTTGCCACCGACCGCTACTCCTTCCTGCGCAAGATACGCTTTGGCCGGAAGGGGCCGCTCTACCGCATATTCGCCAAGTGCTACGAGAGCGACATTGAGGAGCACAAGTTCGTCGACATTTTCACGCTCAAGCGCGGCATCTCTATTGAGAAAAGCACAATAGCGTGCAACTTCCTTGACATGCCCGAGGCCAATGCATGGAGCCTTGCGGGCGTGAGCATAGGCGCGATAGCCAAGAAGCTCAAGCTCAAGTACATTCCGCCCGCGCTGCAGCGCAGGAGCGACGAGACCGGCATCTCGCCCGAGCAGTACATCCTGCAGGCATTCTTCAAGGGCCGCGTGTACTCTGACATGGTTACGGCAGCGCGCGAGAAAAACAATGAGCTGCTGATGGAAATGGACTTTGTGCTCAAGTGCTCGGCAGTGTCCAACAAGCTCCTGCGCGACTACGAGGATGCGGACGGCAGCGTGGACTACTCGAAGATAGACGCCGCGTGGGAGTCTGAATTCAAGAAGCTGGTTGCGGAAGAAACGGCATGACGGGGACGCGAAACCGAAGTTTATACTTCTGCTTGCTTCACTAAAATCCATTCGCGTTCTGCCAAGAGCGCACAATTAAGCTTGTCAACTTTCGAGGTTTCCTCTTCATGAGCATTTTTTATGCTGGCCTTCACCCCTGCAACCTTCTCCTCTAGCGAGCCCTCAACCTTCATAAGTATGTCGAAGAATTCGAGCATATTTTTCTGCGAAGGCGGCAACATTAATGCGCCTCTTGTCTCTTCTTTTTTCTCAAAAAACAGCTGCATACAAGCTATAGCATCATTTACTGCTTGCAACGCCGCTCCATAATTTTCAGTCAGCACACAGTTGCGTGCGGCCGCAAGCAGCAGGCAGGCTGCATCATAGATCTCCATACCGCAATCTCTTGCCTGCCTCCTTTCTGAATATATAATGCCTGCAAGTTCCTGGGCTGCCTCGGCGAATATCAGGGCTTCCTCCTTTTCACAGACGCGGCCATCTGCATCTGTCGGTATGATGAAATAGCACAGGCAATAGAGCGCCTCTTTTCGGTCTTCTGCAGAAAGCTTCTCGGAATACTCGGGTGTTTCAAGTATCTTGCGGGCGAAATCAAAGGCATAGGCACGGTGAGTTAGGAATTGGACGCCATTTATTAAAACAGACAGTACGTTTTCTCCAGTGGTCTCCTCAAGCATATTTTCCATGGTTCTGTATGCTGGAAAACACATTTTCTGAATCGCTGCCCTTAGGGTGAGGATAGGCTCATCAAACTGTTCCACGATTTGGCCATCTTCCATTGAACTTTTTTTGTGCAAGAATAGTGCACTCCTTGGAACAAGGAGCTTGTGTTCTGTCATCAGATTTGCTGCCAGGGTAACGGGATCCAAGTTTCTCCTATAAAAATGCGTGTAGGGTATTGGCCCGTTCCCATTTGACGTCTCCCCTCCTTTATTTCCATCCTTATTCTTGTGCATATTATCCCCTGAAAAGTAGATATACAATATGCAGTTCGCACTATTTAAACCTGCGCATCGGAAACCTGCCCATGGTTGCCGAGGAAACTGCCTAGCTCTGTATATTCGCGCCCTTAACTCCTTCCCTACTCGCATCGTCCCAGTTTTTATTTATTTACTCTTGCTCGAAGTGCTTTCTCGCCGGCGCTCATAAAAATATTTTTTGCAAAGCCTTTAAGGGACTGCATGGCATACACGTTATATATTGCAGCGGTCTTTTCGTCAGGGTCGTTGAATCCACTGTCCACAAGCTTTCTCGCAGCTTCGCGAATCGCATCCACTCCGCCGTCTTCCCACAGCATGATGGTTTTGAACGCCTTAATCAAGTCGTCTGGCCCGCCTACGCGCTTGCAAAATTCCTCTATTGCCTCTGCCTTTTTTGACCGCGCATCACTGATGACTTCATTGATTTCTGCGTCACACTCCCTGTATATCCCGATCAAAAGCTCGTTTTTCAGATTTTCGGGTGCGCCGGATATTTTCAGCAGAGCTGAAGGACTGTTCACGCTCCATATGAGCTCCTTTTCGACAGATTCACTCAACCTCCTGAGAGCACTTTCAACGAAATCACCTTTCACCATGCAATTATGATCTAAAAAATACTTTTCCCGCCCAATGGCCGCTTCAACATCCTGGTGGAGCTTTACCAGCAGTCCTTGCGCCTCCTTACTGTTATTCCTCCAAACATCCTCAGTGCCCGCAGCCAGCTGCCCGAGCTTTGTTATGGCCAGTTCTACGCGCGCAAAGTCCTGCGTTATGGCAGCTTCAATCGTCCGGTCATGGGGCTCAAAAGTCCTGTCATGGGTACGCTGACGGCTCGTATACTCCTTCTCCAACATCTCAAGCGCGACATTATACCAGCGGGCAGCGTTGTACGAATTAATCCCGTCGAGTTGCGGGTCGGTCTTGGAAAATCTCCGCATAATGGCAGTATGCGCGTTCTTTAACGCCGGATTTAGGAAATAGGACTCAGGCAGGTAAGTTTTTGCTGCTGCGACTGTTTTTGCTGCACTTACATTCATGCTCGCACCCCCGGAATTAGTTATGATACCTGCCGCAGGAAGCTTTTAAGCTTTTAAAACAGCGCAGCAAATTCTGATGCAGGTCTTTGCATGGGCGCCGAGGAAAAGATACAACAGATAAAGGAGGAGATGGCTCGCACCCAGGTGAACAAGGCCACCGAGTTCCACCTGGGCGTGCTCAAGGCCAAGATTGCCAAGCTCAAGCGCGACGCGGCCAAGCCCAAGAGCGGCGTGCGGGACGGCGGCTTTGCAGTGAGGAAGACCGGCGATGCCACCGTGGTAATGGTCGGCCTGCCCTCAGTTGGCAAGTCCACAATCCTCAACTCAATAACAAATGCCGACTCGCGCGTTGCAGCCTATGCTTTTACAACGCTCACTACCGTACCGGGCATCCTGGAGCACAAGGGCGCGAAGATACAGGTGCTCGACCTTCCCGGAATCCTCGAGGGCGCGGCCTCGGGCCGCGGAAGGGGCAAGGAAGTCATAGCAGTTGCGCGCAGCGCAGACGTCATACTCATAATCCTCGACGTGTTCAACACGAAAATCCTGCCCATAATAATGAATGAGCTGGCGGAGATGGGCATAAGGCCTGACGGCAAGCCGCCCAACATCGTGCTGAAGAAGAAGCACACGGGCGGCATTACGATTAATTCAACAGTGAAGCTTACAAAACTCAACGAACGCACGATAAAAGAGATTCTGAATGTCTACGAAGTGCACAACGGCGACATTCTGTTCCACGAGGATGCGGATACGGACAGGTTGATTGACTACCTGGTGGGCAACCGCGTCTACATTCCTTTGCTCGTAATCGTGAACAAGACTGATTTGGTGGACCCCAACTACCTCAAGCAGCTGGACTTCCCGCACCTTGCAATTTCCGCCGAGAAGAAGGCCAACCTGGGCGAGCTCAGGGAAGCCATCTACAAGAAGCTCAAGCTAATACGGCTCTACCTGCGGCACCGCGACGGGGAAGTGGACTACGAGGAGCCGATGATAATCAAGCAAGATGCGGTCATTGAGGACGTGTGCAACAAGATCCACACAGACATGGCCAAGACGTTCAAGTACGCGCAGGTATGGGGCAAGAGCGCGCACTTCGGCGGCGAGAAGGCCGGGCTGGCGCACAAGCTCGAGGACGGCGATGTCGTGCTGATAGTCAACAAGTAGCTTTCATCCAATCCATCGTCGGATGCACGAAAGCTTAATATAGGGGAAAACAAATTCTAGCTGCTGTTCTTGCTAACAGGAGAGTGATTTGATGGCGACCATATTCGACTTCATGAAGTGTGAGGTCTGCGGAAAGGAATTTTCTTCAGTGAGTGAGCGTAAGAGCATTGTCGACAAGATAGGCTTCACGCACACGTTCTGCCACGACTGCCACACAAAGGGCAACGGCGGCAAGGCGTGAGCCTGTCCAACGCCCATTCGTCAATAGACGCACCAACACGCATATATAGTTCCAACGCCTAATTTTCATGGGAAGCCAATGGGCATTTGTTTGGACCTGTTAGCGTGCAAAAGGTTCGCGCTCAGCCCCACTATTCCTCATACGCCTTCGTCTTCCCCAATTCATCTGGCGGGGTGGTATCATGTCAGGGGATAATGGACATAAGGGAAATGCGCCGACAATGCCGTTCGACATGCATTCCAGCGAGAATCTCATAATGCTCGAGGGCATAAACAAGGCGGTCCCGATAGGGGACTCGAACGTCAACAGCCTCTCGGCCACGGTGCAGTATTCGAAGGCGGTTTTCGAGGGCGCCAAATTCGTCCTCATAAAGGCGCCCGGCTCCTCGCTTTACAGAATCGCGTTCTTCCATCCTTTTGACAACTACGAGCGCATGAGGGACAGCGTGGCCGCGTTGGGCGATGCGTTCCCTTCGTACACCAACGAGCAGCTCATAATCGCAGCAACCAGCCTCGTGTTCATGAACCGGTGGGACGAGAACTGGCCCGCCAAAATCACGGAAGGGGAAGAGACGAAGGCGTCGATGCTTTACGTAAGGCCTTTCGCGCACGCGAAGACCAACTATTCGATAGGCATATATCAGAAATGCGAGATGGAAGTTTCAACAACAGTGCTTCCCCTCTTCTCCTACCTGGGCAAAAGTGCAGAGGAAAATGGCGCAAAGGTCCTGCTCTTCTCCGAGCCCCGCTCAGCCCCGTATCCGCAGTTCAAGGCAAGCGCGAACTATCCGCAAAATATGATGGCCAAACGGCTCAGCGTCGAGGAATACGGCTGCGACGAAGTCCTGTTCCTGCGGCCCAACCAGGAAGATATGGCGAACATATGCGAAAAGGAGATAATAGAAACGTCCGGCCAGACGCCTGCCATCTACAAGGAACAGGCAAGCGGGAAGATGGAGCTCATCCTTCCGCCATTCGAGCACGGGAGGCTAGACGGCATAACCATGCAGGCAGTCGCCAGGATAGCTAGGAAGCATGGCATCGAGGTCGTGGAGCGCCTCATCCTTGTCCAGGATATCCTGGATTCGGACTGCTTTTTCCTGACTGGAAACGCAACAGGGGCCGTGCGCATAGGCACCCTGGTGATGGCAATTGACAGGAAGCCGCGGCCCATAGGGACTTCGAAGGGCAATGAATTTTTTGAGCACATAATAAAAACCGAGTTCCTGGGAAAGGTGCTTTCGGAAGGCAGCGAGGAATACGGCCGCCTGATGGTTTATACGGACGAGTGCTTCACTGAGCGCCATATTGATTATTTAAAAAGCATCGCGGACGAACTCGGGGACAGGGCTGCCGCAGTCAAACTGGCGGTGCAGAAAATGACCGGGCTGGGCTGCGTTCGCGCCGATGTTTCGGCATGGTACGAGCTCAAGGAGCCGGGACTCAGGCCGAATGCACTGGCGGGCCTGCGCACGGACAAGCTTTATGCGAGGAAGCTGCATGACGTTGCCAAGGCAGCCTCTCCGATTATTTAGTTTCCTCCTTGGGCTTGGCGTTGCTGCCCTTTTCGTCCTCCCCGCCTTCGCGCATCGGAATTGAAAATTTAAATATGATGAAAGACAAGTAAACTGCGATGAATGCTCAGGGCGGCGTCAGGCTTTGGCTGGGAAGGCACGGCGAAACTGACAAGAATAAGGGCGCAAACGGGAATGGCTGCGACAAATTCCAGAGCGGATGGTCTTCCAACCTGACTGCGACCGGAAAGGCGCAGATGCACGACATGTCCGAGTTTTTCATCAAGCAGGCCCCTCCGGATGGAAAGGTAAAAATAATATGCAGCACTACGCGCCGTGCATGGGACAGCGCGACCATATTTTCCACAGGGCTGTTTGAGGCGAATATTGAAGTCATCATGCAGCAGGATCCGAGAGTACGTGAAAGGGACATCGGAAAAAAACTTGACGGCAAAAAAGTGCCGGTGAGGCTCAGCGAAGAGCAGATAGAGCAGGACTTCAAAAAGCATAAGCGCGGTGAACCGAGGGAGGCAGTTCTCTCCCGTGTGGGGAATTTCTACGGCGAGTTGAAAAGAACCCCTGAGGCACTGTGCGAAGATGCAGGGACGCTGGTCATAATCAGCCATAATTTTGCCATCACTGCATTCGTAGGCATGTGCCTCGGCCTGGACTGGGAGTCTTCCCTGAAAAAATTAAGCTTTGATAACGGGAGCGTTACGCTTGGCTATGCCGTGCCCGGGAACATATGCATTTTCGAGGATGCGATGAACCTCACGCATCCGTTTAGCATGCCGGAGCCAGTCCGGAAGCTGTGGGTTCCGGAAGCAAATCTAGAAGTAAGTTAGAATAACTAGGAGTATGTTAGTGCGAGGGCTGCCTCAGGGCTGGAAAAAGTCCATACCCACATAGTCCTAGTAATTCCACAATAGTCTTAGCATATTGCCAGGACATTGGCCTGGCGGCAGGCAAGATGCGTTTTATTATACCGCTCCGCCCCTAGTCCTCCCATGGATCCCGTACAGTTCGCCCTGGAACTCTTTTACGGCCTTTCCAAGTTCCTCCTGGCCTTCCTCATGTGCGCCATCGCGCTGAGCAAGGCAGGGGCCAACTTCAAGAAGAACCAGCACGTGCGCCTTCATCACGAGGGATTCTGGAAATTGAAATACGCAGTCTTCCTGCTGGCCGGCCTGGTAGTTGCGGCCTGGATTGACGCGCCATTGCAGGATGCTATCGACCGCACGCCCGGCGCAAGCCTTGCCTCCATAATCCCGTTCCTGCTGCTGTTTGATGCAATACTGTATTATGTGGCGAGGAAGGAGAGGATGATTTAGCGTGTAGCAAACTGGAACTGCAAAATCGAACTGAGCTGAGAAATACAACTAAATGTTAGAGATGCAAGAAGAATGTTGGAAATATTTAAGAACTTGAACATTGAGAAAGAATAGTTAATGATTTAATATTTACCTTAACAATGGTGAAGTATGACTGATGACTATCGCTTAGGTCATGATAAGGCTATAATTTCTGGCTTATTTTTAGCCATGTGCCTGCAAACCCTGTATAATTATCGGGAACAGCTCTTTGGTACTAACTTGATAACCCTATGGATATTTGGGATACGGCCAGAAATAGTTCAAGTTTTGATCGCGGGCAGTGCATTGATGTTTTTAATTTCACTATTCTCTTGGGGATTGGAACTTGCGAGTATAGCTAGAAACAATCGTTCAACATATGTTAAAATACAAGATACTGCGTTTTCTGTACCTCTTTTTACAATAACTTCCTTGATCGTCCTGATAGCAGTAAGCTTAATGATTAGTATTCTAATTTCTGCAGCACAAAGTAACATCAACGTTATTATATTTGTAGGAGTAGGCGCATTTTTGGGAATACTCCTAGACAGATGGCTTAGAAGCAAACAAAGCAACTAATGGGTGATCACTATGACAAAAAACGAACTTCAAACATTGGTGGCATTTTTAATTTTTCTACTTGTTATGGTTTTAATGGCATTTCTATTAGGCTTAGTCAGCATAAACCGATGAGTTAACATTATCCTAGTAAACCCTCCACCTCATAACCTGCCATTTTCCCTTTTTTCGCCCCCCTTTCCGCGTTTAGGCTGGCTTCCACCATCCCGATTGGCGAATAAACAGCGTGGTGGTAAACCGTAGTGCCCGGGAGTTGCTGGTGTAAGGCAAACGAGTAGACTGAAGCGATGTTAAGTGCAAGTTTTATAAGTCATGGCTGGAATCTACGTGCATGAACTCGATCATCGGCAAGCTGGAAATCCTTCTTGGTACAGTTCTACTGCTCGGCCTGACGCCTTTGCCGTTTTTCAACCAGCTGGTGCGGTCCGGCATGACCTGGCTGGTCGAATTCTTCCCTTTGGGCGAAATGCTGGCGTTTTCACTTCTCGTGCTTATGGCAGTCGCTATTCTTGGGCTTTTTCTGGTCTTGCTTGCCCTAGTACTTGTAGTGAGTAGCCTTCTGGTTCGCCATGTGCTTAAGCTGCCCGGCTTGGCCGGCATTTTGGAGTCTGCCCTCCGCGTCATTACGAAAATCATCACTTTCCGGGAATGGGGCGGGCCGCTGGCCGAACAGCTTACAGGTTTTTACAACGGGCTCGGGGCTACCGCACTATATGCAATGAATGGCTTAATGTTCGGCTTCATCTATGTTTTTATTCTGCGAATACTTTTCCATACGCAGGATTTTGATTTAGGCACAAAGGCAGCCTACTTCAGCCAGCTTGCAGGTTCGCAGCCTGCTGGCCTATTGTTCGTAGCGACCTTGGGCTGGTACCTGTTGATAGCCGGTCTGGCTGACCATGGCTATTATCTAATGGCAATGTTGAGGCGGCACTAAACTGAACCTTTAAAAGCCTAAAAAGCCCTAATTCAGGCTGGTGAATTGGGAATGCTTTTTGTCAAAGGTGAAATGCAGGTCAACGTTCCCTTACAACGCCTTGTCAAAGAAGACGTGCAAGTCGCGAAGGATAGAGCCATCTCTAATTTTAGGCACCCCTTGGTGGGCGAGCTCGCTCGTTTGGCTTCACCCCGCGTGCGAGAAAGCGAGAAGAAGCACGTTATCGGAGTCCGGCTCTGGCAGGCATATTTGGATCTTGTTAAAATGGGCCGGAAGAGCGATGAATACAGGGAGCTTCTTGGCGAGATGGTTTCGTATAAGTCCGGATGCACCGACCTGATTCGGGCTCTCGTGTTTGAGTTTGAAGCTGAGCGTGAATTTGCAAAGGGGGAATCTGTGAAAGAGGCTACGGGCAATTTCATGCTTGCCTATCTAAAAACCCACATGTCCAGTGAGAGCACGAAAAAGGAAATCTGCGTCATGCTCGACATTCTGGAGCAGCTGCCCGGATCCAAGGCGCTTAAGCTTACGAAGAGACTGGCCGACCTCCTCAGGCAGCCTGCCGAAGTTTGCAATGATGTGGAAGTAAGCGCCCTGTACAAGCGGGCTGACTTCCTCGCCAAAAATAAGTATTCCCTTGGAGAACGCATAGCTGCGGCCGCAAAGACGGATCCGGACCTTTTGGAGTGGCCATACAAGAACCCGATTACGGATTTCTTCTCCTTCAACGAAAAGCACAGGCTTGCCGTGATCGAGATTCGGGCTGTGCTGTCAGAGACGCTTCCCAGGCTGACCCGCGGCGGAAACTTGTATAATTCGCTTGTCAAGGAGCTGGCCGGGAGGCCTGCCGCTTCCTTGGAAGCCATTAAACTTGCGCTGTTGATGGAAACCTATGCTGCAAAAAAGGCGGCCATCATTCTCGACGTGCTTGAGCGCATAGATGGTGGTAATGCGGTGGACCTATTGGAGTTAATTATTTATACTTGGCCGGAGGAACTGAAGTCTAGGGCGCAGTCTATGCTTCAGATTAAAAAACAGTTCCAGCTTGACTGGGCGCAGAGCATGACTAAAGAGCCTCCGATGCTATAAGTTATTCTAGCAGATTGTTAGAATATCCATTAATCTATTGGAATTGATGGTGCAGCACGCCGGTGCATACGGCGGGCAGAAAGACTTCTAAAAGATAGTGAGTAATACTAATAGACTATTGGATTCATGGAGTGGGGGCGGCATCTATGTCGTCAATAGACTCGCTCTCATTGAACGAGAGGTCCATGCCATCGAGTTGTTGGGGCGCGTCTTCGCCGCTCACCGCGTCCAGGTCTTCCAGCGACTGAGTTTCATCGAAGCCTAGCTCAATTCCATTTACCTGAGAGGGCTGCTGGGCCGGCGGAGCCTGCAGCTGGCCGCCTGCGCAGCCTAGTAAAAGCAGGCTGAAGCCGAGCAGGGCAAAGAGGAGTTTTGAATCCATGTGCTCACCCGCTGCTGCCTGAGGCGGAATTCGAAGCGCGTATCTGCGCCACAGCAGTCTTCACGAACTCGCGCCAGAGAGCTGCAACATTGCGCACTATCTGCTTCTTCTCGTCCTTAGTGTCCGCGGCCTCATATTCCGCCGCCTTCTGGTCTACGTCAGCTATGAAATCAACCACCAATGTTTCGTTGGCGCCTTTTTCCTGAAGCCGCGCGGCGCGCTCCTTCAGAACCTCGAAGCGAGAGAGCACTAAAGTGTCTACCTTGTCCTTCAGCTCCTCGCGGCATTCGGATGCGTTCACGCCCTCATCATCGCACTCGCGCGATTGCTCTCTTATGTTCTCGGAAATCCTGAGCTGGTTGCGCACGCACACCTCAGTAGCCCTGAGTGTCGGCATGAACGGGCACTTGTTGATTATTCGGTAGCGGGCCATGCACGAGACCTGCTCAGTGCCGTTCAGTTCCTTGCACACATTGGCCATGCTGAAGTTGCGTGCTGAGTTGTTGGTTGCATTTTGCCCGCGAAGCTTCATTTTCTCCTTTATCCTGCACTCCATCCTTCCGCGCATGCCGTCCTCGCGCTCGCACTCCTTCTCGATTTCAACCTCAATCTCATCATCATTATCGTCGTCGGAACTCCTGCCAGATGAGGTGGCTGTAACTGAAGCCGCATTGCTGTCATCAGCACCTTGGCCTGAGCTATTGACTGACGAGCTGTCCGAGCTGTCGGACGCAGTGCCCCTGCTGTCGTCCGGCCCCACGTCATCAGCTCCCTTCTCGGCGAATGCAAACGCTACGAGAACGAGCACAAAGATTACTGCTAAAGCTTCTTTCACATGCCCACCCCCACTATCTGATGATTGTGTGCGCTATTTATATAAGGTATGCGATTTCCTGGCATGGATGAAGAAGAACGTGCTGAAGACGGTGTGAAAGCGTCAGAGCAACCTGCTCAAAAAAAAGAAAAGCCGAGCGTAGCCTCGCGGGGCATACCCTCAAGCGAGTCCCTCTACCTGCCCTCGCACTATTCAGGCGAGCTGCGCGCGTTCCAGGACAAGGAGGAGCGGCCCATGAAGTTCATGTGGAGGCTCGAGGAGGTCATGAACTTCGTCTTTCCCAAGCGCTACCAGGCCAAATACCATGAGGTGGCGCTGGCATTCATGCAGGAGATGACATCGAAGCTCGAGATGGGCGGCAAGGAGATTGGCGCGTTCATCGCCTCGCATGGTATTTCAAAGGCTACTTTCTACAACCGCGTGCTGCCGAGGCTCAAGCGCGTGGGCATGCTGAAAGTGGAAAGGGAAACTATCGTGGCGTTGGAAGGCAAGAGAAAATTCAGGCCCATGAAAATCTCTCTCAGCGGAACCTTTGGCAACTACTTGGTGAAGATAGGCGAGAGCTGGCAGGCAATTGTGGATGACGCTAGAAGTAGGAAGAAAGAGTAGGCTAGGAGAAAGTAAGGAAAAAAGAAAGAAAAAAATAAACGGGCTTAGATGGCCAACAGGGTCACTACTTCTTCTTGCTGCCACTCATTGACTGCGCAACGAATGCACCTATTGCGGCCAATATTGCGCCGAGTATTGGAAAGACGATCATTGCAATAATCATGCCAACTATTGCCGCAACGAAACCAATGCCGCCGCCTATCATTGCCGAAGTCGTATCACCCGATATGGCAGCAGTGGTGCCTGCACCCACTAACGACATAATGATACCAACTATTCCTCCGACTATAGCAGCTATTAATCCAT
>NZ_JAUSNF010000051.1 GCF_030646255.1 Candidatus Burarchaeum sp. | reverse complement strand
TGTCTGGTTCAGCTCGCCCAGCAGGTCTTCCAGCCTTGTCTTGGTTTCTTCAGGCATGCTTCACACCTATTATTGCATCCATGAGCACATTCACTAGTTCAATACAGCCTTCTTTTGTAGCTGCTGATGTGCCCACGACGCTAATGTCCTTTACGATCCCTCTCTTTACAAGCTCGTTCTTCATGTCCTGCGGCTTCATCGCGCCCTTCACATCTTGCTTATTGGCCGCGACCACAAGCGGAATTCCATATCTTTCCACATACTTCAGCATCTCGACCGCCCTCTCAATCTCCGGGTTCATGCTGTCGACCACAAGTATGATGCCAAACACATCCCTGTTCAGGATGTCGATCATGAACGTAAATCTTTCCTGCCCCGGCGTTCCGAACAGGTCTATGCTCATTCCACCCCTGTCGACATATCCGTGGTCGAGTGCAATCGTAGTGCCCATGCGGTCAACGGAAACCGCCCTCGTGCTGATTGCATGTATGAAGCTTGACTTGCCTGCGTGGAACGGCCCGGTGACAAGAATCTTCGGCACGTAGATTGCAACCCCGTCAGGCCCTATCTTGAACGGCACCGCAACCTTCTGCACCTTTGTGGGCGCCTTCTCCACTGAGAAATAATTCCGCAGGAGCATCTTCTCCTCAACCGCCTTCAGCATTATTCCATAGTCGAATGCGCCCGCGATGCGGTTGAAAACGTCCCTCTTCTCGCTCCAGTCTGTAAACAGGTAAAGTGCAGTCACATTCATCTTCTTTGCAGAGTCCTTCCATCCTTTGATTGCCGCCATGACTTCCTTTTCGCCCTTGCGCTCGACCAGCGTCGAAAGCGAGTCGAACACGAGCACGGCCTCCCTGTTCTCCTTCACTGCCTTTGCAATCACCATGTCCAGTTCCTTCAGGTCCCATGGCGTTTTGGTCACATACTTCTCGTCTGATGCTTGGCCCAAAGTCGATGAAAAGCAGTCTACGAACTTGACCTTTCCGAAAAGCTTCGCATTCCAGTTCAGCTGCAAAGTGGCGTCCAGCACGCTCGCCGGCGCCTTGTTGTTGACTACGTAGATTCCGCCAAGCCCGTTCTTCAGTCCCTCAAGCAGGATCTGCTGGGCAAACGTGGCGCCTTCAAGGCCCGGCGTCATGTGGATTAGCGCGCTCGAGCCTTTCTCAAGCCCGCCGCCGACAAGCTCATCCAGTTTGCCAATTCCAGTCGGAACCACTGCCATCGCACCTGCTTCGTTTTCCTGGTATTTAAATGTTAATCATCTTTTCTCGAGCTCGAGCAAAGCCAAAGAATATGCGGTGCCGTCGATTTCAAAATATCCTGCAGCTGCGCGCTCCTTTGCGCCAGAGCCGCCCTCACCAAAACACGCCGACCTGAAGGTCTCCTCACCCTTCTTCGAAACCCGTATGCACGCATCCAGTGCGTCTGCAATCGCCATCAGCTTCGCCTCACCAACCTTTTCCGCACCTCCTGCTCCGGCAACAAATTCCACAATATCCTCTGCCTGCATCTGCATCGCCAGCTGCGATGCCCTGCTTCTGCTGGCGGAAGGATGCGCAAGCATCAGCATGATTGCGGCAAGCAGTACGAGCATGGCTGCCATCGCCTCGAGCGTGAGTATGGCGCCGCGCATTTTCGCATGCCGCAGCCGTGCAAGCCTCATGCGCAAACCTCCGGCCTCTTCGCTCGCCCTGCAACTCCGAATGCGCCACCCTGCCCCGCAACAATCTTTTCCTTCATGCACAAACCTCTAGAATCTTCGCCCCGCTCTCAGCCGGAATCAGCCGTCTAATGCAAATGCGTTCATCAGGCACCTCTCCATTTCCCGTCTCCGTCTGCATGTCCGTGCCTGCCGGTTTATTTTCGTCAAGACTCCACAACCTCACTTGCACATCCCGCATCCTAAAAGCAGCTGATGTGGGAGCCGGGTTTCCTTCCCTTGCATCCCTTACAATGGCATCTGCATATGCGACCAGCCTCATTTTTTTTGCCTCGAGTCTTGCCTCATTGGCCGCCCCGCCCACCACGAGCGAATGCGCCTGCGCCCATGCAACAATGATTAGTATAATGACTAGCGAAGCAATCAGTGCATCTGTCGTCATTATCGCCCCACGCATACGTTCACCCTTTCAGTTCTTTTGCATATTCATCTCCAAACTCAATGCCTTCGCCTGCCACAACCTCATTCTCAAGCACCGCAGCTGCCTTCAGTCTTTCATCCGTCATCGCTGCCTGTGCATCTTCTGTTGCATCGCCCGCAACCGCGGCAGCCCCAATCAACGCGGCCAGCAGTGCAAGGAATGCGGCAATCGCAACAAGTGCCTCTATGCTCAGCTGCCCCCGCAAGTGCCGCGTTCTTCTCGCCATCTTACTTAGATGTCCTCGTAGTGCCATAGTCTGCTCCATCTAATTATCCTCATCCATATTTTTCCATCTCGCCCGGCGCAACGTAGCGCACCGAGGCTGCCCCAGTATTCTTGTCATACACAGATACCCCAATAGCCCATCCGCCCGCCGCAATCGCTTCTGCAACTTCTGCATCAGCAGGCACAAGCGCCCCTCCATCTTCATCATACAGCAAGCTTAGAGCCGAGTTGCCCACACCTGCCCTTCCGCTTCCCACAAGCGCCGGCTCGACGAGTATTGCGAATGCGCATGCATTCACCTCCACTGTTTTTCCTCTGCCCACCAGAACCACTTTCTTTCCCGCATCCCAGCACTGCACACACTTCAGTGCCTTCCCTTGGTGCGTCATCTCGCGTGCAAGCTCGCGCGCCTCTGAAGACGAAATCCTGCCGCACCACATGTCGACCTGCCAGCGTTCAGCACCAAATTCTGCCTCAGAAAATTCCTCAAAAAGTGCCAGCCTTCTCGCCGCCTCCACTTCACTCTCCTTCACGCTCCTCGCATCGCGCGGCATCCGTTCAGTAGTGGTTTGTCTAATGATCTCCTTCACTGCAAGCAAACCCGTCTCGCCAGCATTCCTGCTGGCCCCGGCTGCAAATGCGCGGGACAGCATCGCACCCTCATCTGCCTTCAGCTCTGCCTGCGATGAGATGAAGGCTAGCAATGGAAGAAGCAGTGCGGCTACTAGCAGCGCGCTCACAAAAGCCCGCATGCATGGATTTTGGGCAGTAAACGTCTATAACCTTTATCCGTGCAATTCCTGTTCATGCTTTTCGGTCCAGCAGGCATTCCCATCGCATGCCAGGGCGGAACCCTTGAAGGCGTCCGCACAGTAGCTGAGCTCGGGCTCGGCGCCATGGAAGTAGAGTTCGTGCGCGGCGTGCATATGGGGCCAGAACAGGTCCGCGCCGTCGGCGCCGAGGCGAAGCGGCTCAACATCTCGCTCTCCTGCCATGCACCCTACTGGATAAATTGCTGCGCGCGCACAAATGAGAAGCTGGTGCGCTCGGTCCGCAACATTATCGACACTGCGAAAGTCGCGCATGCGCTCGGCGCCCGCATAATAGTTTTCCATCCTGGCTATTATCTGGACCGCCCATCCTCAGAATGCGCCGCCCTCACCAGGCAGACCCTCACACTTGCGCTCGAGCAGATGCACGCTCTAGGCATAAACGACGTACTGCTTGGGCCCGAGCTCATGGGCAAGGGCAGCCAGTTCGGAAGCCTCGACGAAATCATCGCGCTCGCGGCCAACCTCCCGCAAACCAAACCAGTCATCGACTTCGCCCACTATCATGCGCGCGGCAATGGCGCGATAACCGCGGCAAATGCAGAAGCAGACTATGCGGCAATCTTCAGCAAGCTCGAGTCTTCGCTCGGAAAGAATGCAGTCACCAGCTTCCACGCACACTTCTCTGAAGTAGAATACACTGACAAGGGCGAGCGCCGCCACCTTGAGCTGGGCACCACCAATGAGCCTCCTGTCAAGCCATTTCTCAAGTTATGTGCCGAGCAGGACTATTCTGGCACGATAATCTGCGAGACGCCCCTGCTCGAACAGGATGCGCTCAGGATGCAGCGGATTTTTGCATCCTATCTGCCCAAATAAGCTGCCAGTTCAGCAAGCAGCGCACCGGCAATTTCCGCCTTTGTTCCAATAACTTTCTTCGAACCCTGCCGACCTATCAACAAGACTTCAGACTTCACTTCACCAAAACCCCTTCCCCCGCCCACCACATTTGCAACTGCCAAATCAGCGCCGCATTCTTTCATTCTCTTCCTTGCCTTCTCCTCCAGCCCCGCCGCCTCGCTCTCCGCCTTGAACACGACCAGCTTCGCGCCCGGGTGCCATTTTTTCACAGAGTCTGCAATCTTTGGCGTCGGCTTGAGCTTCAGCTCCGCTGCCTTCTTGGAATCCATCTTTCCCTTCCGCACCCCGCCACCAACCTCAAAATCGCCGGGTGCGCCCGCAAGCACATATGCCTCTGCCTTGCACGACTTCACAGCATCCGCCATCTCTTCAACCGTGCCCGCATCCAGCTTCTTCACGTAGCGCGGAACTTCAACATCCAAATGCCCCGCCACCAGAGTAACTTCTGCGCCCATCTGCCATGCCTTCTTTGCAACCTCAACGCCCATCCTGCCTGTGCTCGGGTTCGATATGAAACGCACGCCATCGATAAACTCGCGCGTTGCGCCCGCGGTCACCACAATCCGCTTTCCTTTCAGCGCGCCCGCGCCCTTCCCAATCTCCCGCCCAACAAACGCCGCAATCTCGTCTGGCATCGCAATCTTTGCCTTCCCCCCTTCGAGCCGCGGAGGCACAAACTTAACCCCGCACGCCTCCAGCTTCCGCACATTTTCCGAGAACATTTGATTTTTGTAAAGCGACTCGTGCATTGCCGGCGCAATCATGACCGGAATGCCCGCCCCAAGCGTGCACGCAGCCATCAGGTCTACTGCGCCATGTTCCATTCCATTCGCAATCCTGCCAACAGTTCCAAACGTGGCCGGCGCAATAAGCAGCAAATCCGCGCAACCTTCGCAGTCCTCCCCCTTTTTCGACCCAAAAAGCTCAACGTGCTCTGTCTTTCCTGTAATTCCCATTATCACGTCATTGCCTGTGGCCCAGTGCATCAGGCCTGCGCCGATGAAATGCTCGGAGCCCGGGCTCATCACGCAAACAACTTCAGCGCCCCTGCGCATGAGCGTGCGCGCAATCCCGGGCGCCTTTACTGCGGCAACGCTGCCGCAGACGCCCAGCACAACCTTTTTGCCAGCGAGCACATCCCCTTCGCTCCCGGCTATCCTCTTAGATGGATGCATGTTTTTCCCCTCTTATCTCACCCACTTCATAGGCGATTACCAGAAGAAGCCCCAGAATCGCGAGCAGCGCAAACGCATCCCGCGCACTCGCACTGACTTCGAGCTGCCCATTTTCCTGCACCGGCACCACCGGCATAGTCGCCTGCGGCTCGGGCATCTCACCTACTTTCGCAGCAATCAAAATCTTCATGGCCTCATCATTGTTCTTCTCAAGTTCTTTAACGAACTGCGCCATCCTGAACGCAGTCGCCAAATCCGTGCTGCCTTCCTTGGAATAGTATTGCACTTGCATTTTGTAGAGGTTCGGCCAAAGGCCGCCAACCTCTTTTGCCACAAACCCCCCAACGCGTTTTTTCAGGCTTTCTGGCGTCTGGTTAATGAGCTCTTCCGAAGCCATAGTCATTCCAATTGAATATGCCGAATCATAAACTGCTGCGCCGTAGTTTCCTGCGTCATATGCCTCTTCCGCAGCCATCAGATGCCATCCGACATCGCTGTCCTCACTCAAAACCACTTGCCTCGCCGCTTCCAGCTTCTCTTTTGCAAGCAACCGCAAGCTTTGCTCGTTCAACTTCTCTCCGGCGCCCCCATAGTCATATAGCCTTCCTGCGAGCGTGCACCAGCCTTTCGCATAGTCGAGCTCCCTGAGCTTGTAAACCATCATATCTTCGCCCTCGCCACTCATATTGAGGACGTCATCAAGCTTCTGTCGCGCCCAGGTCATCCTGACTTCTCCACCGAAAACCTCCTCGGCATTGTCTTGGTATAGCGCCGGCTTCCTCAGCCCAGCAAGGCACGCCTCAACGTCACTGATGCTTGCCTTCAGTTCAGCTTCTGTTATCGGCCTGCCCACGATGCGCGCATCAACGCCAGCCAGGAATGCAATATTGGCTCCAGTATAGTGGTATTTTTTGTCCAGCAATGTGCGCGTGGCGTTCATCTCGCCTTCGAAATAGGCATCAAACTCCCCATTCCCCCTGAGCTTGGCCTGCGCCACTTCTGCAACAGTATCATCCAACGTATCATTCGCTATTTTTGCGAACCGCGCAACCTGTGGCGTAATCAAAATCGCATATATGTCCAGGTCCTCTGGGAGCTCGGTGCCCCTATATGTCCTATTCTTTTCCAGCGGAACCTCCCCCCCAAGCACTATTGCCGCAGCCTCGAAAATGTCCTGGACTTCAATGACCCTTATGTCGTAGTTCTTGTGCACACCGCTGAGCAAAAGCCGCTCATACATTTCCAGCTTCGGCGTGAGGAAAATATTCGCGCCTTCCTTCGCGGCGGCCCTTGCCTTCGCGCTCACGCCCCCCACAGGCCCTATGGAGCCATCAAGTTCTATAGTTCCTGTCATGCTCACAGTATTCGATATGGATGTGTTGCTGAGCGCAGAAAGCACCACGAGCGTCATAGCCGCGCCCGCGCTCGGGCCATCCACTGCCTCAGTTTCGTCCACGTCCCCGCCAATCCTGAAAAGGAAGTCGCACTCACTCGCATTCTGTTCCAGTATCCATGCTGCGACCGAGACCGCAATCCTTTCGGAATTCTGCGTCTGCAGGCCGACATATGGCGCGGTTGACATGAATACTTCGCCATGGCCCGGCATTGATTCTACAGACAGCATAAGAATTTTCCCCTCTTCGCCCGCCACTGCCGGCACCATGATGCTCGCGCTTCCGCTCGGGCATTCAGCATAGGCCATGCCTGCCTCCGAAAGGAGCGCAAGCGCTAATATTATTAAGGCTGTCGGGCGCATAGTCTGCACATTCGTATCTGAAGTTTAAAATGTTTGTGAGGTAATCAATGCATGGAACGCGTAAGCACTGGCCTGGCCGGCCTTGACGAGCTGCTCGGTGGCGGCTATCCTTCTGGCAGCATAATCGCAATCAGCGGCGGCACGGGCGCAGGCAAGTCGACATTTGCAATGCAGTTCCTCCACCACGGCCTTGCGAATGCAAATGAGAACGGGCTCTACATTTCCTTCGAGGAGGAAAAGCCGCGCGTGTACGATTACATGTCTGCCTATGGCTGGAAGTTCGCGGACTTTGAAAAGCAGAAGAAGTTCATGTTCCTCGAATATCCGCCGCACGAGGTCGACCACTTCCTTGCGCAGGAGCTCATGATTCACGACAAGATAGAGGAGCTCAAGATACGGCGCGTCGTGCTGGACACCGTCACCTCCTTTGCAGTACTCTATGAGAATGAGATGAGGAAGCGGCAGGAGGTAATGAAGCTGCTGGCAAAGCTCAAGAAGTGGGGCTGCACGGTGATGCTGACCTCGGACTGCCGCGTGGACTCTTTCGGCACGCCCTTCCCCCAGTTCGATGTCGAGCCGCTCGCCGACGGCGTAATCTACCTCTACACTATACGCAAGGGCGAGCAGCGCCTGCGCGCGCTCGAGGTCATAAAGATGCGCGGCACGAGCTATGCTGAGCGGCTGTTCCTCATGCGATTTGCGCCCACTGGCATAGAGCTCTACCCAAACGAGCACGTCTATTGATGCGTTCTTTGACATTGATTATGCAAGAGCAGGACATATGCACGAGCAAGATGTGCATACGGGTAGATACCATGAAGCTGCCAATACTCCTCCCCATCTTTCTCTTTGTCTTCCTGTTGGCGGGCTGCCCCGGCACTCCGGGCAACGGGGGCACTGAGGTTCCTCCAGGCCAGCTTCCCTCCATAGCGGGAGAGCCGTTTTATGGCGGGGCCACTGCAAAAGTCACAATAATCGAGTTCTCGGACTTCCAGTGCCCTGTCTGCATACGCGTCTACCCTGAAGTGAAAAAAGTCGAGGCGGCATATGGCGACAACATAAAATTCGTATTCAAGCACTTCCCATTATATGAAATCCACCCCTATGCGCAGAAGGCGGCGGAGGCCAGCGAGTGCGCGGCCGACCAGGGCAAGTTCTTCGAGTATCACGACGCGCTTTTCATGGCAGGCGGCAACCTCGGGACTTCGAAGCTGAAGGAATACGCCGCCTTGCTCGGCCTCGACACAACGCAGTTCAACGACTGCCTTGACGGCGGGCTGAAGGCTGCGCAAGTCGAGAAGGAGCGCAACGAGGCCATTTCCCTGGGCGTCGAGGGCACGCCCACCTTCTACATAAACAACAGGCGCTACGTCGGCTACCTGACTTTTGACCAGATGAAGCAGGCGATAGATTCGGCGCTGGCGAAAAACTGAGTAAATCAAACAATTAATCTAGATTATTTTCAATGCACCACTGTTGGGGCATTATTCCTTCAGAACAATATTTTTTAGCGAGTTTAGCTTTGTCAAGTACATATTTACCTAACATTTCACGAACATTCGCAGGTACGGCTACCACCATGCGTAGTTTTTCTTTATTTTCAGAAAGTTCATACTTTTTACAAGGTATTCCTTGTGGTGTGTTTATTCCGATATTAAATTTTTCCCATGAAATTGGATAATGCACTATTTTTGTATAATTCTTGATTTCATGTGAATAAACATAAAACTCAAGTTGTGCCGGAGTGCACACTGTTTCAGGTAGGGGCGGATCAATTTTGTAATAACACTCTCCATTTTCAGAATGAAATAGCTGCAGGTTCGGCCCCGACATGTATGTTGCAGTAGTAATCAACTCACAGGTAGGATATATGCCCTGTCCACGTATATCTATATAGAAATATCCAGAATCTCCGCGATTCTGAAGATTTCGCGTACTTAGCTGTGCAACCTTTGTATAATTATTTTTTAATTCAGCACTAACTCCGTATAATTCCGGATCAAAAAAACCATAGTACCTTATTTCCAAGTTCGTAATCGGCGTTCCCCCTACATTTATGTAGTTTATCTTAATTTGCGTACCTTCGGGTGGATATGTAGCGACTTCAAATTTAATACGAGGACCAATGACGTAGTTGTCATATACAGAGTATCCATTAAAAACAGGCAAAAAGATGACGCCGATCAATGCAACCACTACAACTACTGCATTGAGGAGGGTTGTGAATTTATTCCGATGCCTATCGATCCATGCGTCTGCTCTTTTTTTATATCCGTCTAGTTTTTCTTTCAGCATTTGATTCATATAGTCCTTAATACTCGTTCCTGCTCTTTAAAACCCTTTCATAAATTTCCCTTACTTTCCTCTCATCAATTTTCTTCCCGAAGCACGTGTGCGGCACGAGCCCGCCGCTGAACTTCTTCGGTATGTGCAGCAGCTCGTGAATTAGGACCTTGTCCTTCTTTTCCTGGTCCAGCTTGTCAAAGTGCTGGCTCAGCACCTCTATCACGTAGAACGGGTCGATGCCCAGCGCATTCTGCCATATTGAGGGCAGGCTCCATATGCGCGCATATGCCCGCGCCCCTGCGCCCGTCGAG
The DNA here is from genome assembly GCF_030646255.1 of Candidatus Burarchaeum sp. GTDB lineage: Archaea > Micrarchaeota > Micrarchaeia > Burarchaeales > Burarchaeaceae > Burarchaeum. The sequence continues at coordinate 26,543 of NZ_JAUSNF010000051.1, read as the reverse complement.
CGCATGCATATGAGCCTGTAGGCATTCACGTGCGGGAACTCGCCGCTCGCCAGTATTTTCGCAATGCGCTCCTGCACATCAGGCGCTTTCTCAGACTCCACATGGACCACGGACGCATTCTCCCTTTTCCTTCATCCAAAAACCGATTAAAACCTTCCCGCCCAATACTGCGCCCGTGCACATATCAAAAACAACCCTACTATGGTATATTGTCCCAATAGTTCTCTTCTTCGCAGTCGTGCTCCTGTTCTTCACGAAGCCAGTGGATATAACCAAGACGACGCTCAACTTCTCTGCCGAGCCGCTTTCGCCCAATGTGGGGCTCCAGCTCATGCCTGGCGAAAAATACATCTATGAATACAAACTTTCCGGCGTGCAGGCCAACATAACTTACACTGTTCTCGGCCTCTTCGGGGACTGCATGGGTGTGCGCGCCGACGCGGCTGCGGTCGAAGCGGCGGCCTCTTCCAGCGTCTGCATAAATATGGAAACTGGTGCGGTGCGCGCCAATGAGCTCGCAACCGACTTTTTCCAGCCCTGGATGCTCTCGCTGAGCGACAACTTCTCGTGGCGCTCCACAAGCCGCATAACCTATCCGCCGCCAATAGAGTTCGATGATGCGACCTTGCGCACAATATCTGCACTCGGGCGGGAGGAATTCCGGGGCAGGCCTGCCTTCAAGGTACGCTCCGTCTCAATGCGCGTAATCAACGGTGAGACCGCAAACATCCTCGAGGCCGACATGTGGGTTGACGAGGAAAAGCGCGTGCTGCTGGGCTCGGAGTCAGAACTATTCACTATAGTGCTGATTTCAGCTCCCTTCCCGCTAAGCAACGCCAGCTCTAATTAGCTGTCTCGTATTACGACAAGCGGGATTACGCCCTTCTCAAACTCGCCGAACGCAATGTTCACGGGGTTGGTCAGGTCCTTCACTTCAATGAGCGGCGGCGCGCCCATTGCCAGCTGCAGTGCGCGTGCGCCGATAATCCTCGCCTTTTCAAACCTGTTGAGTTCTTCTGCCATCGTGATCACCACTTGTAAGCGCTATTTAGAGATGCCTATTATGGGGGCTTAAATTAAAAAACGCATGCGCCGCCAAACCAGCCGTAAAGTCAGCTATTCCTGCCCGCCCACGATCTCGTCGTACTCCTTGTCATTGAACTCGTAAACATTCTTCCTGCCGCCGCCAAACTGCTTTATCAGCACATCCTCGCGCTCGCCCTCGACAATCTTCTTGTGCGCAGGGTCCATCAGCACGTACCTGCCGCCGACCTGGAAGCCCACGAACACGTGCCTCTCGCCATTGCTCTCGACCACGACCTTGGCGGTCTCGCACTCGAGCGAGCGCAGGAGCGAGCAGAGCAGCACCGCCTTGTCCATCTCGTCGGCCGCCCTCAGCTCAATCATGTCGCGGGGCTCGAGCCAGAAGTCAACGGGCAGTTCCTCATTGGCCAGCTCGCCCAGCACGTACTGGTATGCCTTCCGCGCAACCTGCTCAAAGTGCTGCTGGTAGATATAGGGCCTAAACTCCTCAAGAATCTCATCCCGCAGCTTCACAACTTCAGGATCCTCCGGGACAATCAGCGAGCGCAATTCGGTCACGGTCTTAGTCTCGGCCTTCTCAATCATGTCGCGGTAGCGCTCAATCACGCGCCTGTAAAGCGCCACTTTGCGCCTGAGAGCGTCAATCTCGCTTTCTTCCGGTGCAGGCGTGCTTGCTTCCTTCCACGGCGCTTCCCCTGCCTGCTCCTTTGCTCTTTTCCCTTCCTTTGCCCTCTCTGCCTCGCCCTTCTTCTTCATGAACGGCATCGACGGCATCTTGAGGTCCACCACGTCGTAGCTATCGGCTGCTAGGGTTAAAAAGCATATGTGCAGATATGCCTCCATGGACCTCTCTTTTTACGGCGGCGCAGGCGAAGTCGGGCGCAACTGCATAGGCCTGCGGGAAGGCAATGCCTCGCTCCTAATGGACTGCGGCATCAATGTGGGTGCGAAAACCCCCCAGGAGCGCAACCCGCTGCTCGAAGACGCCGACGCCCGCGCCTACTCGCAAATAGCGATCTCGCATGCCCATCTCGACCATACCGGCTACCTTCCCATACTCTACTCAAACGCCAAGAAATGCCGCGCCCCGATTTACGTGACAAAGCCCACGCAGGACCTCATGGCCCTGCTTCTAGCCGACTACCAGCGGCTGAGCAATCATTTCTCGCCCGATGATACAAAGCATGTGCTCGCGCATTGCAAGCCCTTGCAGTTCAATCAAACCGCAGGCGAAAAACTGAAATTCTCCTTCCACAATGCCGGCCACATACTGGGCTCTGCCATGACGCTCGTGCACAGCGGGCAGCGGCTTCTATACACCAGCGACTTCAACAACCGCGTCACGCGCCTGCTCGACGCCTGCCACCAGGGCCTGCGGGCCGAGACACTCATAATGGAAAGCACATACGGCGCAAAGGAAGACACGCATAAGCCGCTCAAGGACGTGGCCAAGGAGCTCATAGATGCAATCGAAACCGCTATCATAAGCGGCGGTTCGGTTCTCATCCCGTCTTTCGCAGTCGGCCGCGCGCAGGAGGTAATTTTCATACTTGAGCAGCACATGACAAGCGGTGCGCTCAGCCCCGTGCCCATATTCGTGGACGGCATGATTTTGAAGGCCAACCGCATCTATCGGCAGAACCTGGAATTCGCCAAGCCCGAGGTGCGGCGCAGGCTGCTGCACGGAGGCCAGGACCCCTTCAGGAGCAAACACTTCCACATACCAAAGACGCGCACGCGGAGCGACGTGCTTAACCAGCAGGCCATCATCGTATCAACTTCGGGCATGCTCACTGGCGGACCAGCCATCACCTATATGAAGGCCCTCGCGCGCGACCGCAACTCCCTGTTGGCATTCGTCGGCTACCAGAGTGAGGGCACGCCTGGAAGGCAGATAATCGATGGCGCAAAGCAGGTCGAGCTCGACGGCGAGAAGGTAAGGATAAATATGACTGTGAAGAAATTCGACCTGAGTGCGCACTGCGACCAGGCGGGCCTTGTGCAGTTCGCGCGCACTACTCGGGCGCTCAAGCGCATCTTCCTTGTGCACGGGGAGAAAAACAAGTTCGCTGAGCTCAAGGATGCCCTGGGCAAGAAGTACGAAATAATCGTGCCGAAGAACGGCGAGTCTTTCAAGGTATGATGCGTGCCTGAATTGAAACATGCGTGCCTGAGTTTGAAACTGTTGTGCGTCCCGGTGTAAACATGATGTCTGCAACGCCAAGCCTGTTCAGCCTTGTTGAAGACGGCTTCATTTCAATGCTCGCTGCCGACCATCGCACCTCGTTAGCGCGCATGCTCAACCCCCAGAACCCGCGCTCAATTTCTGCAGCCAAGTTGTGTGACGTGAAGCGCGACATCGTCAAGGCCCTCTCGCCATTTGCAAGCGCGACCCTACTCGACCATGACGCGGCAAAATTCTGCCAGCGCGCAAAGGCGCTCACCAACGGTAGTGCGCTTGTGCTCTCGCTCGAGAAAGGCGGCCATGCCGCGGTGGGCGGCGAACGCGTTGCCCAGCTCGACCCTGCAACCAGTCCGCTCCAGGCTCGCAAGGCAGGCGCTGCAGGGGTAAAACTCAAGCTTTACTACAACCCGCGCTATCCAAACTCCGCAGCCAAGCAGTTCGCACTGCTGAAGCGTGTGCGCAAGGACTGCCTTTCTGCCGGCATTCCGCTTTTTCTCGAATTACTCCTCTACGAAGTCTCACTTGACTTCTGGGAAGGTTCGGTGCTGGCTTCGGCGCGAGAACTTTCGCCCTACTGCGACCTGCTGGGTGCGCAGTTCCCCACATTTTCAATGAATGCTGAAACTGCCATACGGGCGTGCAAGCGCATAAGTGGCGCGGTCCCGGTTCCATGGATTCTGCTGAGCGACCAGGCCGACTTCCTGCAGTTCAAGTCGCAGCTTGAGCTTGCGTGCCGCGGAGGCGCAAGCGGCTTTGCCGGAGGCCGCACAATCTGGCGCGAGGCTGTGCGCATGCCGCCGGCAGAGCGCTCGGAATTCCTGAATGTCGTCAGTTCAGGCAGGCTCATACGGCTCAGGAATGTCCTGAAGAAGAACGGGCGGCGCGTTGACGACGTACATGTAGGATGATTGAACGCAAAATGATTGAACACGGAATAGCCGAACGCCGGTTGATTAATATGAACTACTCCGAACTTGCAAAACGGCTTTCAAAACTCACTTCAGAATATTTCGCAAATGCGGGATTTGAGAATGCGGTAGTGGGCCTTAGCGGCGGGCTCGACTCTTCCACAACTGCCTATCTCCTTGCAGATGCACTCGGAGAGCACCGAGTAATCGGCGTCATGCTGCCTTCGCACGCGACCAGCAGGCAGGACCTCGAACACTCCCATCTTGTTGCGCGCTCGCTTGGCATTGACCACTGTCAATTCAACATTTCAGACCTCGCGCACTCGCTCAGCTCGCGCATCCATGGCCATGGCCTGGCTCCGCAGGACGAGCTGGCAACCGGCAACATAACTGCGCGCCTGCGCGCAGTATGCCTCTACAATCTTGCCGCCCGTTCACGCGCCCTTGTAGTCGGTACAGGTGACAGGAGCGAGCTTCTGCTGGGCTATTTCACGAAATACGGGGACGGTGCCTGCGACCTTCTGTCATTGGGCTCGCTCTACAAGACCGAAGTGCGCGAGCTTGCGCGCACGCTTGGCGTGCCGCGGCAAATACTTGAAAAGCCCTCCTCGCCCTCGCTCTGGCACGGCCAGACTGCTGAGCGCGAGCTCGGCTCAAGCTATGAAAAAATAGATGCAATCCTGCGGCTGCTTGTAGATAAAAAAATGAAGCCCGCCGCAGTTGCTAAGCGGGTGCGCGATGCAAAGCTCGTCGAGTCCGTGCAGGCCATGCTCGCGGAAAGCGGGCACAAGAGAAAAATGCCGCCAATACTGCGGCCATAGTTTCCTTTCTGTGATTGACATCGACCACTCTGGGTTTCTATCGGGTTTTTAAACATTAAATGACCTAATTCTAAGCATGAACTTCGTAGGAAGAAAGCAAGTTATGCCGCCAGAAATTGCAAACACTACTTTCAGAAACCATCACCGCGCACAGAACCTCAGCTTCCTATTCAGTCATCTTGAAAAAGAACCCATTGCAACTGCGGCGTCAGAACAATCGAAGGCGGGTGTAGTGCGTAGTAATCGACTGATTTGGAGAAACGAACGAGGAAGCATGAGTTCAACGATTGGCGTTTGTGCTGCGATAGGTGCCGTCATCGGTCCTTTAGTGCCTTTAGTCGTGTACGGAAATACGAGCGCATCTTGGTTTGGGGTTGTTATGGGTGCGATGGTGGGTGTACTCGCCGGCACGCTCATAGCGGCCGCACAGCAAACCATCGTCGAAGCGAGAGAAAACACGAAACATGAAACAGCAAAAAAGAATCATGCAGAAGCTACTTTCCAGGATTGGCAAAAAAAGTTTGAAAAAGCAAAAAAGGAAGGAAGCGAACTGCCTGGTCCGCCTCCACCCAGATATAGGCCCCCCGGATCTTGGTAGTTTTCTTATGCCTACTTCTTCGCACCTATGAACATGCCCGGCGGCCTGTTGAAGATGTTGCCTACCTTCACCCCGAGCAGTATCTTGATGCCCTTCTTGGCCGCAAGGTCCACAAGCCTCTGCGTGACTACTCCGTCGAACACGACTGAATGCACGCCCGAGGCTGACTCGAGCGAAGGCAGGATGTCCTTCACAAGAATCTCGCTCTTCAGCGCATTGCCTTCATCATACAGCTTGGCCCTTGCAGTATTCTCGAGCTCTGCGAGGCTCGCGTAAAGCTCATCGGAAACTGATGGCATTGCCACCTGTGCCGTTGGTATGATGGGTGCTGGCGCAGGCCGCTGGAATGCCGCGGGCGCAACTGCCTGCTGCATGGGCTGCGCCTGCACGTGCTGCGATGCCGGCGAAAGCGGTGATGACGACATCATGCGCGAAGGCATGGGCGCTGCCATGCGCTGTGCCGGGGCCGCGACATGCGGCTGGCCCATCATGCTCCGCACCTCACTTCTCAGTGAAGGTCTCACGGGCTCGCGCAGCCTGAATGGTGCGCGAGAGCTTTCAGACTCCTGCCTGCTCGCCTCGCCATCACTCTGCTCCACGGGCACGCGCGATCGCAGCGCCTTTATGAGCTCCTTGCGCGAGAGCTCCTCAACCTCCTTGCCTGCCGGCGCGCGTGCGACATAGTCCACTTCTGCAATCGACATAATTTCCTTCATTATGATGTCGCCGCCCCTGTCCCCGTCAAGGAACAGGGTAACCTCCTTCTGCTTGCACAGCGCCGCGAGAGACTTGGGCACATTTGCCCCGCCAATCGCAACCGCATTGTCCATATTGTTCTTTAGCAGGTTCAGCACGTCTGCCCTTCCCTCGACAACAAGTATCTCGTTGGCGTCCTGCACGCCCGGCCCTGCAGGAAGCTTGTCAGGCCCAAACTCCAGTATCTCGGAAACCCTGACCTCGGCCCGCACGAGCTCGCTTATTTCCCCGCTCTCAGGTATCTCGGTCACGAGCAGGTTCTTAAGCAGGAATTTAGCCCTATCAACAACGGTCTTTCTCTTCACACTCCGCGTATCCTCTATTTTCTGGACCTTTATGCTCGCAGTGTACGGCCCTACGCGGTCGACCGTCTCAAGTGCCGCGGCCAAAATACACGTCTCAACCATGTCCAGGCTCGAAGGCAGCTGTATGGTGCCCTGCGTCTTGCCCGCGCGCGCGTGCAGGTCCACTTCAATCCTTCCTATCCTCCCGTTTTTCTGCAGCTCGCGCAGGTCCAGCTCGTCGCCGAGCAGCCCCTCGGTCTGGCCGAAAAGCGCGCCCACCACGTCGGGTTTTTCAATCATGCCGCCAATTTCCACCTCTGAGTAAACCACGTATTTTACTGTGTCTATGTATGTTTTTCCCATTCAATTCACCTTCGTGTTTATGATTTTTCAATTCTTTTTCCCCTTACTTTCTCCCTGAATTCCTCGAGCTTCCGCGGAATTTCTTCCACTGTGCGGAACCCGAGCACAAACCTCAAATCCCTCCTCACCTGCAAATTCGGCTTCACGCCGTTCGCATCCAACTCGCCCACGAGCATGGCTGCCAGCTCCTCGCCAGCCCCATCAGCGTCCGTCAGTACAACCACTTCATCCGCATTCAGCCCTGCCTCGCACGCCGCAACTCCGAGGCGCGGGCAGATTCCTTTCACCCTGCCGCTTGCCTCCATGAGCTTTCCTTTCACGCCAATGTTCCGCAGGGCCCAAACATCCTTTTTCCCCTCTACAATTACCACCGATTCATCGAGCTTTGCGAGCACGCGGCCGAGCAGCTTCTCCTTCCTTTCAAGCCTTCCCTGCTCGGGATTTCTCGCACGCAATGCAATCACTATGTGCCAGTAGCATGCGAAGAGAATGAGCGCAAATGTGCTGTGCGCTGTTGACTGGCGTTCAAAGCTCGCTTGCTGCTCCCGCAGCCATCCGCGCACAGCGGCTATTATTGGGGTGCAGGCCCTTTATAATCCCCTTGCTTGGCCTAAACTTCCTCTTCCTCTATGCACTCCGAACACAATAGCTTACCGCTCTCGCGGGCGAGCTCCTCTGAATAAACGCCACATTTCTCGCATGCTCCAGTGAATTCCTCATTCTTTCCAAATTTCTGTATGTCAGCCTCCTCAAGCAGCACATCTATCAGGCCCGGGTATATCCTGACCAGGTCGTCATCGGTTATCATGCCCACCAGCCTGTCTTTCTCGTCAACAACCGGCAGGCGCTTAATCTTCAAATTCCTGAGCCTTTCCGCCGCATCTGCGAGCGTGCTGCTTGCTGATATAGTCTTGAGCGGGCGGCTCATGGCATCGCCGGTCTTGGTATTCCTCGCATTCTTGCCAATCAATACCAGTTTGAGCACAATGTCCCTTTCAGTGATTATGCCTACTGCCCTGCCCTTGCGCGTAATCACGACACTGCCGAAGTTGTTCTTCTTCATTACCTTGGCAGCCTCAAGGACGCTTTCTGCCGCGTCCAGCGTAACCACGCCGCGGGTCATTACCTCTCCCACCCGGATGTCCGTCTTCATGCCATTACCTAATCATGGAAATGTTATAAAGGGCGTGCACTGCCCTCGGGGGATGCCCTGAGTGTGCCTGCGCTGCCTCCTCAGCCAGTCCCTATCCTCGTACTGTCTGACCCGCGCTTCCTGCCGCTCGCCATCCAATCTCAAATCCTCGTACTGTTCGGGCGGCCCTTTACGCGTTCACTACAGGCTCTATCTTCCCGCATTTTCTTCAGCAGCTCACGGTGAATCTTAAGCAAGCCGCCCTCACGAGTCATTTCATTTATCTCTTTACAATTCGGCTCAAGGCCATCGCGCATGCTGAGAAGCATGCGCAGCCGCTCCTTCTTCTCCTTCCAGTCCCCGCCAGGAAGGTCTTTCTCCTGCCGCGTGCGCTCGATAATCTCATCCAGCTCCTTGAGCGGCGTAATGAGGCCGAACGTCGGCACTACCAATCTCGCCTGTCCTGGCTCGCGCACAGTCGAGCACGCTATCTCTGCAATCGGTTTCCTGAAGAATTTGGTGTCGCGGTCGGTGAGTTCTTCAGCGTGAACGGCTTCGCCTACTTCGAGGAGCTCCCGGCCCCTGTAAAGTCCCGGCCCGTGCCTCTGATGTTTGATTTTCTCACGCTCACCATCCCGTTAAACTTTGCCGCTCCGAGGTTAATAAACTTGCCTGCATAGTTCTATGCGTAAGCTACGAGGCTGTGCGCATGACCTTCGGCACCTACCAAAAAGGCTCTCGCTCTGAACGCGAACTCATCGACCTCTTCCAGCAGAAGGGCTACTCCGTCATCCGCTCAGCAGGCTCTGGCGTGGGCACACCCTCGCCCGACATCCTCCTTTTCAAGCGCGGCAAGCAGTTCGGCTTTGAGTGCAAGGCCTGGGACAAGGGCAGCTTGAGTTTGGAGAAGTTCAAGATTGCCGAACTGCGCACGTGGGAAGAGAACACTGGCATGACGACCATGATTGCGTGGCGCCTCTCGCGCGAGGGCTGGTATTTCATCTATTTGGACGAGCTGGGCGAGCAGAAGAAGAGCTTCACTGTTACGGCAAAGCGTGCCCGCGAGATAAACCGGCGTGTCGAAAGCCTGCTCTGATGTCATGGGTTTCGTCTGAACCTTTAAAAATTCTCCTGGGCATATTTACACCTATTCCTGTAGGGGTGCTCAAGATGGGTCAGGTTCAAGCAAAAGTCCAAACTACTGTTCCTACAAAAAATAGATTTAATTCCTCGGACTTCTCCTCGCCCCAAAAAAATTTCCTGCGTGATTTCTGGCAGAGGAAGCACCGCAAGACGCCCACAATCGAGCGTGATGACGCAATCATCACATCTATGATCGCGAACCGCAATTCCCTCTCTTATAACTGGTCGAACAAAAAAACCCGGACCGCCGCGGACGAGCTGCTGCTGGAACAAGCCGTTGAAGCGGCGCGGTTCTCGCATTACCCTAAAAACATCCTCCGCGCCCTTAAACTTGCCAATGAGCTCTGCGGCCCCGAAACTGTTGCAGAAGTTGCCAACCACCTGCTTGAAAAGAGCAAGAAATTCCGTGGCGAGCCTGATTCTGCAGTTTTCACTGCGTTTTCCACCTATGCCATCAAAGCCCGGACAGACCGGTACATATTTGAAAAGGCCTCGGAAATAGGCAAAGCGCTGTTGAACGACCCGGATATGCGAGAGCGAGCAGAAAAGGCAATTTTACTCGATCCAAAATATTCACGCTCCCTGGACGCGGTATTTGACCTGCTATATTCTCTCTTCAAAAATGCCGATCCGGTTTGCTTCGCGCCCGAGCATCGCACGGATTCTGTGCGCGACCGTATATTTTACGCGAATCTCGCAGCGGAACGTAAAGAGAATGCGATGGCCGAAATCACATCCGGAAAAGGCAATTACCTGCTGGCCTTGGCCGATTTGCTCGAGAAAGACAACGATGCCAAGCATCCGCAAAAGCATGAAGGTAGCGGGTTTGAACTATATTCCTATCGTGGCGGCCGAAGCAACGCCGCCGATATCCGGTTTGCAGCAGCCCGCGCCTTTAGGAAATCTGCCCGTCATTATCAGTTGGCCGATCATAGCCATAATGTGAATACTGCGGCCCAAAAAGGGCTTGCAGCAATCGAGCTCCTTCCCGAATCTATCTCGGACTCCGTTGCCGTGGGCAAGTTCAAGGTTGCGCTGCTAAATTTATTGGCCGATAGCACATTCAAAGAGCTGGCCGTCGACAATTCTTCGGAGGCACACGAAATCCTTCTCCGCGGCGCAGAATTTTGTTATAAGTTCGGTATCGATGAAATTTCAAAAGACGGGCTGAATTTGGGGAAAATGAAAAAATCCAATCTTTACTTCCTTGAGCAGGCTCGCTTATTCGCAATTGCGAGCGGCAACAACGAACTCGCAGGCAAGGTCAGCGATATTCTTATTCGCTATTCTGCCTATTGCGAACTGAACGGACGCGCATATGCCTTGCCTAGCCTGGTTTCAGTAGCCCGGAATGCGCACAGGCCTGCGGAAAGCGTGGTTTAGCTGCGCAGAGGCAAACCGCATCCTTTTCCTTGTGCAAGCAGGATGACGTGGAATCCGGCGGCACTGCCATACGCTTACCCATTTCTTGGTAGCTACTTTTAAAAGAGTGGACTTCGAAGTTCCCGTCATGGACAACATCTCTGCCGCACTAGCCTCTTTGAGGCGCGGCGGATTCATCATACTCTTCGATTCCAGCGAGCGCGAGGGCGAGGCCGACATCCTGCTGGGCGCGCAGTTCGCGACCCCGCGGAAGGTTGCGCTCATGCGGCAGCATGGCGGCGGCCTCATGTGTGTGGCCGTGGGCGCCGAGGCCAGCGAGGCGCTGGGCCTGCCCTTCATGGACGACTTGCTGCGCTCATCGCGCCTCGTGCCCGGGAACCTCGTCCTGCGCAAGGCAAAATACGGGGACAAGTCCGCGTTTTCAGTTTCAGTCAACCACCAGGACACGTTCACGGGCGTCACTGACATTGACCGGGCCACAACTATGCGCGAGCTCGGGAAGCTGGTGAAAAAATCAATGGCTACAAGATCTCATCCAGCCGATGAATTTGCAAACTCGTTCAAGGCTCCGGGCCATGTGCAGCTGCTGCGCTCGCGCAGCCTGCGCAACCGCAAGGGGCACACCGAGCTCTCAACTGTGCTCGCACAGCTTGCTGGCATCGCGCCTGCAGTCGCGCTATGTGAGATGCTGGATGGCAGGACCGGCAAGGCCACTTCTTCTGCACGCGCGAAGCTGCTGGCAAAAAAGATGAACGCGCCTTTCATAATCGGCAAGGATATATTGGGGGAATTGCAATGATGTCACGGAATGTGAAGCTGGGCATGGCCGACACGACCTTTGCGCGCGTGGACATGGCGAGCTTCGCAGCCGATGAGATAAGCAGGAGGTTCGGCATGCGCGTCGAGATTGTCAGGCGCACCGTGCCGGGCATAAAGGATTTGGCGGTCGAGTGCAAGCGCCTGCTGGAGCTGGACAAGTGCGACGTGGTGCTGGCCCTGGGTATGGTCGGCAGGAAGCCCATAGACACGCAGTGCGGCCATGAGGCCAGCCTCGGAATACAGATGGCCAAGATGCTCACAAACAGGCATATAGTCGAGGTCTTCGTGCACGAGAACGAGGCCAAGAACGACGCGCAGCTGCTCGGGATATGCGAGAACAGGGCGAGGAAGCACGCAGTGAATGCCGTGCTGCTTGTCGCGAGCCCGCAGGAACTTTCCCTGCGCGCAGGCATGGGTGTGAGGCAGGGCTTCCCTGACGAGGGGCCTGTAAAAATCAAAAAGCAAAGGAAAGGTGGAAGGAAATGAAAAAGGAAACAATTTCCATTGGTCTGGTCGTGAGCGAGTTTAATGCCGAGATTACGGAAAAAATGCTGGCAGCCGCGCTTGCATGTGCGAGGCGCGAGGGCTGCGCAGTTGCAAAAGTCGTGCGCGTCCCAGGCGCCTACGACACGCCCCTTGCAGCCAAGAAGCTCCTGAAAATGCGCGGCATTGACGCGGTCGCGGTAATCGGCGCAATAGTGACGGGCGGGACAAAGCACGACGAGTTCATTGCAAGCGCGATGGCAAACGCCCTAACCTCCCTCTCACTGGAGTTTGAAAAGCCCGTAACTCTGGGCGTCATAGGCCCGGGCGCAACTTATGCAAAGGCCAATGCAAGGGCAAAGGAATATGCGGAGCGCGCAGTGATGGGTGCAAAAAAATTAGTCACTGGCATGAAGTGATCACAATGAAATTCTCAAATGCAAAACTGCCTACGCGCCTCGGCGCTTTCCGCGTGTATGCATTCGTGGACAAGGACGGAAAGGAGCACGCCGCGCTCGTAAAGGGCAACGTGAAGGGAAAGGCTCGGGTGCCCGTGCGCATACACAGCTCGTGCCTCACGGGCGACGTTTTCGGCTCGCTCAAGTGCGACTGCCGCGCCCAGCTCGAAGCCGCACTGCGTTTCATGGCGCGCAGGCCCTTCGGAATAATAGTCTACCTCAACCAGGAGGGCCGCGGCATAGGGTTATACAACAAGATACGCGCCTATGCCCTGCAGGAGCAGGGCTATGACACTGCCGAGGCAAACGAGATGCTGGGCTTCAGCCGCGATGGGAGGGACTTCGGGCCTGCCGCAAGGATGCTCAAGTTCCTCGGAGTCAAGTCAGTGCTCCTGCTCACGAACAACCCGCTCAAGATGTATAGTGTCTGCATGCACGGCATCAAAGTTGCAGGCCGAATTCCCCTGCACACAAAACCAACCAAGTACAACAGGCGCTATCTTGCCACAAAAATCGTGAAGCTCGGGCACTACGCGGACTGATTTTATGGGTTCTTTTTCCGACGATGCGCGTTTCATGCGGCTCGCTCTTACTGAAGCTAAGAAGTCCGACCCATTTCCAAATCCGAACGTGGGTGTGGTGCTGGTTAAGGACGGCAAGGTCCTGGCAACGGGCCATCACGAATATGCTGGCGGTCCGCACGCGGAAATAAATGCCCTTGCAAATGTCAGGAAATGCGGGCATGCGGAAAAAATACGCGGCTCCACATTGTATGTTACGCTCGAGCCCTGCTCGCACACGGGCAAGAAGACGCCGCCCTGCGCGCCCGCAATCATCAAGGCAGGCCTTGCATGCGTAGTCATCGGAGCCAAAGACCCGAATCCGTCTGTGAGCGGCATGACCTTGCTGCGCGATGCGGGAATTGATGCAAGGGCAGGCGTGCTCGGGCGCGAATGCAGCATCATCAACAGTCGCATAATTTCTTCGCTGAAGCGGCACATGCCGCTCGTGGCAGTGCGCTATGCCATGAGCCTTGACGGAAAGATAGCCACGAAGACAAACGATTCAAAATGGATAACCGGCTCTGTGGCCCGCGCGTATTCGCGGAAGCTGCGCGGCTCCTACGACGTGCTTCTGGTCGGCTCAAACACTGTCATGCTGGACAATCCTCTGCTCACCTGCCGCACAAAAGGCATGCCCGAGCCGCTGCGCGTAATATGCGACAGCCGCCTGCGCATAAGGCCGGGCATGAACGTATTCAGCGTTCTCAAGGACAGGGTGCTGGTCGTGACTTCCAAGGCAAGGGATAAGACGCGTGAGCAGGAGCTGAAGGCTGCGGGCATCAGTGTCCTCATATGCGGCAAAACGCGCGTGGATTTGAGGCAGCTTTTGCGCAGGCTTTTCTCCATGGGCAAGCATTCCGTACTGGTCGAAGGCGGCGGCGAGCTCATAGGCTCTGCCTTTGACATGGGTGCTGTGGACCGCGTCTATGCTTTCATTGCGCCGAAAATAATCGGCGGCGATGGCGCGGTTTCACCTGTGCGCGGCAAGGGCGCTGCGCTCGTGCGGAATGCATTAAAGCTCTCAAATGCACAAATACTGAAGCTAGGCGGAGATTTCCTCGTAATTGCAGATGCTGAAAGGCGGTAACATGGACCTTGGCACAGGCCTTCGGCGGGCACTCAAAAAATTAACTGGCGCAGCGCTAGTGGACGAGCGCGTAGTGCGCGAGACAGTGAAGGAAATCCAGCGCGTGCTCATCATGGGCGACATGAACGTGGCGCTCGTGAGCGAGCTGAGCAAGCGCATCGAGGCGCGGGCGCTGGACGAGAAGGCGCTCAAGGGCGTTGACAGCCGCGAGCACGTCGTGAAAGTGGTCTACGAGGAGCTCGCGGCCATGCTGGGCGAGAAGCATGAGCCCAAGATTGCAAAGCAGAAAATCATGCTGCTCGGGCTTTTCGGAAGCGGCAAGACAACTACGGCGGGCAAGCTCGCGCACTTCTTCAAGAAGAAAGGCCTGAGCGTTGCAATGATTTGCTGCGACGTAGCACGGCCTGCAGCCTATGAGCAGTTGCAGCAGGTCGCTGAAAGGGCGGGCGCGCACTTCTACGGGAAGAAAGGAGAGATAGACGCATCGAAGATTGCGCGCGAGGCGCTTGCGCAGGCAAAGGAAGACGTGCTTATACTGGACTCTGCCGGCCGCAGCGCATTTGATGATGAGCTGAGCCACGAGCTTAAGCAAATCAATGCCGAGTTCAAGCCCGACGAAAAACTGCTGGTGCTCAATGCCGACATAGGCCAGGTCGCAAAGAAGCAGGCAGACGAATTCAACAAGGCCGTGGGGCTTACTGGCGTAATAATTACGAAGATGGACGGCTCTGGAAAAGGAGGCGGCGCGCTCAGTGCGGTTGCAGCTAGCGGCACGAAAGTCTCATTCATCGGCACTGGCGAGAAGCAGGAGGATTTGGAACTTTTTGACGCAAAGAAGTTCGTGGGCCGCCTACTAGGCTTCCCTGACCTCGAAGCTCTAATTGAGAAAGTAAATGAGGTAAGCGCCGAGTCGAAGATTGATGAGAAGGCGCTGCTCGAGGATAAGTTTACAATCAGGACATTCTACGAACAGCTCAAGGCAGCGAAGAAAATGGGCCCGCTCAAGGGCGTGTTCCAGATGCTCGGTGCTCCCGATATACCTAAGGACATGGTCGAGCAGAGCGAGGAAAAGCTCAAGGCCTATGAGGTAATGATCAATTCCATGACGCCCGCCGAGCGCGAGGACGTGGCTCTACTAAAGAAGAACCGCTCGAGGCTTGAGCGCATTGCGCGCGGCAGCGGCCGGAAGCCCGAGGACGTGCGCGACCTGCTCTCGCAGTTCGAGAAGGTGCAGAAGATGATGGGCCAGTTCAAGCACAACCGCGGCTTCCGCAGGCAGATGGAAAAGATGATGAAGGGCGGGTTCCCAGGGATGCCTGGCGCAGGAAATTAGGCAAAAGCATCGCAAACTATTTTATAGCCGGCATCCGATGACCGCAAGATGAAGCTTCCTTCCCTCAAGGCAGTCGCAATTTCCGCCACCAACAGGGCACCAGAGGCGAAAGACGAAAGCCACACTGAGGCCGCGCTCAAGGACGTGCTCGGCCTGATGGCCGCCGATGGCGCGCAGACTAAGTTCATCTGCGTCTCGGACCTGAAAATTCACACTTGCGAAGGCAACTACTCCAAGAACCCGAAGCTGTGCACCTGGCCCTGCCAGAGCAGCCTGAAGTACAAGGACGACCAGATGAAGCTAATTTACGATGCGCTTCTCGAGTCGGACATCGTGCTCTTTGGCACTCCTGTGAGGTGGAACAACTGCTCGAGCCTCATGCAGAAGGTCATAGAGCGGCTGAACTGCGTCGAGAACCAGTACTCGATTTTCAACAAGCGGCTGATCAAGGACAAGGTGGCTGGCGTGGTTGTGATAGGACATGAGGACGGCGCGCAGCACGTCGGCGGAAACCTTCTGAATTTCCTCACATTCATGGGCTTCCACCTCCCGCCATTCGCAATAGCCTACTGGGTCGGCGAAAGCAAGGAGGATGGCGAGCTGGATGCAGAGCGCATCAGCAGGAGCAAGTTCTTCGCGGGCATGAAGAAAGACCTTGCGGCCGAGTGCGTGTCTCTTGCGCGGCTGCTCAAGAACGGGAAATCCACGAGGTGATTTAATGGCAGCGGAAAACTTCCAGGAACTCATGGCCAAATGCGTCTGCCCTCCGTGCCCGAGCTACAATGAGTGCGCCCGGGGCAAGAAAGACCAGCTTTTCTGCCTGGTCAGCAAGCGCGGCTGTTCATTCAACAAGAACGGTTGCATATGCCCGACCTGCCCAATACCGAAGCTGAAGAAGTTCTCGGGCATGTATTTCTGCGTGGACGGCAAGACCAAGCCGGGCGCGTAGGGGTTCAAAACCGCACACCTGATGCATTTACTGGGCCGCTTTCTTTCCGCCATTCGGTATCCTGACTTCTTGCTTTTTGAGTCGGGTGCCTGCGTCATCAGTAGAAAATGCTTTGCGCACGTCAGCCGGGCTTTTTTTCTCCCCTTCAAGGAGTTCTTCCTTTTTTTCCTTACGTCTAACCCAGTACTCTATCTTGCCCTTCATGGCATAATGCCCGCTGGCCTCTGCCATGTCGATTCCCTTTTCCGGATCCGCTCCCTTATTTAAAAGAGCAAGGATGACCTCTACGTTATCTGTAATCACCGCGTCTTCTATCGGAGCATCTTCAACGCCCCTTAGGCGCCCACCAGTATATTCCTCATCTTCAAAGCCCTTATTCACGTCTGCTCCTCTCTCTATAAAGAACAAGGCTGCCTCGGTCTTGTGCTCCCGAATAGCAAAGGTCAGTGCCGGCATTCCCTGCGAATTTGTCACGTTCGCGTCTTCCTTTGTTACCACTAGCTCGTTCAAGTGGTCGAGGTTCCCTGCCTTAATGGCTCCAAAGACTTTCTTCACGCCGTTTTTATCCATGCGCCCACCTCTCCCACACCAAAATTACCCAAAAGAGAAATTTAAACCCATAGGTGGGTTTTTAAGCCCAGACTGAGCGATTCATACGGAGCGGTGGGCAGCAGCTGACGCTGAGGACGCCGGGTTTTCTGACTCATTTCCTGTAAGGGACGTGAAATTCAGCAAACATAGGTTTCCTAGGTGAGGAAGTTCCGCCCACGACGAGGCTTTACAAAAGGGTTCAAGGCCCTTAGCCGGAACAGAAACGAGACCCGAATCCGTCATGCAATGATCTTCGGAGAGCGAAGGAGGAGGGGTGAAACGCGCCGGTGAAAAAGCCGTTTAAGCCGTGCAAGGCCGTTCGGCCGCTTAGTTGAATGCTGCAAGTACTGAAGGCGGACTATTGCCCGTCCACTTTCTCGGCGCTCCGAGAAAGGGACCCCTTTCCGCGTCAAGCGGAAAGTGGGCCGCTCCAACTACTTACCTAACTTAGCCACTTCAATGCCTAGGGCGAGATTGACAGCCTTGCTGGCAAATCTTGACGGCTTGCCGTCACGGCTTTTGAACTCGCGGCTTCCAGATTTCTCAACTGACTTTGGTGCCATTTTGAGCCGCCTGTCTCACAGGCGGAGATTATGAGTCTGGCACTCTTATACCAAGCTGAGTTACCTAGGCCTAGTTTATCTTTTCACAAAGCAACTTTAAAAACCGAACTTACTCGAACACCGAGTTGAAGAACGCCACGCCGGCCGGAGCTGCTGCTGCCTTCGGCGTCTCTTCCTCAAAGTCCGCAAACGAGAAGCGCTGCACCTCGCGCGTTATTTCGTCGAATGAGCGCGAAACATCGAGGCCTGCAAGGAATTCTGCCCTGCGCTGAAGCTCAGCATCGAATTCTTTCCTCGAAATGCCGAAGCTCTCGCATACGCGCCCGGCGAGAATTTTGCTTTTTTCCGCAGCAACTACTGCATCTTTGAATGCATCATATTTGAAGATCATGCGCAGGGCCGGAAGTTTTGCATCATCTGCCGCACTTACGGGCGGCACAATCTCGCTTATTTCCGTGCATCTCCGCACCTCATGCCCCTTCCTCGCCTTCGGGTCATAGCGCATCAGGCGCCTCTGCACCACGATGAGGTCAAGCGACTGCAGGTCATTCGGCAGCGCACCGAGCGAGCGCATGCGCACAAGCACTTCGCGCGCACTCTGCGCGTGGAAAGTTGCATACGAGCCCCGAGCCTGCCCGCTCGTCATGGTTTCGAGCAGCGCGCCAACCTCCTCCGCTGTGCGCGCCTCGCCCACAATCACGCGGTCAGGCCTCATTCTAAGCGAGTCTGCAACCAGCTCCTTCATCGGGATGCCCAGCTCGGCGCTCGAGAGCAGCTTGACCTTGTGCTCATGCGGCACGTTTATCTCCGGCGTCTCTTCAGTGATGAGCACACGTTCCTTCAGCGAGATGAACTGGAAAAGCGCGTTCAGCGTGCTGGTCTTTCCGCTCGCCGTGTTGCCCGCAATCACAAGCGAGGCATCTGCCTGCATGAGCATCCACAAAAACGCAAGCGAGCCGGGCGAGAAGGTTTTGTAGGCTATCAGGTCTGCAACGTGAATCGGGTTGCGCCGGAACTTCCTTATTGTGAGCTCATACTCGGAAATCGGCGGAATCGAGGCGTGCATGCGCGAGCCGTCAGGCAGGACTGCGTTGAGCCGCGGGCTCTGCAAAGTGATTCTCCTGCCGACCCCGCGCGCCATCTTATTCATTACATCAATAAGTGCCTCGCCATTCCTGAACGCGCAATTTGTCTTCAGCCATCCGCGCGCGCGATGGTAGATGAAAATCGGCTTGCCGATGCCGACAACCGCAAGCTCCTCGAGTTCGTCATCCATCAGCAGCTCATCGAGCGCAGAGAAGCCGTATGTATGTGCGACAGCTGTGCGGACGAGGTAGTCTGCCTGCCGTTGCTCAATCCCAATTCCTCTTTCCTCGCAATAATCTGCGAGCAGCCTTCCCATCTCGCGCTTTGCATCTTCCTTATCCTCGACCGCGGCATGCCTTGTCGCCTCTCGGAACTTCTCCGTCAGTCCAGCCACAACCTCCTTTTCCTCATCACTCAACCCTGGCATGCCAACCTTGTAATCGCAGTTCCATGCGCCAATCTCCCAGCCCAGCAGCTCTTCCTCCCGCTTTCTGGCCTTAACCGGCCCCCTTAATTTTCTTTCTTCGTAAGATCCCATTTTCTTGCCCCTTTACGCGCATTCAAAACTCCAGCACATCCTTCGCGTCCGCCCATTCAGCACAATCTAAAACTCCAGCACATCTCCAACTCCTACTTTCCCAGTCAGCCCCGGCTCGCCCTCTATCAGGTAGGCGCATTCGGAGCGCGGCATCATGAACGAGAAGAACGGCCCGCACACGCGCACATCCACCACTCTCTTCTTGGCATCCAGATAAATTGCCGAGAAGGAAAAGAACACGAAGAGCGAGTGAATGGCGCAGGCCCGCATGTTTTTCTCCTGGCCTTCATCGAATATGAATATCAACGGCTTTTCAATCCTGCGCCTGAACATCAGTCCGCGCGCCCGCGAGAAAAAAGTGTCGGCAAGTTCTGCCGAATCGGCAAGCGCCTCATTCCGCGTCCTGTTATATATGCGTGCCACGTTCTTACCTGCCTTTCCTCGCTTTTTCTTCTTTCGTTTCTTTCAGCTAAACCAATAGTTTATTGGCCGGCCCGGACTATTTGCCAAACCGCCTCTTTCTCTTCGAATACTCGCGCAGAGCCTTCACAAAATCCGCGCGCCCGAATTCAGGCCAGAGCTTCTGCGATACGTAATACTCGCTGTACGCGCCCTGCCAGGGCAGGAATCCCGACATCCTGCTTTCGCCCGCAGTTCGAATTATTATGTCCGGGTCTGAGGAAAGCGGCGCGGTCCAGAGCAGCTTCCGGAATGAATTTTCATCAACCCTGCGCACGCCGCTTGCAAGCGCCTGGTTCACTGCGGCCACGAGCTCCTTCCTACCTCCGTAGCTGAGCAGGATGTTGAAGTGGTAATTGTTGTAATTCTCAGTGCGGCCCTCAAGCTCGCGTATTTTGTTGCGGAGCTGGGAAGGAAACCTGTCCAGGTCGCCCAGCACGCGCACCCTTATTTTGTATTTGTGCACCTCATTCCTTTTCTCAGCCTCCAGCAATTTCTTCTCGAAAAGCTTCATGAGCCCGTGCACTTCGCTCGGCGGCCTGTCGAAATTCTCGGTCGAAAAACCCCACGCAGTGAGCTCCTTTACCTTGAACTCCCGGCACCATTTCAGCAGGTTGCCCAGATTGTCGATGCCAGCCGCATGGCCCCCGACAGGCGTCTTTCCATGCCTGCGCGCCCACCTGCGGTTGCCGTCGGGTATGAGCGCTACATGTTTCGGTCTTACAACAACCATGTATTCACTGCATCCTATCTCGTGCAATTTTATTAATCAATCACGCCTGCGTTCCAAACAGCCTTCCAACAGTCGCCGCAAGCAGGCCGCCGCTCTTCCTGAGGCTTTCCAGCATGGTGCCCGGCGAATCCATGTCGCCGTGCTCGGACAGGAACCTCTCGATTCCGAACTGCTTTGCAAGCCGCGCATAGCTGCACAGTTGTCCATCCCCAATGCCTGCTGCAAAATCCATCATGCGCCTGTGAATTTCTAGGTCCTTTCCATACTTCGTGCGCCAAAGATTCTCGTAAGCCACCAGTTCCTTCTCGCTTTTTGCCTGCGCAGCAACCTCGCCTGCAAGCCTGCCGCACATGCTGCCGAAGTAAATGCCGCCCCCTGTCGTGGCCTTGGCCTGCCCTGCAGCATCGCCTACAAGCAGAACCCTGCCTTTTGCAGTCTGCTTCCGCATGCAAACCGGAATCACGCCGCCCAGCCTGCTTACTGTGCGCGCACCATCGAGAATTTCGCGCAGAGTCCCTTCCTTTTCCACCAGCCTGTCAAGCGCCTGCTTCGGGTTATGCCCTTGCATTACTCCGCATCCGACTCTCGCCCTCTCCTTGCCCAGCGGGATTGCCCATGCGAAAAATCCCGGCAACAGCGAGTTCGAAACAAACACGTGCACGCTCGTTTCATCAACAAAATGCGCACCCTCTATGTCCTCCTGGTAGCAGAAAACATGGTCCTTGATGGCCGGAAAACCGAATGCCTTTGCAGTTGGCGAGGAAAATCCGTCTGCGCCTATCAGCGCACCGGCTTCTGCAAGTTTTTTCATCCCCTGCGGTTCAATCCGCCTTCCAACCTCAATCATTGCGCCTGCCTTCTCCGCCCTTTCCGCGCACAGCTTGTCATATTTCGCGCGGTCAAACACGTTCGCCACGTCATGGCCAGCCTTCACGCACAGCACAAGCCCGCCGGGCAAGTGGATGAACGCGCCCCTGAGTTTGTTGAATGTCACGGCCTCGTAGGGCACGCCGCAGGCCTCCAGCCCTTTCCGTGAGACTATGGCCGAGCAGGCCACGGGCTCGCCTATCTTTTCGTGCTCTTCATAGATGCAGACGCGCCCGCCCAGTTCAGCAGCCCGCGCTCCAGCTGCGCAGCCCGCAGGACCCGCACCCACAACAGAAACTCGCACGACCTGCTTTCCCACGAAAGCGCTTAAAATGCTTATTAATTATTTTCCCCCATTTTCCTGCGTGCGTTGAGTGAGTTTATGGAGTTTATCAGCTTTCTAGTACCCGCACTGCTGGCGCTAATCTCGATAATAGTTCCCGGCTTCCTGCTCGCCCTGCCTCTTGTGCGCAGGCTCAAGATGGGCGTGCCCGAGGCTCTCGGCATCGGTTTTGCGCTTGGCCTTGTAATTCCGCCATTCCTATTGATGGCAGAATCATTCGTCGGCATCCTTTTCTCACATGATTTGTTCATCGCAAACACAGTCCTGCTGAGCATCATCGGCCTGGCATTCTGCTTCAAGGAAAAAATCTTCCCGCTCGACGTCAAGCTCAACCTGCGTGAGAACTGGCACTGGTTTCTGCTGCTGCTATTCATAGTCACAGCCTTCTACATACGGATGCAGAGTGCCTTCCCGTCGAATGCAGGCGCATTCTTTTATGAGTTTGACCCGTACTATTATGCGCGCGCAACGCAGTTCATAGTGCAGGCGGGCGAGATACCCCGGATTGATGACCTGGCATGGTATCCAAACATTACCTCGCACAGGGCTCCGCCGCTCTCCAACTACCTTGGCGCACAATGGTATGCAATATACAACGCGGGCAAGCCTTTTGACCTGTATGCTTTGGGCTTTGCGCAGGCATTCTATCCGCCCGTGGTCGCGGCTGCAATAGTATTTTTCGCATATCTTCTCTTATCTGAGCCGTACGGCCGAAAAATCGGCCTTATCGCGGCAGGCCTCATGGCCTTCGCGCCGCGCATAATCGAGAAACTTGCGGCGTGGGAAAACGAGCAGACGCCCTGGGGCGTGTTCGGCGCATTCTTCTTCTATGCAGCATACTTGCTAGTCATAACGCGGCAGAAGCGGAGCGCAGCGCTCCTCGCAGGAATCGCGCTCGCCGCCCTTACTCTGGGTTCAAAATCCGACGTGCAGGCCTATCTCTTGATGGCCGGCTACATCGGCGTGCAGGGAATCATTGATTACCTGAAAGGAAGAACGAGCTGGAAGTTCCTGGAGCTGAACGCAATCATAATCTCGTTTGGCATAGGCGCCCAGCTGATTCTTTCCTACTATGGCGGCTTCACCGCACCCGCATTCCCTTACCTCTCCTTCATATTCAACATATCCATGGATCCGCTCGCAGTGGTAGGTGCGATTTACTTCTACTATGCGCTATGGGCCATTTCAGACAAGCTTGCGCACAAGCGCGAGTGGGCCATGCACGAAAAGGTGCTGCTGCTTCCCATCTATGCAATAGAGCAGCTCAAGCTCTTTGACATGGCCAGCGACAAGTTCAACTATTTGGCGGTCCTGCTCGTCCTCGGCGGCCTCGTGCTGCTGTTCACGCCCCTGGGCCCGCCAATACTCGGCTATGTGAAGGGCGCCGCCTCGCAGACGCTTCCCGCAGATGCGATGGCCAACACAGTGGCAGAAGAGGGCGGCACGGGCAATGACTTCGTAGCTGCAATAGGCCCGCTCGGGCTTCCGCTCAAATGGCTTTTCGAGTCCGGCTTCCTGCAGGGAATTTCAAGTTTGATTATTTTCGGGCTTATTGCCGCATCAGCCTTTGCAATGGCCTGGTACCGCGACTCCAAGCATTCGCTCTTCTTTGCATTCATGGTCCTGCCCGTTGTCTGGGTCGGCCTGGGCAAGATAAAGTTCGTATTCCAGCTCACGAGCGTCGTGATTGTCGGCTTCTGCGTGGTGCTTGGCGGCCTCGTGCGCCTGGTTTCCGAGTTGACAAAGGCTGATGAAAAGCAGGGCGCCCTTTACGCCAACGGCGCATTTGCATTCGGCATGGCCCTAATGCTTCTTACTGCAGTGCCCATATTATTCGTAATCCAGGCTTCGGCCAGCCCGGAAATCTACACCGAATTCGGCGGGCAGACCGTGGTCGACTGCAACGCGCTCCAGCCGTACATTGACTCGCATGCAATAGACCTGGGCCAGGGCGAGAAGGCAAGGGCCCTCGGCACTGCCTATTACCTCTACTGCTCGCGCATACCCCAATGGTGGATAGACCCGATGGACTGGATCAGGAACAACGTGGCAGAGGACGACCGCGTGATACACTGGTGGGACTACGGCCACTGGACGAACTTCTTCGGCCAGCGCAAGACCATCACGCGCAACGACCATCCGTACATGTATCAGGATCTGCAGATGGCCGACCTGCTCGTGTCAAACACGCCCGAGCATGCGGCGCAGTGGATGCGCGAGCACAAGGCGAAATATCTGCTGCTGGACCAGGACCTCATAGGCAAGTGGGGCGCGCTGGTCTACCTCTCGTGCGTGCAGAACAACGAGACCAAGTTCGTGCCCCGCCAGGTCGGTTCGTCCCCCTGCGAGGCCCAGCACTCTTTTGAGCGCGTCTTCGTGCCAGCCAACCCGACGGCTGCAGATGTCTGCAACGTACAGGGCACGGACATAACTTTCGTGCGCTCAATTTCCTCGCACAGAACTTCCGGCTACTGTGTGGGTGCGTATGAGCAAGACGGCCAGAGCCAGCTCGTCATGCTTAATGAGGCGAACAGCACGCAAAACCGCGGCTATCTGATGGGGCAGGGCCAGACCACGCTCGCAGATGGCCGTCTCTATCAGCAGTTTCTAGTAATGTATCCTTCAGCCGGCTCGGGCTATGAAGACCGCGCAGGCCTTGCCTATGATTCAGTATTCTACCAGGGCTTCTTCCTCGGGCACATCGATGGCTTTGAGCAGGTCTATCCATATGTTGGAGACCCGGCGCAGATAGGGCCAGGCCTTCCAGTGCGCATCTACAGGCTGAAGGACTAGGTTGTGAAGGCAGGCCAGTCTATTTTTGCATCAGTTCAGTTTCCTTCAGCAGCCAGCCACTTCAAATAGCGCCTCACACCATCTTCAAACCCAATCTTCTCGCGCCAGCCGAGCTTCTCAATCTTCTTGGTTGAAAGCAGCATGAGCGGCACGTCGCCAACCCAACCACGTTTTCCGCCAGTATAGCTGAATTTCGGCTTCACGCCCATTATCTTGCATATGATTCGTGCAAGTTCGTCCACAGTGTATTTTTTCCTGCTCCCTATGTTATAGGCCTCGAACACTGTGCGCTGCTTTGCAACAGCCAGCAGGCTGGCCTCAATGCAGTCTTCCACATGCAAGTAAGACTTGTCCTGCTTCCCATCGCCCAGTATCTCGAGCTCGCGCGGGTTGGCCCTGAGCTTGGCATAAAAGTCGCACATCACGCCATGCCCGCTCCTTTCGCCGAAAATATTGGCATACCTGAATGCCGTGGCCCTGATGCCATAGGTGTGGGCATAGGATGCGCAGTAGTGCTCGCCCGCAAGCTTGCTTGCGCCATAGTTGCTTATGGGCTCAAGCGGCGCGCTCTCCGGCGTCGGAATTTCCTTTGCATCGCCGTAGACTGTGGAAGTCGAAGTAAGCACAAAGTGCTTCACGCCCCTTTTCCTCGCAGCCTCGAGCACCCTGAACGTGCCGGCAACATTCTGCTCAAATGACCTGCCGGGCCTCTCTGCGCTGTCCTTCACTACTGGGTCTGCGGCCAGATGATAGATTGTTTGGACTTCCGTGCAAGCATCTGCAATCTTCTTCTCGTCCAATATGTCCGCGCGCACAAACCTGAAGCGTTTGCTCTTTAGCGCCCCCTTCAAATTCTCCATCTTTCCTGCGCACAGATTGTCGTAGCCCATAACTTCGTGCCCGCGCGCGAGCAACGCATCACATAGCTGCGAGCCTATGAAGCCCGCGGCCCCGGTTACCAGTATTTTTGCCATGCATCACTCACCTCAGCACCTGCATATTTCCTGCAGCACAATCCCTTTCCATAGCTCTTCTCAGCATCTGTATATCTCGCTCAGCACAATGTCATGGGCCCTGTAAATCCTTTCGAGTGTGCAGTTCCCGACGCCCTCCTCATAGAAAAGGTTGAACCTGAACTGCGCGCCCACCGCGGGGTCGAGCGCAAGCGGCCTGAGCGGGAAGTTCACGACGTAGAATCCGGCCGGGAAGCTTGCAACTTCATCGGGAGGGCAGGGCCGGCCGTCAACCATGGCGCAAGTTCCCTGCTCAGTGTATTGGCGCACGGTCGCGTTCACGTAGAGGTCCAGCGTGCGCTCCTGCGATTCCGCAATTTTCTGCGCGCCCACCATATCAAAATATTCCGCAGCATCGGCAACCGACTGCGAGCGCATTGCGTCATAGGTGCGCAGTCCATCCAGCATGAATGCGGAAGATGCCATGCTCATTGCAAGAAGCACAACAGCCAGCCTTGCAAGGCTCCTATTCCTGTCTATGAGCCAATATGCGAGTGCGAGTACGAATGCGCCAATGCCTGCGGCCAGTAGGAGCAGCAGGTTCACCTCGTTGAAATCAAGGTAGCCAAGCAGGCCTGCATAACTTAGCGCAATTGCGAGTGCAAATGCAAACCACTTCCAGCCACTAATCTTCGCCCTTGTACAGAAATTCCCGACCACGATTGCGATTGCCGGAATTATGGGCGAGAAATATGCCGGCACATTGCCCTGCGTAACCAGCAGCACCGTAAGGAGACCAATGGAAATCCACGCGAATAGCAGTGCAAGTACCGCAACCTCTTTTTTACCGAGTAGTTTCTTCTCTTTCCACAAACCATAAACAGAAATCACGAGTGCAAGTGCCATTGGCGGAGTAAGCCGAGCAAACACCCTTCCAAATGAAACTGCGGTTCTCAAAAGCCTCGAAGTCAAATCCTGGTTCGAGCCCGTGGCATATGTGAAATAGTGCTCGAAAGTTTTCGACATTGTCTGCATCTGCAAGAAGCTGTCGAGCACGAGCCAGACTCCGAAGGAGAGGACGAATGCAAGTGCGAATGGCGTGAGTGCCTTTGCAGACTGTGCGAGCCGGCTCGCCCTGCTCTGCCTTGCACCCTGTCCATCCTTGCTTGCCCTCAAATACTCAAATGCAAGAATCGGCACTACGAGCACAATCATATTTGTTCTGCACAGCACAGCGGCGAGGAATGCAAGCAGCGAAACCATGAACCAGCCGCGCCCAGCCGCGAGGAATGCGTGCAACGAACTCCC